>NZ_JBYLUE010000004.1:0-549268 GCF_058107265.1 Nicoliella sp. ESL1149 | reverse complement strand
ACCGTCAAAAGGCCCAGGGTTTAGACGACTTCGATGAGATAATAAACATTGATTTCTTGAAAGTGCCATCCCTTAAAACTACGATCATTCATCCCTGTTTCAACGGCATTCCTATTATCACGATTACATACTAACAGTGACATAGGATAAAAATAACGTTAAATGATTAATAATAATGCAAAGTTTGGTTATGTTTTTATATATAATGTACAAACTTATTAAACAAAATTTTTTAAATGCCGGAATCTATTATTATTGATTAATTAAGATGTTTTACTATTGTTAATATTACTGTGGATAAAGCAACATTTAAGACATTATTTAGACTATTCAGGATACAAATAGAGACGATCATTCATTGTTTTGTTGTATAGTTTATTTGTTTTTTGTTTTATTAAGTTAAAGTAAAATATATCCACTTACATTTTTTTATAAATGTTAAATAAAAAAGATAAATCCTGGAATGTAATCAGTTTCATCCTTAACTCTTAGCCAGTTATTCAACTGATTCATAATTCCTTAAGCATCTTCATAATAGTTCTTTTATTTAAAAACGCAAGTGACATCCCTAATAAAATATAAAATAAATAAATAGATTCATCTGTTGAAAATACAATACCATTAATTCGTTAGTGAGCAAGTATTTTTACTTGTCAGCTAATTACTTTTTGAAATAAAAAAAGATAAGTCCTGGGCAACTGAGCCCGTGAGACTTATCTAAATACCTTAGCCAGTTATTCAACTGATTCATAATTCCTTAAGTATCTTTATAGTAGTCCATTTATTTATAAAATGCAAGTAAATCTAAGTCTAATTTAAATTAATTATTTAAATTAGATATATCAAGCATACCCTCCAAAAATGAATCATTATATATTTTTAATTAGAGCATAAAAAAGATAGATTCTGGGAACTTAATCCCGTGAAATCTATCTAAACATCTTAGCCAGTTATTCAACTGATTCAGGAATCGGTCCTAAGCATCTTTATAATAGTTCTTTTCTTAGATAATGCAAGGACATTCGTAAATTAATTTATTTTTTCATCTCAACTAATTATTATCAACGAACTGTTGAATCTGTGCAACTACTTTTTTAAGATCATCACTACTAGCGGCATAACTAAAACGAAGATAACCTTCTCCACCAGGTCCAAAGATTACCCCCGGCATGACACCAACTTTAGCTTCTTTAGCTAGCCGTAATGCAAATGCGACACTATCATGGCCATATTTAGCAGGGATCTATTGAACATTAAAACGATGTAAAAAGCCCCTGTTGGTTCAGGACTTAAAAAACCGGCTTTCGTTAAACCATCCCGTAACAAAGCTCTATCGTTTAAGATAATTTCATTGGTTCAGCATCATCTTCACCATGTAAGAATGCCTCACTAGCCGCATATTCTGCATTATTAGTTGCATGAGTCGTGATTAAAGTATGATTGACCGCATTAATTTTTTTGATCAATGGAAACCCAACTGTTGAAGCAGATGTTATCTTAACTGATTCTCCAGCCAGTCATTGCGAACGTTTTTGAAGCTCCATTTAAAAGAATCGTTTGTTCTGGCAGGATCTTAGCGATTGAAAAATGAGGTTCATCGTAAAGGCTGTTCACTATAGTCTCATCACTGATCAATGATGATATTATGTTGTTTAATCACATTGGCTAGCGCTGTTAACTGGTCTTTAGTATAGGTATTGCCGACTGGATTGTTAGGTAATTAATGATCACTGCTTTGGCTTTAGGATGGTCTTTTAAGGCCTGTATATCGCTCTGGGGTCAAAATGAAGTCATCTTTTGCGGTATTGATAAAGATCGGTGGTCACCACCGCAAAAATTGATATTAGCCGCATAGAGTGGATATGTTGGGGTAGGAACGATGACTTCATCTCCGGGGTTCAATAAGAGTGACGTAAAAACATCATGGATTCCTTCTGCTACCCCTACCGTTGTAATGATCTGATCATGCTGGATCATAATCAAGGTCATATTTATCGTGAAGAAATTTAGCAGCGTTGAAGTAATGGTTCATACCCAGCGAAGATCAGTATAATGACTTTGGTCATCATTGATTGCTAAGGATGGCAGCTGATTTAATGTGTTCTGGCGTCGGAAAATGCTGGTTCCCCATAAGTAAGTGATGATCAGTCCTGGAATATTGCGATCATGCATATTAAAATCAACGATTTGATTTGATTGCATCGTTTGCACTTTTTGATTCAAATGTTGTAATTGTTGTTTTAGATCCATCAATGATTCCCTCCTTCTGCAAGGCCCTTTTTAAATGTTTCCACAATTAGGCATCCCCATCGTTAAATTCAATCTAACAGCTAAACTATTCGTTAGAACCATCATCTCAAAAGGATGCCGCCTAGAGAAAGCCTCACTAAACATTTCAATAAATGCATAATTAGCTTGAACTTATTTAGCTTGGTCTCCGCGAATTTGCTGCAATTTTGTCTGCCAAGTGAACTAATCCAATTGCGAACTTATGATTATGTGCAATATAGCCATGCTTAAGGCCTAAGCGATAAATATAGCCATTAATGTATTCAACTTCGGTTGGTCGGTCAGTTACCAGATCTTGGTACATTGAAGGATAATGTTCTGGATTAACGTCATGGGCAGTATGATAGATTACTTGCCATTTTCTTCACGCGTATTCAATAGTTCGATCCCAGCTCGTTCACAAACATCGAACGCTTCATTAATCAGGTCGATATCTCATCGATTTAGCTGAAGGCGCTTCGATGAATTCACCATAGGCACCTAAAGCTGGAAACTAGTGGAAAGACTGTTCAAGACGGAATTGAAGATGACTTTAAGGTGTCAATAACGTTCCCATGAAATTAGTATGGATACTAGCGTTCAATCCTGCTTCAGTAAATTCTTTAGCAATTTCTTTAGTCGTAGCATCAACTTTTTCGGTTTGATTAGCTAGATTACAGGAACCAGTCCCTTTTTTCGCTACATAATCAACATCCCCAGGTTTAGTGCCAAGATACTACCGATCAAAAACGGTGATTTAGATCACATGTTGTTTAGGGAAATATTGAATCGATCTTTTCAAGCTATGACCCATCCCATTCATTAAAGTGACCGCATATTGGTCATCATTGAAGAAATGAGCACAACGTTTAAGCATTTCTGACAGACCGATTGTTTGGTAAATGGGATCACAACATCAGGATGCCCATGATATTCTTCACTGGTAATAAATATTGTCGATCGTTAATAAATGACGTCCTTGGCCTCGTGCGTGAAACGTAAACACCATGTTGTTTCCTGATCGTTTCAACTTGAGGTTCCCAAGTATCGATAAAGTCAACTTGATACCCTACTTCTTGTAATAATGTTCCAAAATGAAGGCCCATGCCCCCAGCACCTAAAATTGCGTATTTCATCGTTCAACATCCTTTCTTGGTCAACGTTATTTAAAAATATGATCACAACTAAGTTGATCGTATAAGTATTGATAACACACTGAATATATTCCTGATTACCTTAATTTCGTAAAAAACTAACGCTCCCCGCTTCTAAATTAATAGAAACGGGGTAACCGTGGTACCATTCTAATTCAGATACAGTTCAAGCTGCATCCCTCACTAACTGTCTAACAACGCGTGCACTAGTAATGAAGTGCCAAGCCATCATTGCCTCATTGACAATGCCAAATCACAACCCATCTTCATTCGTCCGCTTCGATCGTCTCACAGCCAGTGACGATTTTCTGGACCCACAGAACGAATTACTCTGCTGCTCATTTTGTTTAATTACGAAATTAATTAATATATATTCTAGGCCAAAAGAAAATAAAGTCAATTATTTTAATAAAAAGCCTTTAATTAAATTTGGTAGTGTTCTTAATTATTAATATTGTAAATTTTGATAGCTGACAAGTAAAATTACTTGTCAGTCGTTGCTTTTTAAAATAAAAAAAGATAAGTCCTGGGCAACTGAGCCCGTGAGACTTATCTAAACATCTTAGCCAATTATTTAACTGATTCATAATTCCTTAAGCATCTTCATAATAAATCATTTTTAACTTTGTTGCAAGTTTTTAGTTAATTTGTTTTGTTATTTTTGTTTATTTAAAGTTAAAGTAAAATATAATTAATTACAATTATATAATTATAAATCAAAAATTATCGCCTTTATTATTCCAGTCCTGAAGATTCCAATCTACGGTGCTCTTCCAAATGAAACATGAACGTTAAATTTTTACATTGATGTTTTTTTATTGAATCTAATTTGATTAATAATTACGATGGAACTAGACCGCTACTTATGACAATCCCTTAAGTGTATGATGTAACGAGTCAATCTGATAATAGGTATTGCCATCATTTGTCTTAGCAATTCTTTGCACTCTAAATCGTGCGCCTTGCTGCTGCTAAGGATAACATCAACTTGCATTGCTGTTATCGGTGGCACCGTTCAATGCACTAGGTTTATTAAACACGCGTGCTTTACCATTCAAAACGTGGTTATAGTTATGATCATTGATCATCTTTATATTAGTGATCTTAACTTTAATAAAAGCATTCGTAACGATTGGAGCAGCTTTGATCCCATCAGCACGAATCCATCCCCAAACACTGTGATGTTGAGAAACCACTACTTATAAGGGTTCATTTAAAGTGACATCATTCCTTTGTGCCACTTGATAAGTCATGAACACTGAGCTCCTTTGATTGGTCAACTTATTCACATCAGCTCCATGGTGCGAAATCAATTTGGCATTCGCTAACCCACTAGGCCGGTGAAAGATCCATCGCATCCCAGTCAAACTCTTGTTATAGGTTTGATTAGCAAGTTTATGTTGAGCTACGATCTTTAAATTGTTATTAGATCGAACAATATTATTGGCACCACTATTAGAACTGTTAGTTTTCTTACTAGTCGTAATAGTAATTTTAGTATTAGCACTAGCAGGTAATACTCCCCCTACTATAAAAAATAATAAGACACTTACCAATAGACATATTTTAGTAATTTTCTTTCCCATAATTAAGACTCCATCCATATATAAAAATAGCTTTATTGGACTTATCGTATATCCTTTCATCTGACCTACCCACATAGTCAGAACTGATCATGGGACTCAAAATATTTTTCCTACCAGTTAGTAACATGCTTTATAATAACAATTTTTACTTCTAAGGTACAAACGTTTTAAAAGTGTCACCCATCAATAACATCGATTTACAAATTTTAATCTCATTTTTTGATGTTCGAATTAGTTACTAGACCTATTATTCATGGCTATGAACAATTTTTGAGCGAACAGCTTTTTTCATCAAATAACTTTTAAAAAAAGTGACAAACCATTCTTTTTATCCCATTCGTAATAGCAACACTTTTTATCCGTATGCATCCCGATACTTTTTTAGTTGCAAATCATAACTTTTAACAATAAAAAAGCTTACTGGAATTCACCAATAAGCTTTTTGCTTTCGTCCAATTACGAAATGAAATTTTTACTCTTGAACGATTTTAATTTTTAATTATTTTCCAGGAACATAGTCCTTGTCGATGATCAAAATTGGTTTAATAACAGAGCCATCGTTAGAAGCTTTATCGGCTTCATTAATGTCTTTAAAATCAAAAGTCTTTTCCAACGTATCAAATGGGAAGTTCCCTGCTTGCCAGAATTCGATCAATTTCTTGATCGTAATTTGAGGAACTGCATTACCCATTAAGACCCCATCAATATGTTTTTGACTAGCTTCAAGATCAGTCCATGGGTTAACGGTCATACTATGTTGAGTAACTGCTAATGGCGCAAAATGACCACCAGGAGCTAAGGCGGCTGTCACACATTCTTCTTGTAACTTAGTCAAACCAGTCGTATCAACAACATAATCTGCACCTAAGCCATCAGTAAGATCTTGAACCGCTTTGATCCAATCGGTCTTCGCATTATTGATCACATCGGTTGCTCCTAACTTCTTAGCAACTTCCAACCGGGCATCATGGTGGTTAACACCAATTATCTTAGAACAACCCATGATCTTAGCAGCCATTAAAGCACCGAGACCAACAGCTCCAGTTCCCATGATAACGATCGAAGAACCAGGAGCTGGTTTCAAAGCGTTGAAGATAGTTCCAGCACCGGTAACAAAACCACAACCTAAAGGTCCTACCTTACGAAGATCGATATCCTTAGGAACCTTGATAATATTACGGTCGTTAACGATCGTTTCAGTCGTAAAACTAGATTGATCAAAGAAATTCGAAATAGGTGAACCATCTTTGGCAAAGAAAGCATGTTTACCGTTTGCACGAACTCCACAAGCATTCAATTTACCCCAGTTCACACAACTAGCTGGAAAACCAGCAAGACAGTTCTTACAAGTTCCATCATAAGCATAACTTAGAACAACATGATCACCGGCTTCGATACCCTTGACATCGTTACCAACTTTTTCAACGATCCCAGCCCCTTCATGTCCAGCAATTGCAGGATAAGGGAAGGTCCCAGTTTGTCCATCAACATCTCCGTTCCGGACAGTTTCATCAGTATGACAGATCCCAGAAGCGACCATGTGAACGAGCACTTCATTGCTATCTAATTCATCATCTAAATCTACTTTTTCTAACTTAAAGGCGGCGTTACGTTCATCAACGACGGCTGCGGTAATTTCTTTCTTCATTCTATTCCACTCCTTTTCACGATCATCGGGAGACTATCAAAACTTAGTTTCTCGAACTACCCTTAATATATTCTTTTCCCATTTAAAAGCAATCATTTAGTCTAAAAAGATGCTTTATTTTCCATAAAGCTAGTGCTAACTTAAATTATTTAGTTTTGATTAGGAACTAGTTAATTTGAGCCGTGGTAAATATAATTTGTCAGGTCCTGCTAGATCATGTTTTCGTTTTAAGTACCCCTGCGCTTCTAAACGATCCATGATCTGGACACACTGAACTACAGATACTTCCAACTGATGACTAAGTTCTTCCATTGGGTATGTAATGAAAGCTTCTTCCGGATGCATATATCGATAAGCTAAGCGCATCCGTTCCTCCAAACACCCCAACACATAAGCCGCTCGAATATCCCCATGTTCCATAATGTATTTTAAATCCATCCTGCTCCACCTCTTTTAATAGCACATAGGATTAAATACGTAGAAAAGAACATAAGTTGATGTGAAATGTTTTTTTATTATTTATTTTTTTATTTTTAAGTTAAAGTAAAATATTATAAATATACATGTAAAATGACACAAAAAAAGCATCCCTTTTCAGGAATGCCTACTTAGGCGGTATGTGGGAATCGAACCCACGCGTGCTGGATCCACAAACCAGTGTGTTAACCCCTTCACCAATACCGCCATATCATTATTAACAAGATATTATTGTAGCTTATTTTAAGAGTCCCGTCAAATCTATGAATATACTAAAGGTCAAATTATCATGCTCATTAATAATGATAAAATTATTTTATATTGACTAATAATATGAAAAATAGTCTAATTTTCTGCTAAAAATCGCTCTATTCATCTCTAAATTCATATTAAAGTAAATAATACTATTAAGATAATTATTCCTTGTTGAGGGAATTTTATTAACATTTTAATTAGTTTTATTTTTATATAAGTTAAAGTAAATAAGTATTATATTCATTTTATAATACTATCTATATAGAACACAAAAAAAGACATCCCCTTTTGGAGATGTCTTTTTTAATTAATCAGAAGTGATTAAAGTAATGATTTAACGCACTTCTTATTACTGGTAATGTAACGTCCATCGCTAAGATAGAAACGAGTAATGGTACCTTGTCTTACCGTCTTAACGATCTTGAACTTACGTCCCTTAGCAACCCATTTACCTTTATCGCTAAAGTCTTTGGTTGAATGGATTTGGATTCCACCACGTTTAGTAACTTTGACTAATCTAACTTTATCAGCCTTTTCGTAGTAAACATCGTGAAGATGTACATTAGCGAGAATGTACTTACCATTTGCTAATTTGTAGAACGTCTTACCATTCTTTGTGATCTTGCCAACAACTCTGAATACCTTGGCATCAGCAAGTTTTTCAGCCTTGTAATAAGCACCCTTAGCACTCTTAAGATCAGGTTGACTGTAAAGTTGAACCCCACGAGTACTGTAAAGATGTTTAGTTACAGGAACTAACTTGTCTGCAGCAGAGCTTGCGTTCGATGAAGCAGAACTAGCATTACTACCGTTAGAAGCACTACTGTTACCACCATTCGAAGCGCTAGAAGCACTTGAACTAGCATGACTACTGTTGGATGATGCAGCACTGGAGCCATTGGAACTAGAGTTACTACCGTTAGAAGCAGAACTTGAACCGTTATTAGAACCAGAGTTACCACCATTTGAAGTAGAGCCAGAACCATTGGATCCTGAGTTACCACCATTGGAAGCAGAACCGGAACCATTGGATCCTGAGTTACCACCATTGGAGGCAGAACCGGAACCATTGGAACTAGAACTGGATGGAGTAGCTGAGCTTCCGTTCGATGAAGCAGAACTGGAATTAGAACTGCTGGATGATGCGGAACTAGCGTGACTACTGTTGGATGATGCAGAACTAGAACTGGAGCTACTGGATGATGCGGAACTAGCATGACTACTGTTAGATGAAGCGGAGCTAGAACTGGAACTGCTGGATGATGCAGAGCTAGAACTACTGGATGATGCGGAGCTCTTTGCGGATGCACTTGAAGCAGAAGATGCAATTGATTTAGCAGTTGATTCTGCAGTAGCTGCACTAGATGCAATTGAAGCTTCAGATTTAGCAGCAGATGATGCTACTGAAATAGCAATATTAGCAGCTGAAACATCCTTGATTTGAGCAGCGTATGAAGCAGCAACATTATTTTCAGATTCTAGTTGAGCTATTTCACCCTTAGCTTGATATGACTTAGCAAGTGATTGAGCAGATTGCATAGCACTTTGAGCACTTGCATTAGAAACTGCTTGTGCCTTTACAGAATTACCTTCTCTATCAGCAGCAGATGCGTACTTAGATGCTGCAATTGAAGCAGCACTAAACTTAGCAGCTTCTGAACTAGCAGCAGCACTAGCACTAGCAATGATCGAATCATAGTTAGTAGCGGAACTAGCAGCGGATGCACTGGATGAAGTTGCACCGAATGTCCGAACAGCACCGAAGCCTTGAGTTGCGGAAACTGTTTGAGCATCGTTGTCATCACCCATTCTGTCGAAATCATCCCCATCAGTAACAGTAACATTGTTAATACCAGCAAATAATGAAGCAATGATACTATTTGCATCGGCACTAACTTGAGCAGCGTGGTCATTTCCAGAACTAACGATTGAATTAGTATTGGCCATGATGGAGTTAGCAACACTAACGTTGTTTGAAGCAACGGAAGCGGCACTAGCAACAATGCTCATTGGAACATCGATACCAGCAGCAGCATCGGAAACTGCCTTAGCAGCATCAGAAGCCTTAACTGTTTCACCATTCGTAGCACTAGCAGCACTAGCAGCCATGGAAGTGAACATGTTAACATTTGCAGAGTCACCTTCAACACTGGCAGCTAATCTAGCAGCATTGTTATCACCGCTTTGATAAGCATTAACAGCATCTTTGGCAGCATCATTAGCAGCTGTAACAGCTGATTGAGCACTGTTGTTATTAGCAACAGTACTTGCAACCAAGTTCAATGCGCTAGCATAAGCTTGGCTAGCAACGACCGTAGCGGAACTAGCAGCAGTCGTCAAGTTGTTGATCCGAGCGTTAGCACTATCAGCAGCAGCTTTAGCACTAGCAACCACAACGTTTTGTTGACTATTAGCAGCAAAACCACTCAACAAGTTGATGTTAGCTTGAGCTTGACCAGCAGTGGTGATCATACTTTGATAACCAGCACTAGCTTGGTTAGCGTAACTACCAGCAAGACTAGCAGAAGCACTAGCAGCACTAACACTTAATGAACCAGCAGCAGCCTTACTGTCAGCAGCGCTCTTAACGTTGTTAACAGCAGCAACTTCAGAGTTGATCTCGTTAACGATTTGATCAGCCTTGACCTTGTCAGTAGCAGTTCTGGTATTCAACTTAACAGCACTTGTAGCTAATGAGTTGACGTTAGAACCACCAGAATGACTACCATCAGTAGCAACACTAGCAACAGCGGAGTTAACAGCTGTTTGTGATTCAGCAGCACTTAAAGCATTCATAGCGTAACTAGCTTGCTTCAAGTAAGCATCCCCTAAGACGTTGTTACCAAATGCGTAAGCCATGGAAGCTTGAGCAGCATTCTTATCAACTAAGGAAGCAGCTTGACTTGCCAAAGCAGCATTGATAGCAGCATCATTAGCAGCTTGATCAGCCCGACTAGCATTGGAACTAGTCTTTTGAGCTTCTTGACTAGCTTGGTTAGCTAATGCGGAAGCGCTATTAGCAGCGTTAGAAGCATTAGAAGCAAGACTAGCTAAGGAAGCATTACCAGGGAACAAGTTGGCATCGCTTTGAACTGCGGCAGCACTTTGTTGTGCTTGAGCAGCTTCACTAGCCATTTGACTAGCAACGACACTGGCCATCTTAGCGTAGCTATCAGCAGCATCGGCGTTCATGCGAGCACCAGAAGCATTTGCACTAGCAGATGCGTTCATTGCAGCAGCACTAGCAATTGGAGTATTGGCAGCACTACTACCGGCATTAGCAGAAGCAGAAGTTAAGCTATCAGCACTAACGAGGTCAGCCACAGCCTTGGAAGCAGCAATTGAAGCATTGGCTTCATCACTGTTTGCAGAGGCAGCAGCAAGACTAGCAGTCTTAACAGCGGAAGTCATAGTAGACATTGCGCTGCGTGAGTTGAGCTTGTAAGCACTAGTTACAACACTAGCAGCACTGTTCAACAATGAATCGTAAGTTTCAGTTAATGAAACGTTACCTTCAGCACGAGCTGATTGTTCAGCACTAGCATACTTGGAAGCATCATCAGCAGCAGAACTACCGATCAAGTAATTTTGAACAGCCGCACTAGCAGCAACACTACCAACTAAGGAAGCACCGTTAGCCCGAGCAGATTCTTGTTCAGCTAATTGATCAGCAGCACTAGCTAAGCTGACTTGTTGTTCAGCATCACTAGCAAGTCCAGCGATAACAGCATTATCACTTTCGTTGACTGCAGCAGCCTTAGCAGCTTGACTAGCAGCACTCATTGCTAAGCTGACGTAACTTCTAGAAGCACTAGCAGCTTCGCTAGTAGCAATGGAGTAACTGTTAAGATCATTAGACATGCTGTTGACACTATCGATGATAGCACTATCAGCACTATTAGCACTGGATGCGGCAGATGAAGCACTAGCAGCGGATGAAGCACCACTGGTTTGAGCCTTAGCAGCTTGGCTAATTGCCTTGCTTGCGCTGTTAGCAGCGGAAGCAGCGGAACTAGCAATGCTCTTATCACTTTGAGCAGCACTATTAGCAGATTCAGCAGCAGAACGATCAGCACTAGCAGTACTACTATCGGCACTAGCCTTACTATCAGCGGAACTAGCAATTGCAGCAGCGGATGAAGCACCAGAAGCATCTCCATGAGCAGCAGCAGAACTAGCAGCCTTAGCAGCGGAACTGGCAATGCTTGCAGCATTAGAAGCATCACTAGCAGCAGAGTTAGCATCACTAGCAGCAGAACTAGCAGTTGAAGCAGCAGAACTAGCATCTGAGTTAGCACTATCGGCATCAGAAGCAGCGGAACTGATTACATCAGCAGCACTACTGATGACGCTGTTAGCAGGGTTGTTAGAAGCCATGCTTGCAGCACTGGAACTCATTGAATCGGTCTTAGAAGCAATGGAGTTCGTTGCAGATGATGCGGAACCAGCAGAACTAGCAGCTCTGGATGCAGCGGAAGCATCTGATTTAGCACCAGAAGCATCACTAGCAGCCTTAGAAGCATCACTAGCAGCGGAGTTAGCAGCATTGCTTGCACCACTTGTAGCGGAACTAGCATCGCTAGCGGCCTTAGAAGCGGCGGAACTAGCAGCGTTAGAAGCACTGGATGCTTCACTAGCAGCAGAACTTGCATCACTAGCAGCCTTAGAGGCAGCAGAGCTTTCACTCGATGCCTTAGAAGCAGCACTCGATGCAGCAGAAGCAGCACTCGATGCAGCGGAACTTGCACTCGATGCGATCGAAGCGGCACTGGATGCAGCGGAACTGTCACCACTTTGGGCAGCAGAACTAGCGGCAGAAGCAGCACTCGATGCTTGACTAGCAGCGGAGCTGGCAGCACTGGATGCGGAACTGGCATCACTAGCAGCGCTTGAAGCAGCGGAGGCAGCACTTGAAGCATCGCTGTTATCACTAGCAGCCTTGCTTGCAGCACTGGATGCCTTCGAAGCAGCGGAACTGGCTTGACTAGCAGCAGAACTGGCGGCACTGTTACCAGAAGCAGCAGAGGCAGCAGAACTGGCTTGACTAGCAGCAGAACTTGCTCCAGAAGCAGCAGAACTGGCATTGCTTGCGGCACTGGATGCAGCACTGGAGTTGCTTGAAGCACCAGAAGCAGCGGAGCTGGCACCACTATTTGCAGAACTAGCAGCGGAACTGTTGGAACTTGCGGAACTAGCATCACTAGCAGCAGAACTTGCTGACTTAGCAGCGGAACTGGCTTGACTAGCATCACTAGCAGCACTTGAAGCAGTTGAACTTGCACTAGATGCAATTGAAGCAGCCTTAGAAGCATCACTAGCAGCAGAACTAGCATCGCTAGCATGTGAACTAGCAGCACTGGCAGCACTGGATGCAGCACTAGCAGCGGAACTAGCTTCACTAGCGTGCTTGCTTGCATCACTAGCGGCACTAGATGCAGCAGAACTGTTACCACTTTGAGCAGCAGAACTTGCGGCACTAGAATCACTGGATGCTTGACTTGCGGCGGAACTAGCTTGACTAGCAGCAGAGCTGGCAGCACTGGATTCACTAGATGCTTGACTAGCATCTGAACTAGCAGCACTAGAATCACTAGATGCTTGACTAGCAGCAGATGAAGCAGTTGAAGCAGCGCTGGATGCCTTCGAAGCAGCAGAACTGGCAGCACTGTTACCAGAAGCACCAGAAGCAGCCTTGGAAGCATCACTAGCAGCGGAACTTGCTCCAGAAGCAGCAGAACTGGCAGCACTCGATGCACTTGAAGTTGCACTCGATGCTGAGTTAGCACTCGATGCAGCCTTAGAAGCACCACTGTTATTAGAAGCAGCACTGGATGCAGCAGAACTTGCGGATGAAGCATCGCTAGATGCCTTTGAAGCATTGCTTGCAGCGGAACTAGCTTGAGCAGCAGAACTTACGTCAGCACTAACTTGACTATCTAAGCTCTTAGCCTTGGCTTGATCAGCGATTGCAGCCTTAGCAGCACTTTGAGCAGTTGAAGTTGCACTATCAGCAGTCGTCTTAGCATCACTAGCAGCATTGATAACGGCGTTAGCAGCATTAGCGTAACTAGTTGCTTGACTGATGAAGTTAGCAGCAGAGCCCATGTTACCAGCACTCATTGCGGAGTTAGCTTGACTGATAAAGATCGAAGCATTGTTAGCATTGGAACTAGCAACGACGGAAGCACTATCAGCAACACTAGCAGCAGAACTAGCAACGATGTAAGCGGAACTGGCAGCAGCGTTTTGAGCATCGGCATCGTTCTTAACAGAGTTCATAGCAGATGAAGCACTGTTCAAATCACTAGCAGCACTTGAGATCGTAGCATTGCTTGGATTACCAGCAACGATACTGCTCATCGTAGTACTTTGTGAAGTAACATCGGCAGAGTAACTAGTTACTGCCGTGTCAGCACTGGATGCTTGGCTAGCAGCAATACTTGCCTTCGTAGCATCGTCATTTGCAGCGGATGCAAACTTAGATGTTTGAGCAGAAGCATTTGATGCTTCGGAACTAGCAGCACTAGCAGCACTTGAAGCAGCACTGTTACCACCATTAGCGGCACTGGATGCAGCAGCAGATGCACTAGCTTCATAACTAGCAGCAGCACTTTCATCAGCGATGGCCTTAGAAGCAGCGATCGAAGCAACTGTAGTAGCAGAAGCAGCGATTACTGATTGAGCATTCGCATTAGCTTCGTAACTCTTCAATGAAGCAGCGGAAGCAACCGCTTGATCATTAAGAGCACTACCTAATGTTTCGTTACCAGCATTGTAAGCGCTAGCGGCTTGACTAGCTAAGCTAGTAACATTGACTGCTCCGGCAGAAGCAGCAGCATTATCACTATCAGCCTTAACAGCTGCGGCACTGGCAGCAGTTGCGGCATTAGATGCTTTAGCAGCTTGACTTTGTGCATCAGCGTTGTAACTAGCAACGGCTGAAGCAGCAGAACTAGCAGCAGAGTTAGCACTGTTTACGGCACTGTTTTGAGTATTAGCAGCAGCGTAACTTGAAGCAATGGCAGCTTGACTAGTTGCTAAACTATTGTAACCAGCAGTTACACTAGCAGCGGAACTAGCTTCAGCAGCGTAGCTTTCAGCTAAGGAAGCATTAGCATCAACTGAGCCTGCAATTGCGGAAGTTGCAGATGCAGTGGAGTTAGCATCACTAGCAGCGGAACTAGTATTGCTTGCACCGGACTTACCGGCACTAGCAGCACTGGATGCAGCGGAGTTAGCGGAACTAGCATCACTAGCAGCAGAACTGGCAGTTGAGTTATCAGATGAAGCTCTGGATGCAGCACTGGATGCCTTACTTGCAGCACTGGATGCAGCAGATGAAGCACTAGATGCAGCGGAGCTATCAGCAGATGCCTTACTTGCAGCACTAGATGCCTTAGATGCATCAGAACTAGCAGCGGAACTGTTACCACTTTGAGCAGCGGAACTAGCAGCACTGGAAGCACTGGATGCTTCACTAGCAGCAGAACTTGCATCACTAGCAGCGGAACTAGCCTTGCTTGCAGCGGAACTGGCTTCACTAGATGCGGAACTTGCTTCGCTAGAAGCGGAACTTGCATCACTAGCAGCAGAACTGGCCTTGCTTGCAGCACTGGATGCCTTAGAAGCAGCAGAACTAGCAGCGGAGTTACCAGAAGCACCAGAAGCAGTTGATGAAGCTTGACTAGCAGCAGAGCTGGCCTTGCTTGCAGCACTGGATGCAGCACTGGAATCAGAACTAGCAGCGGAACTTGCGGAACTAGCATCAGAACTAGCAGAACTTGCACCAGAAGCAGCAGATGAAGCACCAGAGTTAGCGGAGCTTGCGGATGAAGCAGCGCTTGATGCATCAGATGCATGACTAGCAGCACCACTAGCAATGGATGCCTTCGTTACATCAGCCTTAGCTTGGCTATCAAGAGCGGAAGCCTTAGCTTGATCAGCGATCGCAGCACTAGCAGCAGCCTTAGCACTGGCAGTCATACTGTCAGCATCGGACTTAGCAGATGCAGCAGCACTGATGACTGCGTGAGCAGCATTAGCATAACTAGTAGCGGCATTAGCAAATGAGGTAGCAGCGGAAGTGTTACCAGCACTAGCAGCGGAGTCAGCTTGACTAGCAACGAAGCTGGCCATGTTGGCAGCGGAACTAGCAACTGTTGCAGCACTAGCAGTTGCACTAGCATCGTTCTTAGCAGCAGCAGCGGCGGAACTAGCAATTGCGTTTTGACTATCAGCATCACTCTTAACGCTGTTCATAGCACTTTGAGCACTGTTCAAGTCAGCAGCAGCACTAGCAATTGCGGAGTTGCTTGGGTTACCAGAAACGAAGCTGGCCATGTTAGCACTTTGAGCATTAACATCGTTGGAGTAACTAGTTACGGCATTGTCAGCACTAGATGCTTCGGAAGCATAACTTTGAGCAGCAGAAGCATCAGCTTGAGCAGCGGAGTTGAATGCAGAAGCACTAGCAGAATCACTGGCAGCAGAACTGGCAGCACTATTAGCGGAACTAGCAGCACTACTATTAGCACCAGAAGCAGCCTTAGAAGCAGCATTGGAAGCAGAGTTCAAGGAAGCAGAAGCAACCTTGGCAGTGTTTTCATCAGCAACCGCTTGACTAGCAGCGGAAACAGCGATCTTAGTTAAGCTAGATGTTGCGGTAGTTGCACTAGCAGCAACCGTAGCATTTTGACTAGCGATAGATGCGTAAGATTCGATTTGGGCAGTTTGAGCAGTAGCACTAGCAAGGTTACCGTTGTTGTAGTTAGCAGCAGCTTGACTAGCTATAAAGTTAGCCATGTTGTTGGCACTTTGAGCAGCGGAGTTAGCAGCACTGATCACAGCAACTTGTGAGTTAACGGCACTATCAGCACTGATGGCGATACTCTTTTGATCTTGAGCATCACTATTAGCACTATTGATGATGGCCATTTGACTGTTAGCATCAGAAGCGGTACTTGCAAGACTAGCATTGGAAGGATCAACCGTAACTAAGCTATTGATCTTAGCAGCAGTATTACTACCAGCACTCGTGTCAGCACTAACAACGGAAGCAGCAGAGATGGCAACTGAAGTTGCACTATCAGCGACACTCTTATTAGCACTAGCAAGGTTAACATCGTTAGAGGTTGCACTAGCAGCGGAACTAGCAGCACTGGATGCTGAATTAGCAGAACTAGCACCACTCTTACCACCGTTAGCAGCGGAACTGGCAGCACTTGAAGCACTAGCAGTTACACTAGCTTGAAGTGCGATGGTTTGAACATCCTTAGCAGCTTGAGCAGCAGCGGAACTAGCAATATCAGTTTGTGATTGAATTGCAGTGGAGTTAGCAACCATGGAGGCAGCGTTAACACTAGCAACGATCACAGCTGACTTAGCTGCAGCAGCGTAACTAGAAGCAGATGTGACATCCCCTGCTAAGTAAGCAGAGTTTGCAGATGCATCATTAGCACTAACGGCATCAGAAGCACTTGAAACGGCAGCACTTAAGGCAGCAGTTGAAGCGTTGATGCTGTTAGCAAGACTAGCAGCGTTAGTTGCGATAGCAGATTGACTATTAGCATCACTATCAGCAGATGTGATAGCAGCAATAGCAGAACTAGCAGCAGCAGCGTAACTAGCTAATGAAGCATTAGCGGAGTTTGCAGATGCAAGTGAAGCAACACTGTCGTTAGCCTTTTCAGCAGAAGCAGTATCACTATTTGCAACTACGGCGTAAGATCTAGCTTCACTAGCGTAACTATTAGCAGCAGATGCATTAGCATTAGCACCAGATGCAGCACTGTTAGTAACTGTTTCAGCGGAGTTAGCAGATGAAGCATTGCTAGAAGCAGCGGAACTGTTACCACTAGCTTGACTAGCAGCACTAGAAGCGTTGGAAGCATCGGATTTAACATCGATAGACAAACTACCAGCAGCCTTTTCATCGGCAACGGCTTGAGATGCAGCCGACTTAGCAGTTGAAGTTGCAGCGTCAGCGACACTCAATTGAACAGTGGCATCACTTTCGTAGCCCTTCAATGCATTAGCTGAAGCAGTAGCTTGACCAGCATAGATATCACCATTAGCGGTGTTACCAGCATTGTAGTAGCTTACGGCAACGCTAGCTAAGCTATTGATATTGATAACGGCATTAGAAGTATTGGCATTATCATTATCAGCCTTGTTAGCAGCAGCGGAAGCAACACTAGCAGCACTAGCAGCAATTGATGATTGACTTTGTGCATCAGCATTGTAACTGGCAACGGCTGAAGCAGCAGAACTAGCAGCAGAGTTGGCACTGTTTACTAGGCTGTTTTGCGTATTAGCAGCGGCGAAGCTAGAAGCAATCGCAGCTTCACTAACCGCAGCACTGTTATAACCAGAAGTTACACTAGCAGCGGAACTAGCGATCACAGCATAGCTTTGGGCGGCAGTAGCATCAGCATCGACCTTACCGGCAGTTACTGAAGTTGCACTGGCAGTTGAAGCAGCAGATCCTGGAATATTGCTTGCAGAATTAGCACCAGACTTACCAGAGCTAGCAGCACTTGAAGCATCACTAGCAGCAGAACTGGCAGCACTTGCGGCACTGGAAGCAGTTGAGCTATCAGCGGAAGCCTTGGATGCAGCGCTCTTAGCCTTGCTTGCAGCACTTGAAGCATCACTAGCAGCACTAGATGCAGCGGAACTAGCAGAAGCAGCCTTGGATGCATCACTAGCAGCCTTGCTTGCAGCGGAACTAGCGGCAGAACTGTTACCACTTTGAGCAGCAGAACTAGCATCGCTAGCAGCCTTCGAAGCATCACTGGCAGCGGAACTAGCATCACTAGCAGCGGAACTAGCAGCCTTGCTTGCGGAACTAGCGGCACTGGATGCGGAACTAGCATCACTAGCAGCTGTGACTAGCATCGCTAGCAGCGGAACTAGCTTGACTAGCAGCACTGGATGCCTTAGATGCATCACTGGCAGCGGAACTGTTACCAGAAGCATCAGAAGCAGCCTTGCTTGCAGCACTGGCAGCACTGGATGCATTTGAAGCATTGCTAGAAGCACCACTGGCATCACTACCAGCCTTGCTTGCAGCAGAACTAGCATCAGAACTATCAGAACCGGCATTAGAAGAGTTAGAACCAGCAGCGGAACTACCATTAGCGGAGTTCGAAGCTTGACTGGCAGCACTGGATGCCTTAGATGCATCACTATCGGCACCACTAGCAGCATTAGCGGAGTTAACAGCAACACTGATATCAGTATCTAATGACTTAGCAGCAGCTTGATCAGCAATTGCCTTACTTGCAGCAACTGAAGCATTGTCAGTTGCACTCTTAGCAGTTGCAGCAGCAGAACTAGCATCACTGATAACATTGATAGCTTGACTAGCAGCACTTTCAGCTTGTGAAGTTAATGCAGCAGCATCGGAATTGTGATGTGCATTGATAGCAGCAGCAGCTTGACTTGCATAAGTGTTAGCCATATTAGCAGCAGAACTTGCAACTTGACTGTCCACATTAGCTTGACTAGCAGCAGATTGAGCAACTAAAGCGTTGGCACTAGCAGTACTGTTTTGAACATCAGCATCATTCTTAACACTGGTCATTGCAGAAGTATCACTATTCAATCTAGCAGCGGCACTGGAAATAGCAGCGTTACTTGGGTTGTTAGAAACAATGGCGTCCATAGCCTTACTTTGTTGATCAGCATCAGCAGAGTAACTGTTTACAGCACTATCAGCACTAGATGCTTCGCTAGCATATTTAACAGCGTTAGCAGCATCAGCATTAGCAGCACTTGCGTAGCTGTTAACTTGTGCAGAAGCACTTTGACCAGCCGCACTAGCAGAACTTGCAGCACTGGAACCACCCTTAGCAGCAGAACTGTTAGCAGATGATGCGGAACTTGCAGCACTACTCATAGCAGCAGAAGCAACATTCGCAGTATTTTCATCATCCTTAGCCTTGCTTGCAGCGATACTACCAACAGAAGTTAAGCTTGTTGTAGCATCAGCAGCAATCTTGGCAGCGGAAGCATTAGCAACCGCAACAGATGCAGCACTAGAAGCTTGTGAAGTAAAGTTATCACCAGTTGTGGTTTGACCAGCATTGTAAGCACTAGCAGCTTCACTAGCATATTGGTTAGCAAAGGTATTAGCATTTTGAGCAACACTATTAGCAGAACTTACGATGGCAACTTGAGAATCAACGGCGCTATCAGCACTAGCAGCAATACTCTTTTGAGTTTGCGCATCACTATTAGCACTATTGATAACGATCATTGCACTGGATGCAACTACAGCAGCGGAACTAATATCGGCATTGCTTGGGTTGTCGCTCATGTAACTGTTGATGATAGCAGCTTCACTACTATTAATAATTGCATTGGAACTTACAACGGAAGCAGCGGAAACGGCAGCATAACTTGAAGCAGCAATTTGGTTACCACTAGCAAGACTTACATCAGAAGTAGTTGCACTAGCAGCGGAACCAGCAGCACTAGATGCGGAACTTGCGGACTTGGAGCCCTTAGAGCCATTCGATGCAGCAGAACTAGCAGCACTTGAAGCACTTGAAGTTACGCTAGCATTGATGGATACAGTTTGAGCATCTTCAGAAGCCTTAGTAGCAGCATTGGAAGCAACCGTAGTGTAACTTTGAATTGCACTGGAGTTGTTCTTCATTACTGTAGCAATGGATTCAGCAGCAGCAACTTGGCTAGCAGCAACTGATGAGTAAACATCACCATTAGCAGAATTACCAGCGTTGTATGCGGAGTTAGCTTGACTATCAGCAGTAGCTACAGCAACTGAAGCAGCTGAAATGGCAGCAACTAAGGAAGTATCACCAGAAGCAAGACTTTCAGCAGCACTAGCAGCCTTAGTAGCAATACCAGATTGAACATTAGCATCACTATCAGCAGCAGTTAATGAAGCCATCGCAGAACTAGCAATTGCAGCATAGCTTGCTAAGGAACTATTAGCAGGGTTTTGACTTACTAAGCTCGTCAAACTACTGTATTGACCATTGGCAATTGCAGTATTGCTATTAGCGATCACAGCGTATGATACAGCTTCAGAAGCATAACCAGATGCTAAGGCAGCATTGTTAGCATCAGCAGCAGCAATACTATTAGCAATTGATGAAGCAGAAGTTGCAGCAGAACTGTTGTTACCGGAGTTGTTAGAAGCGGAACTAGCAGCACTGGATGCCTTACTTGCTCCACTAGCAGCAGATGAAGCAGCGGATTCATAAGCAGCAGCAGAACTTTCATCAGCAATTGCTTGAGCAGCAGCCTTAGAAGCAACTACAGTTGCAGCACTAGCAGCACTAGATTGAACAGTTGCATCAGTTTCGTACTTAGCCATTGAAGTAACCGCAGAACTAGCTAAGCTAGTAAAGGTACTTCCACCATTGTTATCACCATTGGAGAATGCCGTGTTGGCTTGACTGATAAAGCCATTAACAACACTAGCACCGGAAGCGGCATTGGCGTTATCTTGATCAGCACTTGAAGCAGCAGCACTAGCAACTTGGTAAGCACTAGCAGCAATGCTTGCTTGGTTAGCAGCATCAGCATTCAAACTACTGATTGCAGCAGCAGCGGAACTGGCAGCAGCATTATCACTATTGATGACACTGTTTTGTGGATATGCAGAAGCAATTGCGGAAGTAACTGCAGCTTGACTAGTAGCATCAGCATTGTAACTAGCCACCTTAACAGCAGCACTGGATGCTTGACTAGCGTACTTGCTTGCGTCCTTAGCACTGGCATCGGCACCAGAAGCAGCGATGCTAGTTGCAGCAGAAATACTATTAGCAGAACTAGAAGCACTGGAGTTACCAGAAGCACCGGAACTTGCCGCACTAGATGCACTAGATGCAGCAGAGTTAGCGGAACTAGCATCACTAGATGCAGAACTAGCAGTTGAGTTAGCACTGGATGCCTTCGAAGCAGCAGATGAAGCATCACTGTTGGCACTCTTAGCATCACTAGCAGCAGATGAAGCATCAGCACTAGCGGACTTAGCGTCACTAGCAGCGGAACTTGCGATCGAAGCGTCCTTAGAAGCAGTTGAACTATCACCACTTTGAGCAGCAGAACTAGCATTAGATGCCGCACTAGATGCGATGCTATTAGCAGAAGCAGCCTTGCTTGCATCAGAAGCAGCCTTACTGTTATCACTAGCAGCCTTAGATGCAGCTGAACTTGCTTGACTAGCAGCACTGGATGCATCAGAAGCAGCAGAACTGGCAGTTGAAGCAGCAGAACTGGCAGCACTAGCAGCAGAACTCATCGTACTGTTACCAGGATGAGCAGAAGCAGCAGAAGCAGCCTTGCTTGCATCACTTGCAGCACTCTTAGCATCGCTAGAAGCACTGGATGCATCACTAGCAGCGGAACTAGCAGTTGATGAAGCTTGGCTAGCAGCTGAACTAGTATCAGCAGAATCACTATCAGTACCAGAGTTAGCACTAGATGCTTCACTAGCAGCACTGGATGCGTTAGAAGCATCACTATCAGCAGCACTAGCAGCGTTAGCGGACTTAATAGCATCATTGATCGAACCATTCAATGCCTTAGCAGCACTGTCATCACTTTGAGCTTGAGCAGCAGCCTTTGATGCTACAATCGTAGCAGATGAAGCACTATCAGCTTGGCTAGCAGCATCACTAATGATAGCTTCAGTAGCACTAGCAGCACTGGCAGCTTGTGAATTGAATGTAGCAGCAGCGTTGTTGTTGTGATCATTATTGATAGCTGAAACAGCTTGACTAGCAAAGATACTTGCCATAGCGGCATTTGAACTAGCAGCAAAGCTGTCCTTAGTAGCTTGACTGGCAGCAGTTGAAGCTACACTAGCAGCAGAACTGGCAATTGTCTTTTGACTGTCAGCGTCGCTAGTAAGACTAGCAATTGAAGCACTGTCACTAGCAATTGCTTTAGAAGCACTATTGATTACGGCATTACTTGCGTTACTGGAGTTAGCACTTTGAATGGAGTTAATAGTTGAAGTTGCTGAATTTGCATTAGCAGAGTAACTATTAACATCACTATCAGCACTGGATGCAACACTAGCATAACTTTCAGCGTTTTGAGCATCAGCATTAGCAGCACTAGCAAATCCAGAAATAGTAGCAGAAGCACTAGATGCAGCAGAACTGGCGGAACTAGCGGACTTAGAACCACCACTATTAGCAGAACTATTAGCACTAGATGCGGCACTAGATGCAGCGTTCATGGAAAGTGCAGCAGCATTAGCAGCACTTTCATCAGAAACCGCCTTGCTTGCAGCAATACTACCATCACTAGTTAAGCTATCAGCATTAGAAGCAGTACTCTTAGCAAGATCAGCATTGGATACAGCAACTGATGCAGCACTGACAGCTTGAGAAGTAAATCCATTATCAGCAACACTGTTTTGACCAGCATTGTAGTAGGAAGCAGCTTGACTAGCGAATTGGTTAGCTAATGAATTAGCAAATGAAGCAGCTTGGTTAGCAGAACTTACAACTGCAACATCACTATCAACCCCTGCCTTAGCACTGGATGCGGTAGCATTTTGAAGTTGTGCATCGGTGTTAGCACTGTTGATGACACTCATTGCACTCGATGCAACCGAAGCGGCACTTCTGATGACAGTATCACTTGGGTTAGCATTGAATTCACTGTTGATTTGAGCAGCAACACTACTATTAGTAGTAACATCACCACTAACAACAGCAGCAGCACTGGATGCAATTGATGCATACTTAGTAGCATCAGCATCATCAGCATTAACCTTAGTTACAACAGATGCAATTGCACTGGATGCAGAATTAGCAGCACTGGATGCAGAACTAGCGGACTTAGAACCACCGGAAGCACTCGATGCAGCAGAGCTGGCACCACTGGCAGCACTCGATGCAGCACTGGCACTGATGTTAATCGTGTTAACATCAGCAGATGCCTTGGCAGCAGCATCACTAGCAATATTAGTGTAACTTTGAATTGCACTAGAGTTAGCAGTTAAGGAAGCAACCGCACTCTTAGCAGCATCGACATCAGAGACAGCAGCCGTTGAGTATTGACTAGCAGCACTTAAGTTTCCAGCTAAGTAAGCGGAGTTAGCATTACTATCAGCTACATTAACGGCATTTGATGCACTATTAACAGCAGATACTAATGCGGAATCAGTAACATTAACTGATTGAGCAGCACTGGCAGCATTACTTGCGATACTCTTTTGATCTTGAGCATCACTATTAGCAGCAGTTAAACTAGCCATTGCGGAACTAGCAACATTGTAGTAACTGTTCAAGACAGCGTTATTCTTGTTTTCGTTTTGGTTAACTAAGTTAGTCAAACTAGTAAATTGAGTTTGAGCACTATTAGTATCACTATTAGCAATACTTGCATACTTAGCCAGCATCACCAGCATAAGAAACAGCTAAACTAGCATTCGTATTAGCAGCAGCAGCAATACTATAAGCAATAGCACTTGCGGAATTAGCAGCACTACTGTTGGAACTGGAACCACTAGCAGCGGAACTTGCTCCACTAGCAGCACTGGATGCAGAACTAGCATCAGAAGCAGCACTTTGAGCATAAGCAGAAGCTGAACTTTCATCGGCAATTGCCTTAGCAGCAGCGTTAGAGGCAACGATCGTAGCAGATGAAGCAGCATCAGATTGAGCAACTGCATCATTTTGATACTTGATCATATCCTTGGCAGTAGCACTGGCTTGACTAGCAAAGATACTACCATTAGTAATACTACCGGCACTAAATGCACTATTTGCAGCAGCTACATAACTATTAACAGTTGATGCACTGGCACTTGCATTAGCATTATCACGATCTGCACTATTTGCAGCGGCACTAGCTACCTTGTAAGCACTAGTTGCGATTGATGCTTGGCTAGTAGCATCAGTATTCAAACTAGCAACCGCAGAAGCAGCATCGCTAGCAGCCTTATTAGCACTTTGAACTAAGCTGTTCGTAGCGTTAGCAGAGGCAAAACCAGAAGCAACCGCAGCTTGACTATTGGCATCACTAAGGTAACCAGAAGTCTTAGCAGCCGCACTATTAGCTTCACTAGCATATTGACTAGCAGCATTAGCATTAGCATCGGCACCACTAGCAATTACGCTAGTTGCGTTGGCAATACTGGAAGCAGAACCAGAAGCACTAGAGTTACCAGAAGCAGCGGAACTTGCTGCACTGGATGCACTGGATGCAGCACTATTAGCAGACTTAGCGTCATTATCAGCAGAACTAGCAATGGAGTTATCATTGTCAGCCCGACTAGCAGCACTCTTAGCAGCAGAAGCAGCAGAACTGGCATCGTTAGCAGCACTCTTAGCAGCAGAACTGGCAGCAGAAGCACTGTTGGCAGCATTAGAAGCCGTACTTTCAGCAGCACTAGCAGCGGAACTGTCACCACTTTGGGCAGCCTTAGATGCAGCGTTAGCAGCGGAACTAGCCGTAGATGCAGCCTTGCTTGCAGCACTGTTGGCACTATTAGCAGCACTGTTAGCACTGTTAGCCGCACTAGATGCACTATTAGCAGCACTAGATGCGATCGAAGCATCACTAGCAGCGGAACTAGCAGTTGAGGCAGCCTTGCTTGCAGCACTTGCAGCACTCTTAGCAGCTGGGTTATCACCAGCATTAGAAGCAGTTGAGGCAGCAGCACTTGCAGCGGAACCAGCATCACTGGCATCACTACCAGCACCAGCAGCAGCAGAACTGGCATCACTAGATGCACTATTAGCAGCAGAGCTATCATCATTAGCACTGGATGCATTTGAAGTAGCACCGGATTCACCAGAAGCATCACTAGCAGCAGAACTAGCTTCACTAGCAGCCTTCGATGCGGAACTATCAGCAGCACTGGCAGCACTAGCAGCACTCATGGCCCCATTGATCGTATTCATTTCATCAGAAGCAGCACTTTCATCAGAAACGGCTTGTTTAGCAGCACTTTGAGCAGTTGAAGTAGCAGTAGCAACAGAAGCAGTGTATTGACTAGCAGAACCGATAGCATTCGTAACATCACTAGCGTAACTAGCAGCCATACTGTTCCAAGTAGTAGCTTGAGCAGATGAACCAGCAGTTACAGCGGAAGCAGCTTGACTAGCATAGAGACTAGCCATGGCTTCGTTGGACTTAGCGGCAACGTTGATGCTATCAACAATTACACCAGCAGAACTAGCAACACTGTAAGCAGAACTGGCAGCACTCTTTTGTGCTTGAGCATCAGAATTGTAATTTGAAACAGCAGCACTAGCAGAACTGAATACCTTCGCATCACTGGCAATAGCGGAGTTACCGGAGTTAGCAGCAATGTAACCACTCATAACCGCACTATCTTGATCAGCAACGGCTTTGTCACTAGCAACAACACTAGCGGCACTAGCAGCAGTACTATTAGCAATACTTGCAGCATTTACATCAGCATCAGCAGTACTTGCGAAACTGAAGATTTGCTTGCTACCAGAAGCAGCAGCAGAACTAGCAGAACTTGCGGAACTAGCTGCACTACTATTAGCTGAACTATTAGCACTTGAAGCATCACTAGCAGCACTGTTCATCTTACTAAATGCTAAACTAGCAGTATTTTCATCATCGATTGCCTTGCTTGCAGCAACACTGGCAACACCAGTTAAGCTAGTCGTATTAGCAGCAGCACTAGATGCAACTACAGCATCATCACTGGCAACCGCAGCAGCGGATTCAGCAATTGCAGTGTAGCTAGATGCAGCAGTGTAACTACCACCAGCAAGGGCAACAGAAGCATTCATAGAGTTAGAAGCAATAACACTGATAGCACTTGCAACTGCAGAACTTTGTGCAGCAATCACACTAACTTGACTAACGACCGCACTGTAAGCACTGGATGCTGTGTTGTTTTGAATTTGAGCATCACTATTAGCACTATTGATAGCACTCATGGCACTAGTTGCAGTTTCGTGAGCACTCTTAAGAACAGAATCAGTCGTGTTGTTGTTGTAGTAACTATTGATCTCGTTAGCAACGTTCGAAGCACTTGAAGTCGTGTTACTTACAACTGTAGCAGCAGAACTGGCTTCTGCAGAGTACTTAGCAGCATTAGATGCATTAGCACTAGCAACGTTACCATCGATAACGATCGCACTAGCAGCAGAACTAGCAGCACTAGAAGCTGAGCTGTTACCACTAGCAGCACTAGAACCACCTGAAGCAGCAGAACTAGCAGCACTGGATGCACTAGAAGTAATACTTGCGTTCAAGCTGATGGTTTGAACATCATTGGAAGCTTGACTAGCAGCAGTACTTGCGATGTTAGTGTAACTTTGAATTGCACTGGAGTTAGCAACCAATTGGTTAGCAGTTGATTGAGCAGCTGAAACAGCATCACTAGCGGCTTTAGCATAGCTATCACCATAGCCATCAGCAGTACTTCCAGCTAAGTAAGCGGAGTTAGCATTACTATCAGCAACACTTACGGCATCAACATAACTACTATTAGCAGCAACTAAAGCAGCATCAGTAGAATTGATACTTTGAGCTGAGCTATTAGCGCTAGTAGCAATACCAGATTGAACATTAGCATCACTATCAGCAGCATTAACAGAACTCATTGCTGCACTTGCAATCTTAGCGTAGCTAGCTAATGAAGTATTAACAGCATTTTGACTAGCTAAAGCACTAACACTGTTGTAAGCAGTTTGAGCACTAGCAGTATCACTATTAGCGATCTTAGCGTAGGAAACAGCAGCACTAGCATATTGACTTGCTAACTTAGCATTAGTTGAAGCACCAGTAGATGCACTGTTAGCAATACTCTTAGCACTGGAAGCATTACTACTATTAGAACTTGAACCACTAGCGGCCGAACTGGCTTGACTAGCAGCACTTGAAGCATTTGAAGCATCGGAGGTAGCACTCTTAGCGTAATCAGAAGCAGATTGTTCATCAGCCTTAGCCTTAGCAGCAGCACTATCAGCAATTACTCGAGCAGAACTAGCAGCGATCGAAGCATTCGATGCATCAGTTTGGTAATGAGCCATGGATGCAGCAGCAGAAGTTGCTTGACTAGCAAATTGAGTTCCACCAGCAGTATCTCCGGCAGCAAAGGCACTATTAGCTTGACTGATCAAGTTATTAACGTTAGATACCCCGGTTGTGGTATTGGTATTAGCTTGGTCGGCACTCTTAGCAGCAGCACTAGCAACTTGGTAAGCACTTGTAGCGATACTTGCTTGGTTAGAAGCATCAGCATTGTAACTAGCAACTAATGAAGCGGCAGAACTGGCAGCTTGGTTAGCACTATTAACGATACTGTTCTTAGCATTAGCAGAAGCAATGCTTGAAGCAACAGCAGCTTCACTCGTAGCAGTACTGTTGTAACCAGAAGTTACGACAGCAGCGGAGTTAGCTTCACTGGCATCGACGCTGGCTTTAGAAGCATCGGCATCAGCACCAGAAGCATAACTTCCTGTTGCACTGGCAATACTATTAGCAGAAGCAGAAGCACTGGAGTTACCAGAAGCACCGGAACTAGCAGCATTGGAAGCACTAGAAGCAGCGGAGTTAGCGGAACTAGCAGCACTATTAGCGGAACTAGCGATCGAGCTATCGTTGTCAGCACGGGAAGCAGCACTCTTAGCATCGGAAGCAGCAGAACTGGCAATACTTGCAGCCTTGCTTGCAGCCGAACTGTCAGCAGAAGCACTAGCAGCAGCACTGGATGCTTTACTTTCAGCGGAACTAGCAGCGGAACTGTCCCCACTTTGTGCAGCTTTACTTGCATCACTAGCAGCACTAGATGCAGCAGAAGCAGCAGAACTAGCAGCACTGGATGCATTAGATGCATCACTAGCAGCGGAACTAGCAGTACTATTAGCAGAACTGGCGGCACTCGATGCAATACTTGCGTCACTAGCAGCAGAACTGGCAGTTGAAGCGGCCTTACTTGCATCACTAGCAGCACTCTTAGCAGCTGGGTTATTGGAAGCAGCAGAAGCAGTTGAGGAAGCTTCACTAGCAGCCTTGGATGCATCACTAGCATTGCTACCTGCCTTAGAAGCAGCAGAACTAGCATCATTAGAAGCACTGGATGCAGCAGATGCATCAGAACTAGCACTAGCAGAATTAGAACCAGCACCAGATTTACCAGAAGCATCACTAGCAGCAGAACTGGCTTCACTAGCAGCCTTCGATGCGGAACTATCAGCAGCACTGGCAGCGTTAGCTGAATTCATGGCATTACTGATAACACCCATTTCAGCATTGGCACTGTTCTCATCAGCAACGGCCTTATCAGCAGCACTCTTAGCACTAGCAGTAGCAGTTGCAACGGATGATGTATAAGCACTAGCAGTACTTTCAGCATTTACAACAGCAGCAGCATAACTAGCAGCACTACTGTTCAAGGCATTGATTTGATCATCTGATTGACCATTAACAGCAGCAGTACTTGCTTGGTTAGCATAGATGCTTGCCATTGTAGCATTGGACTTAGCAACCGTGTTGATACTATCAACGATGGCAGCATTGGAACTAGCAACCACGTAAGCGGAACTAGCAGCACTCTTTTGAGCTTGGGCATCAGTATTGTAACCGGATACGGCAGTACTTGCGGAGTTGAAGGAGTTCAATGCACTACTCATTGCAGAGTTACCACTGTTTTGCGTAGCAATACTATTGATGACCGCACTATCGGAAGTTGCAGTTGAACTATCAGCAGCAACGACACTAGCAGCACTGGATGCAATACTTGCATCAACGCTAGCGGAGTTAGCATCGGCATCAGCAGTACTTGCTAAGCTAATGATGATGGCACTACCATTGGAAGCAGCGGAACTGGCAGAACTAGCGGAACTTGAGCCGGAGTTAGCACCAGATGCAGCACTAGAAGCAGCTGAGTTAGCAGAACTTGCAGCGTTGGATGCTGAACTTGCAGCAGAACTATCATTCGAAGCTCTAGATGCAGCAGATGAAGCATCACTGTTATCACTTTGAGCCGCACTAGCAGCGTTAGAAGCAATGGCACTAGCGCTCTTAGCAGCACTGGCTGCAGAACTAGCAATGATCGATTGAGCAGATGCAGTTGAACTGTCACCACTTTGAGCAGCAGCACTGGCTGCGGATGCAGCATTGGATGCAGCAGAGTTATCGGAGTTAGCATCAGAAGTTGCACTAGATGCAATTCCACTTTCACTAGCAGCTCTGGAAGCAGCGGATGCAGCACTGGTAGCAGCACTGGATGCATCACTAGCAGCGGAACTAGCAGCATTAGCAGCAGACTTAGCAGCACTAGCAGCAGAATTCATCGCACTGTTCTTAGGATTTGCAGAAGCAGCACTGGCAGCCTTAGATGCATCAGCAGATGCACTGTTAGCAGAGTTATCAGCACTGGATGCATCACTAGCAGCGGAACTAGCTTCACTCACTAGCAGCACTAGTAGCAGCAGAACCAGCAGCCTTAGATGAATCATCAGCACCAGAAGTAGCACTAGATGCGATACTTGCATCATTAGAAGCACCGGATGCATAACTATCAGCGGCACTAGCATTTTGGGCAGATGTAACAGCAGCACTGATCGTCTTATCTAAGTCAGCAGCCTTACTTTGGTCAGCTTCAGCGGAACTAGCAGCAGTTGATGCAGTGTCCGTAGCAGTCTTAGCAGCGGCAGCAGCAGAACTAGCATCACTGATGACCCCTTCAGCATCACTAGCGTAACTAGCAGCTGTAGAGTTGAACTTAGCAGCATCAGTATTGTTGTGAGCAGCATTAGCAGATGATGCTTGACTAGCAAAGACGCTGGCCATATTAGCATTGGAACTAGCAGCTTGACTATCTTTGTCAGCTTGACTTGCAGCTGATTCAGCAGTCTTAGCAGCGGAACTAGCAATTGCGTTTTGATTATCAGCATCACTCTTCAAACCACTGATTGCGGAACTAGCACTAGCGACTGTTGAAGCAGCGGACTTGATCGTCGCATTGCTTGCATTACTGGAGTTAGCACTAATGATCGCTGCAACAGAAGCACTCTTAGCAGTAGCATCACTAGCATAACTAGTTACGGCACTATCGGCACTGGATGCATTGATAGAGTATTGTTCAGCATTAGCTGCATCAGCATTGGCAGCACTAGCGTAACTATTAACGATGGAGTTAGCGCTAGATGCAGCAGAACTAGCGGAACTAGCAGAACTATTAGCCCCACTATTAGCAGAACTATTAGCACTGGATGCATCACTAGCCGCACTGTTCATGGAAGCAGCAGCAATACTTGCGTGGTTTTCATCATCGACCGCCTTGCTTGCAGCAGTACTTGCCGTGTTGGTGTAACTAGCAGCAGCAACTACAGCATCAGAAGCAATGTTAGCGTTGGAAACAGCGATCGAAGCATAACTTTCGGTCAATGAAGTAAAGTTGTCAGCTAGGGAAATACTTCCAGTATTGTAAGCACTCGCAGCTTGGATAGCATAAACATTAGCTTGGGTATTAGCACTTTGAGCAACAGTGTTAGCGGAACTTACAACGGCAACTTCACTATTTACAGCGGAGTCAGCATCAGAAGCGGTTTGCTTTTGAACTTGCGCATCAGTATTAGCACTGTTGATGACGATCATGGCACTAGATGCAACAGCAGAAGCACTCTTGATCGTGGAATTAGTAGTATTAGCACTGTAGAAGCTGTTGATCTCATTAGCAGTTTGACTGTTAAGGACGGCATTAGAACTTACTACTGAAGCAGCAGAACTAGCAACTGCAGCATAACTATCAGCAGCTGACTTATCAGCACTAACTGAAGTTACATCATTAGAAGTTGCGCTAGCAGCGGAACTAGCCGCACTAGATGCAGAACTAGCAGCCTTAGATCCCTTAGAACCATTATCAGAAGCAGAACTAGCCGCACTCGAAGCACTGGAAGTTACGCTAGCATTGAAGGATACGGTTTGAACATCAGCAGATGCTTGTGCAGCAGCCTTACTTGCAATGTTAGTGTAGCTTTGGATGGCAGTGGAGTTAGCTTCAATTTGTTGAACGTATGAACTAGCAGAAGCAACTTGAGAAGTAGCATCCTTAGCGTAGCTATCACCTTGAGCGGTACTACCAGCTAAGTAAGCGGAATTAGCTAAGCTGTCGTAATTATCTACAGCACTGGATGCGGCAACTACACTAGCGTTCAATGCGGAGTTAGCGGAATTGATCGTTTGAGCGGAACTGTTAGCACTAACCGCGATACTAGATTGAACGTTAGCATCACTATCAGCAGCACTAACGGCAGCCATAGCAGAACTGGCAAGCGTAGCATAACTAGCTAAGGAAGTGTTAGATGCGTTTTGACTAGCTAAAGCACTAACGCTGTTGTATGCCTTTTGAGCATCGGCAGTATCTGTATTAGCAGTCTTAGCGTATGAAACAGCTTCACTAGCATATTGACTAGCTAAGTTAGCATTCGTTTGAGCCCCAGTTGATGCAGAGTTAGCAGCACTCTTAGCAGAGTTAGCAGAACTACTATTGGCACTGGAACCACTATTAGCGGAACTAGCTTGACTAGCAGCACTCGAAGCATTCGAGGCATCACTAGCAGCGGAACTAGCAAAGGCAGAAGCAGAACTTTCATCAGCGATGGCCTTTGCAGCAGCACTATCAGCAATTACCCGAGCCGAACTAGCGGCGATCGAAGCGTTCGAGGCATCAGTTTCGTATTGCGCCATGCTGGCAGCAGACGTATTAGCTTGGTTAGCGTAGATACTTCCACCAGCAACATCACCGGCAGCATAAGCACTATTAGCTTGACTGATCAAGTTGTTAACGTTTGAATCAGCCGTCGAAGCATTCGTGTTAGCTTGGTCGGCACTTCTAGCAGCGGAACTAGCAACTTGGTAAGCACTAGTTGCGATGCTTGCTTGAACGATCGCATCTGAATTAAAGGCTGATACTTGAGCCGCAGCAGAACTAGCCGCACTATTAGCACTAGCGACCACACTGTTCTTAGCATTGGCACTAGCAAAACTAGAAGCAACGGCAGCTTCACTCGTAGCAGCACTGTTGTAACCAGAAGTTACGGCCGCAGCAGAGTTAGCTTCACTGGCATCAGTACTTGCTTTGGCAGCATCACTATCAGCACCAGAAGCATAAGTAGCGGTCTTATCAGCAATACTCTTAGCACTGGCAGAAGCACTGGAGTTACCAGAAGTACCGGAACTAGCAGCCGAACTAGCACTGGATGCGGAACTGGCCGCACTGGAAGCCGTACTATTAGCGGAACTAGCGGTACTGTTATCGCTAGAAGCCCGACTAGCAGCCGAACTGGCCGCACTGGATTGGTTCTTAGCGTCATTAGCAGCACTGGAAGCAGCATTAGAGTTGATGATGGCATTGGATGCGGCACTAGATGCGATACTTGCATCGGTCGAAGCTTTCGCACTGTCACCCTTTTGAGCAGCAGAACTAGCATCAGAAGCAGCACTGGATGCTAAGGAATTATCGGAACTAGTAGCACTAGCAGCAGAACTGGCAATTGCATTGTCACTTTCGGCGGCACTAGCAGCGGAACTAGCATCCTTGCTTGCGGAGTCAGCATCAGAAGCAGCTGAACTGGCAACGGAAGCGGCACTCTTGGCAGTCGAAGCAGCGGAACTGTAAGCACTGTTCCCAGATGCGATACTTGCAGCTTCACTAGCAGCGTTAGAAGCAGAACTTGCTTGAGCATGGGCAGAACTAGCATCGGAACCAGCAGCATCAGAAGCCTTCTTAGCATCGGAAGTAATGGAACTTACCGTTGCGGAATCCTTCTTAGTACCGGCATCAGCACTAGAAGCAATGCTTGCATCACTAGATGCATTAGAAGCATAACTATCAGCACCACTAGCAGTCGAAGCAGCACTCATCGCAGCAGCGATCGAATCGTTCAAAGCACTAGCTTGAGCTTCGTCACTCAAAGCAACGGAAGAAGCATCTTCAGCAGCCTTCGTAGCAGTAGCGGCATTGGAAGCGTAACTACTTACCGTCGCCACGGAGCTAACGACTTGATCAGCGTAGCTCGTAGCTAAGCTATTGAACTTGGTGATATCGGAAAGATTACCAGCTTGAACGGCTTCACTAGCTTGCGCAGCATAAACACTGGCCATGTTCGCATTGGAAACGGCACTCGCATTAACACTATCAGCAAGACTAGCAGCAGTACTTGCCACACTGTAATCGGAAGCAGCAGAACTGTTAGCAGCATCGGCGTTCTTGGCAACCGAGCTCAAAGCAGCACTGGCACTTTGGAAGTTGGAGTTAGCAGTACTTACAGCGGAGTTACTAGAGTTATTGGCAACATAGCCACTCATGATGGCACTGTCTTGATCAGCAGTGTTGGAGTAACTGTGAACGACACTGGTTGCAGAACTAGCAACACTAGCAGCTTGGCTAGCGACCTTAGCATTAGCATCGGCCCCACTAGCTAAGCTAATGGTGGCAGCACTTCCGGATGATGCAGCAGAACTGGCGGAACTAGCAGAACTGGAACCACCACTAGTGGCACTACTTTGAGCCGCACTATTAGCAGATGATGCAGTGGAGGCAGCGGAACTAGCAGTACTGTTATCATTTGAAGCAGCACTCTTAGCACTGTCAGCATCAGAAGCGGCACTCTTAGCAGCACTGGCAGCGGAACTAGCCTTGTTGCTATCACTGGATGCAGCACTAGCAGCGGAACTAGCAGCAGATTCAGCAGAGGAAGCAGCCGAACTGTTACCACTTTGCGCAGCCGAACTGGCAGCAGAAGCGGCACTAGATGCGATCGAAGCTTGAGAACTGGCATCGGAGTTAGCGGAACTAGCATCGGAGTTCGCAGAACTGGCAATGGAGTTAGCGGAACTAGCGATACTTGATTGCTTAGAAGCATCGGAAGCAGCGGAACTAGCAATTGAAGCCGCACTCGATGCCGAGAAGCATCAGAGGCGATCGAACTGTTAGTTGGGTTAGCAGAAGCGGCACTCTTAGCAGCACTAGCTGCGGAACTGGCATCGGAAGCATGGGAACCAGCTTGACTAGCAGCAGAGCTAGTTGCACTAGAATCACCACTAGTATCAGCGGAAGCTGAACTAGTTGCAGCGGAAGCACTGGAAGTACCGTTAGAACCAGCGGCACTCGATGCATTGCTTGCTTCACTCGATGCTTTCTTAGCACTACTATCAGCAGCACTAGCATCTGCAGCGGAACTAGCTTGAGCACTGATGACAGCTAAGACGCTGTTAGCAGCACTTTCATCGGTGATGGCTTGGGTAGCTGCACTTTGAGCAGCCTTAGTTTGCTTGTCGATATCATTAGCAGAATTTTGGGCACTACTGAACAAGGTGTTGGCACTGGCAGCAACCGCAGCATTGGAACTTTCGTCCTTCGCAACGGCACTGGCGTCACCAGCAGCAGCGTCATTTGAAATTTGCGTAGCAAGCGAGTTAGCAGAAGCGACGTAACTCTTTGCAGTGGCGTCAGCACTAGTTAAACCATTGTAATCAACAACGGCATTACTGTATGCAGCACTGGCAGCTTGGTTTTGGTTAGAAGCATCGTTGTTCAAGCTGTTAAGAACGACGTTAGCACTTGAGATCGCAGCAGATGCACTCGTAATAACGGGGTTAGTAGCATTTGATGAGTTCGTGTTATCGTTCATGATGCTATTAACAGTCGTAGCGTAACTGGATCCCTTTGCGGAATCAGCATTAACAACAGTTGCAGCAGAACTTGCTGCGATACTTGCAGCTTTGGCAGCATCTACATCGCCACTAGCAGAAGTTGCTAAGGAAGCAATGCTGGAACTGATACTGTTGATAGCCGAACTGGCGGAACTACCACCACTGGCATTACTTGCATTGGAAGCAGCTTTGATGGCGATATCAGCCATGGAACTAGCGACGTTTCGATCACTGATGGCCTTCGAAGCAGCAACAGAAGCACTCGTAGTGACACTAACGGCAACGGAAGCCGCACTCGTAGCACTAGTTTCATAAGCACTCATACCAGCGATCAATGCACTAGCTTGAGAAGCAAAGGTACTACCAGTACTATTGTCACCCTTGCTGAAGGCACTATTAGCTTGCGAGATCAAAGAGTTAGCTTGACTAGCAGTGTAACTAGCATTGGCATTGTTACTATTAGCAACACTAGCAGCACTAGATACCGTAGCGGAGTAACTCAAAGCAGCGGAAGATTCAACGATGGCATCGGATAAGGCTGCACTAGCGGTATTAGATGCGGATCTAGCCACACTGTTCTGACCACTGACCACGGAGTTAGTTGGGTTAGCATTCGCAATACTTGCAGCAAGCGAAGCATTGTTGCTTACTGTGGTGTTGAAGCCACTAGTTGCGTTCGCAGCGGAAACCGCTTCACTAGCGTACTTGGATGCGTCAGAGTTAGCAGCATTGGCAGATGATGCTTGAGCACTCGTAGCATCAGACATACTATTAGCGGAACTGGATGCTCCACTATTAGCCCCACTTTGGGCGTTACTGTTGGCACTGGATGCCGTGGAAGCAGCGGAACTGGCGGTACTTGCCGCACTGGATGCAGCGGCACTAGCAGAACTAGCATCGTTAGCCGCCTTGGATCCATCTGTAGCAGCTGATGAAGCCGCACTGGAATCAGCCTTAGCCTTGGAATCGGCAGATGAAGCAGATTGTTCAGCCGATGAAGCTGCGGAGCTATCACCATTTGAGGCCGCAGAACTAGCAATACTGTGAGCGATGCTGGCTTGACTAGCAGCAGAACTAGCATCAGAAGCCGCACTGGATGCAATACTGTTATCGGAAGCAGCCCGACTAGCGGCACTGGAGGCCTTCGAAGCATCAGATTGAGCATCAGAAGCAGCGGAACTAGCAATACTGGAAGCACTCTTAGCAGTCGAAGCAGCGGAACTGATGGCACTGTTACTTGGGTTAGCAGAGGCAGCACTGGCAGCCGCACTAGCGGCACTGGATGCGATACTAGATGCAGAGTTTGCACTTTGGGCACTGTTAGAAGCAGCGGAAGCATCTGAACTAGCTTGACTAGCAGCGGAACTAGCTTCAGAAGAACTACTACCGGCACCATTGGAACCAGTAGCGGCACTGGAAGCTTCACTGGCTTCACTAGCAGCCTTAGAAGCAGAACTATCAGCGGCACTAGCAGCTTGAGCACTAGTCAAAGCAGCGTCAACGGAAGCCTTGGCAGCATCGGCAGCAGCTTGATCACTAGCAGCCCGGACCGAAGCACTGGATGCGGAACTGGCAGCAGATTGGGCAATCGAAGCTTGTGATTGAGCGTTCGTAGCATCTTGAGCAGCAGCATTACTTGCATCAGTAACAGAATTACTAAATGCGTCTCCAGAGGATTGGTTACCAGCGGAGTAGTAACTATTAGCAGTCGAAGCAGCACTAGATGCGATCGAAGCTTTGCTACTTGCATCAGCAGCATAACTATCAGCACTCTTAGCAGCAGTACTTGCGGCACTATTAGCACTAGCAGCGTCACTAGATGCGATCGCAGCGTCACTGGAGGCACTGGATACAACGGCACTCGCAGAGTTAGCCGTACTTACCGCATTGCTGATAACGGGGTTACCAGAGTTAACGGCTGCACTTGCGATACTTGCGATCTCACTAGAAGTGGAACTAACGTTAGTGGAATCAGCGATGACTTGTGCATCAGCGGAACTAGTTGCGCTAGCGGAATTGGATGCTTCTACAGAATACTTATCAGCATCAGTAGCAGCAGCAGAAGCTTCGTTCGCAGCATTACTTGCATTCGCAGCGGCATGGGAAGTATTAGATGCACTCCCACTTCCGGCACTGGCAGCATTCGAAGCCGTATTGGCTGCAGAACTGGCCGTATTAGCAGCGGAACTAGCGGTACTACTATCGTTAGCAGCCGCATTACTTGCCGCACTAGCGGAGTTCTCTTGACTTTGGGCGTCAGAAGCCGCACTAGCGGCCGCACTCGATGCACTGGATGCAATGATCGAATCCGCACTCGCAATCGCTTCAGCCGATGAAGCAGCGGAACTATTTCCTTGACTAGCAACAGAACTAGCCACACTAGCAGCCGAACTAGCATCCTTAGCAGCAGAACTGGCTAAGGAAGCCGCACTACTTGCGACAGTATTATCAGAAGCAGCCCGACTGGCAGCAGATGAGGCAATGATACTTTGTGATTGCGCATCGGAAGCAGCGGAACTTGCTTGACTAGCGGCACTCTTAGCAACTGACGTTGCTGAACTGACCGTGGAGTTCTTTGGATTTGCAGAAGCGATCGCAGCCGCAGAGTTAGCGTCGCTTTCCGCAGCACTGGCATTCGTAGAAGCACTTTGGGCGTTCTTAGAAGTACCTTGAGCATCATTAGAAGCAATGGTAGCAGCCGAACTAGCTACGGATGAACTAATTGCAGCCCCAGAAGCAGACGCACTAGCTCCACTAGCTTCAGTAGCTGCCTTTTGAGCACTACTATCAGCGGCACTAGCAGATTGGGCACTAGCAACTTCATTGCTGATCGTAGCTAAGATACTGTTAGCGGAACTTTCATCATTGATAGCTTGACTAGCTGCACTTTGAGCAACCTTAGTTTGACTGTCGACCCCATTAGCGTAACCTTGGGCACTACTGAACAAGGTGTTGGCACTGGAAGCAGTTTGCGAATCTAATTTTTCATCATTTGATACTGCAATGGCATTTCCAGCGGCAGCGTCATTAGAGATTTGCGTAGCAAGCGAGTTAGCAGATACAACATAACTAGAAGCAACACTTTGGGCACTCGTCAAACTATTGTAATTAGTTTGCGCACCGGAATAAGCCCCACTGGCAATGGAACTTTGTTTGGTAGCATCAGCGCTTAAACTATTGAGTGCACTATTAGCATTGGAGATCGCTGCTGAAGCACTAGCGATCACTGAGTTCGAACGGTTCATAGAATTAAGGACTCAAATCGGTCATCTTAGCGACCGTTTCAGCATAACTAGCACCTTGACTTGAATCCGCACTGACAACCGCAGAAGCACTTGCTGCTTGGGAATTAGCGATCGAAGCTGCAGTGATGTCGCCACTTGCGGAATTAGCTAAGGAAGCAATGTTAGAACTGATACTACTGATAGCGGAACTAGCAGAACTACCACCACTGGCATTACTTGCGTTCGAAGCAGCCTTGATGGCAATATCAGCCATCGAACTGGCGACCGCTTGGTCGCTGATGGCCTTCGAAGCAGCTACTGAGGCACTTGCAGTCACACTACTTGCAACGGAAGCGGCACTCGTAGCAGCACTTTGGTAACCACTCATACCAGCTAAGGCAGTATTAGCTTGGGAAGCAAAGGTACTACCCAAACTATTGTTACCTTGCGCAAAGGCACTATTTGCTTGCGATACCAAGGAGTTGACTTGACTAGCCGCAAAACTAGCAGTGGTATTATTACTATTTGCCACACTAGCCGCACTGGATACTTCTGTGGAGTAACTTAATGCAGCGGATGATTGAACGATCGCATCGGATAAGGCCGCACTAGCAGTATTAGATGCCGATTTAGCAAGACTATTTTGACTGGATACCACGGAATCACTAGTGTTAGCACTGGCAATACTTGCAGCAAGCGAAGCATTGTTACTTACTGTGGTGTTGAAGCCACTAGTAGCGTTCGCAGCAGAAACCGCTTCACTAGCGTACTTAGAAGCGTCAGAGTTAGCAGCATTGGCACTGGAAGCAGCCGCACTCGTTGCATCTGACATACTATTAGCAGAACTAGAGTTCCCACTGTTGGCTCCACTTTGGGCGTCACTGTTGGCACTCGAAGCTTGACTGGCAGCGGAACTGGCAGTTGAATTATCGGCACTGGCAGCATTAGATGCGTCACTAGCAGAATCTGCAGCACTCTTAGCCGCACTAGCAGCGGAACTTGCTACACTAGAATCAGCCTTAGCCTTGGAATCAGCAGAACTAGCGGATTGTTCAGCGGATGAGGCAGCGGAACTATCCCCTTGTGAAGCAGCCGAACTGGCGATACTGTGAGCAATACTTGCTTGTGAAGCAGCCGAACTAGCATCAGAAGCCGCACTGGATGCGGTATTAGCATCTGAACTAGCTTGACTAGCATAACTAGAAGCCTTAGATGCATCTGATTGGGCATTCGAAGCAGCGGAACTGGCCGTACTTGCCGCACTCTTAGCAGTCGAAGCAGCGGAACTGATCGTACTGTTACTTGGGTTAGCAGAGGCCGCACTTGCGGCGGCACTAGCATTGCTAGAAGCTGCACTAGCTTCAGAACTAGCACTTTGGGCACTATTAGAAGCCGAAGCAGCATCAGAAGCAGCGGAACTGGCAGCCGAACTGGCGATCGATGAACTACTACCGGCTCCATTGGAACCAGTGGCAGCACTGGATGCTTCGCTGGCTTCACTGGAAGCCTTGGAAGCATAACTATCGGCGGCACTAGCAGCTTGGGCACTAGTCAAGGCCGCATCAACGGAGGCCTTCGCAGCATCAGCAGCTGATTGATCACTAGCCGCACGAACCGAAGCACTAGAAGCCGAACTAGCGTTCGATTGCGCAATAACCGCTTCACTTTGTGCATTCGTAGCATCTTGAGCAGCAGCTTGTGAAGCAGTATTTACAGAATTACTGTAAGCATCTCCAGAAGCTTGGTTACCAGCCTTGTAGTAACTATTGGCAATTGAAGCATAGCTAGAAGCGTTCGATGCCTGGTTACTTGCATCGGAAGCATAACTATCAGCACTGGAGGCAGCAGTACTTGCCGCACTCTTAGCACTAGCAGCTTGACTAGATGCGATCGCAGCGTCACTAGAAGCACTGGAGGCAACTGAACTTGCTGAAGTAGCAACACTAGATGCAGATGCAATCACGGGGTTACCAGAGTTAACGGCATCGTTAGCGATTGAAGCAATGGCACTAGATGTAGTATTGATAGCATTAGAATCATTGATGACTGCAGCATCAGCAGAACTAGTAGCACTAGCGGAATCAGAAGCGATCTTAGCATAACTATCAGCCGAGTTAGCAGCTGTCCGTGCTTGGTTAGCAGCGTCACTGGCATTCGCAGCCGCGTTAGAAGTGTTAGATGCACTATTGCTACCTGCGGTCGCAGCACTAGCGGCCTTGGAAGCAGCCGAACTAGCACTATCGGCAGCATTGGAAGCAGCGGAACTATCATTAGCAGCGGCCGTAGATGCAGCTTGCGCCTTACTGTCTTCATTCTTAGCGTCAGCAGCCGCATTACTTGCGGCGATCGAAGCACTTTGGGCAGAATTAGAATCATTGCTTGCGACAGCAGCAGCGGATGAAGCCGTGGAGCTATCACCCTTAGAAGCAGCGGAACTTGCCACACTAGCAGCAGAACTGGCATCGGAAGCTGCTTTACTTGCGATGGCAGATTGTGAACTAGCAACCTTGGCATCGGAACCAGCTTGACTAGCCGCACTGGATGCGATCGCAGCTTGACTAGATGCATCGGAAGCAGCCGAACTAGCGACAATAGATGCAGATTGAGCGACAGAGTTAGCAGAGCTTATCGTGACATTACTTGCGTTCGCAGCTGCAATGGATGCCGCAGAACTAGCATAACTAGATGTCTTAGCGGAGTTACTAGATGCACTTTGGGCATTAGCAGAAGCCGAGTTAGCAGCATTCGATGCATCAGAAGCATATGAACTAGCTTCAGAAGAACTACTACCGGCTCCATTTGAACCAGTGGCAGAACTAGCAGCGGAACTAGCGTCACTCTTAGCAGCAGAAGCATAGCTATCAGCAGCACTGGCATCTTGAGCGGAATTCAATTCTGCTTGAATGGTTGCATATGCTACAGCAGCACTTGAAGCATCCAAGGAAGCTTGCTTTGCAGCAGAATCAGCAGGATTTTGATCAGCAGTAATTTGATTCGATGCCACACTTGCTTGAGTCATAATTGCATTAGCATTATCTACATATTGGTTAGCAGAATTCAATAAGGTTTGCGCATCTGACATATTACCAGCAGCCACGTCTGATTTAATATTTACTTCCAAACTATTAACTAAACTAGCATATGAACTACCGACAGCTGAAATACTGCCAATAGAACTATTTTGATTTGAAGCATCAGTATATGCCGAGTTAGCGACTGAACTTTGATTAGTTACATCAGCCGATAAACTAGTTAAAGTTCCAAAAGCATTACTAATAGCGGTTGAAGCACTTGTGATTATTGGATTGCCTGAGTTAACTGCATCATTAGCAATACTAGTCATGGTTGAAGCATCTGATGAACCACTGGTGTAGTAATTATTTACCGAAACACTTGCTGAATTAGCAGAAATACTGTCTTGTTTAATCTTATCAAATTCTGCAGAAGCAGCACTGCTAATAGTGTTAATTTGACCTGAAATACTGCTTGCAGCACTACTTGCACTTGAACCACCACTTGATGCTGAACTATTTGCTTTAGCGGCATCATAATCACTTTGAATAGCACTAGATTGAGCACTCATCTTATCTTTAAGACCACTCATTTTGGTATTCAAATCTGTTAAAGCTTGCGAATCTGCTTGAATAGTCGAGTTGTCATCAGAAGCCTGTGTTGCCATTGACATTGGTTGAACAACTTCAACATTACCTGAAGTTAAATTATCCTTAGCTGAAGCACTATTCCCGGCATTGGCATATGAAATTGCAGCATTTGCATAACTTTTGGCACTTGTGACCGTGCTACTAAAACTAGCCATATCAGAAGCAGATTGTCTAGCGATAGCAGCAGTAATTGTCGCGTTGTAAGAAGAAGCCGTTGAACTTAGAGCCTGCATTGATTTCCAATCCACAATCAAAGAAGCATAGGCAGTGGAAGCATTTTGACTATACGATTGAATTGCAGTATTAGAAGCATTATTAGTTGCTAAGGAAGTCATTTGTGATTCGGTAGCAGATGCTGAATTGTAAATATTTTGAGCATCATTATACCCGTTCGTAATATCACTGTAAGTTGCCTTAGCACTTGAAGCAGCAATGTCTGCACTAGCAGATTGACTAGCAAACGTTGAGCTTGCTGAATTAGCTTCAGAAATGATCTTATTAGCGGCATCAATATCTGCGCTACTGTTATATGCAAAACTACTTAGTGATCCAGCATTGCTTGTAATTACATTTAAAGCATCTGCAGCAGCACTAGCAGCAGCTTTGGCAGTGCTTGCAGCTTCCTTTGCCTTAGCAGCAGCTGATTGCGCTGTAGAAGATGCTGAGTTAATGGAATCAACTTGTGCTGAGGCAGTACTTGCTGCAGTTTCCGCAGAAGATAGGGCTGATTCAGCTTTGCTTTGAATCTCTGATGTATTTGATCCTCCACCACTTAAAATAGCTTTTGCACTTGAAACAGCAGCACTAGCACTAGCAGATGCAACTGAAATTGCACCAGATGCCGAAGTAATTGAAGCAATTTGTGAATTGGCAATTGATGCTTCACTTTGAGCTGCACTACTTGCACTTTGGGCAGTCGATGAAGCTGCTGATGCATTTGAAGCAGCACTAGCAATGGTTGATGTAACAGCAGAAATTGCAGCGCTATTGGCTGGATTCATTGAAGCTTCAGATTCAGCTTTCGAAATGGCAGAACTAGCGTTAATAGAAGCTTTCCCTGCCGTATCGGTAGCACTACTTGCTGCATCACTTGCAACCGTACTGGCACTTGTAGCTTCTGATGCATCATTACTAGTTGACGGTTTAGCACTATCAGCTATAGCTGCCGCAGAAGAAGCAACAATTGACGCCATACTTGCAATTCCATCAGCTTTATTACCGTTGGCAGCAACAGAACGGGCAATTGATGCTAATTGACGTTCAACATAGGCAGTTGAACTGGCAGCAATTGATGTGGTTGTCATTTGACTATCAGCTGCACTTAAACTTGCAAACGCATTGGAAATTGCCTTAGAGTCTTCATCTACTTTCAAGTTACTTACTTGAGTTGCATCTACATAAGAACTTAAAACAGCTGAGTTAGATAATGCCAATTGAAGAAAGGCCCCAGCTTGTAAAGCAGTTGCACTATCTTGAGCAAATGATCTAGCAGTGCTCATATTTGCAATCGCTTGAGATGCTTGAACAGTTGCATCAGTAGCTTGAACACTAGCTTGGTTATAATTTGAAATCATATCAGCAATACTTGCACCAAGTGATTGATTAATGGCATCAATTCCATCAGCTTCACTGTTTAGTGAATCATTATACTTACTAAGAGCTGTTACAACTGTCCCAATATATTTAACTTGCAAATCTTTAATGGTTGGATCATCATTGTCAAATTGGGCAATTGCTTGAGCAGAGTTCACATTTCTCTTAGCAATTGAAGCAAACGAAGACGTGTAGCTAACGTAGTAGCTACCATTTTGGTTAAACGAAATAAAACCAGTAGAATTTGGATAATTAGTGGCTGACTGTGCAGCATCAGATTGTTGAATGGCATAAGCAGAAGCAGTGTTGGCATTACTTGCGGCAAAACTAGCATCTTTATCAAATTCATTGGCCAAATCAGTGTAAGAATTATATGCTTGTGTTTGTCCTATAGCGGATGCTGAAACAGCTAAGCTTCTCATTGTACTTGCATAGGCACTATCAGCTTTAGCATATCCACCATTATAAGCACTAGAACCAGTGGAAGATCCCATTTCAGTAACAAAACTATTATTAGAGTCGTAATCGCCACTATTAAAGGTAGCCGCAGCCTTATTTGCTGCTGAGGCAGAACTACTCGTGGCATTACTTGCTAAGGAATAACTGTTATCTGCAGCAGAAGCATTCTTAATTGTGGCATCCTTATTTGGATTAGCAGAAACGTCAGGTTTATTGGTATAACCATTTTCATAACCTAATTGATAGTGAATTGATCTTTGATAAATTCCATTATCAAAAGTTAAAGCTGCTTTACCAGCCGTGTATCCATTGTTATAGTCAATCCCATTCTTATAAGAATCTTTATCAGCATCAGTACTATCATTGCTATTTGAAGCATCATTTTCACCATCAAGATAAGCTTGAAGGTTAGTAGTCGAAAATTGATCCTTAACGTTATTTAAATGAGAATAAACAAGAGTTGTATAGTTATCGTTGGAAGCTTTAACTGCATTTCTGAAATTTTCTGGAACAGTGAAGCTCCAGTTACCTTTGGCATCAGTTTTAGCAACATACAGGTTCTTAGTGATTGGCTTTGTGCTAGTATCAGTTGGATCTGTGTACATTTTGTCAGTTGTGATATTAACTGTTTGTGGAGCAATATTTCCCGTTTGAGGAGAAACATAAGAAGCACGAATATATGAACCTGGCGTAGCATAACCAGTCATAACACCAGTAATTGGATCATACTTAAGACCACCAACTAAGGTATCTGCAACATGATCCATTTCTAGATATCTATTAAAGGTGCTTCCGGCAGGCATAGCAGTTCCACCTGAAATAGTACCAGAGTTACTTACCGTAACGTTCGTGTTATCATAACCAAAGTTAGCAGTCTTGAATGGTCCATACACATTTCCATTTTTATCAGTTACGGAAACGTAAGTTCCATTGAAGAATGAGGTACTACTCATTAACTTACTTCCACTGGCTGTATTATTGTGCAAGTCAAGGATAATTTGTTGTGGATTTTGAACATTAAAAGTGGCCGCACAATCAAATACGGTTGAGTTACATGTCGAATCCCCATCCATTCCTAAATCAAGATTAGAGGTATTCGTAAAGTTAAAGATTGATCCATGTTGCATATGAACTAATGAAATTTGAGTACCAGTACCAGTATTAGAAATATTAGCTGCTAATTTACCTTGATTATCCAAAGTAACCGTTGAATTAGGTGATAGGTCAATTAAACCTCTTCCTTGATGAACATCACCATTACTAGGCCCCCATTGACTATTTACTAAATCATAAACGTTCCCGTGAGCATTGGTTGCACCACTACCCTTAGCAACAATGTTAACCGATGCACCATTAGTAATGTTAACGTTTGCAGCACCATTAGAAACAATTGCCCCCTGTAATTGAGAAGCGTTAACAGTTTGTTGTTGTAATCCCGAATTTTCTTGCCACTGTGAATTAACTGTGGCTGTAATTGAATAGTCAGGAAGCATAATCGGCGTAATGTTTAGATTTGCACCAGCATTAACGTTTACACTACCCTTGTTTAGAAGCATAATAGCAGAATCCAAACCGCTAGAATTATTTTGACCAGTACCAAAACCAGCGATATCCATATTAACATTTGTTCCGTGATCAATCGTTGCGGTTCCACCATCTGCAATGGTTAAAGTATTACCATCATAAGTATAGCCTGTATATGTTACTCCTGGTAAAAATTCAACATTTTTAGCAATGACAGTGTCATTCCCATTACCATTACCTGTAAAACTATTTCCATTCGCATCGTTAGTGTTACTATTATCATTTGGATTAGTAAAGTGAAATCCATTCACATTGTAAGAATTACCGTCACTACCAGTTCCAGAATTATTGATCGTGTAATTTTCACCAGTATGAACATTGATCGTACTTACTGTTGGATTATCACCAGTTGCATAATTAGGATTCTTGGTATCTGATGTATTAACTTGATTCCCAAAGTAAACGTTAGCAGTATTATTGTTAAATAATGCCGCACCGGTATAACTAAAGTTATCATAGTACATATTGGCACTTGTAGCTGTGGTCGTAACAGGACCATTTTCATTCGTTCCATAAGCACCAATGTTTTCCATTGTCACATTTGAAGTAGCTAATTGATAAGATGCTCCTCCGAAGTCGATGGCATTACTACTACCGTTCATCTGAAGTCCATTAATTACAAAACTACTTGCGCTGTTAGCAACTGAAACATTAGAATCTGTAGAAGCAGCATAAGAAGATTCCAAGTTAAAGCTAGAATCAACGTTAATTTGCGTAATAGCTGTATTTTGCATTGCGGCATCAAAATCCGTTGCATTGGAAACATTAACGACTCCAGAAGCAGCAGACATGTTACCGGCAAAAGCATTGGCATTCGATGCAATTGTACTAGTAGCATTCGATGCACTTACTGCATAACCACTAATAGCAGTTGACCCAGCTTGTAAACTGCTCAAGACGCCGTTAGCATTTGCTGAATAAGCACTGGCATTGGAAATAGCAGCACTAACTTGGGCTCCAATACTAACAACACTATCTTGATCAGGATTGGTTGCCGAAGACAAACTATTAATTTGAGTTGACAATGATGTGACTGCTGAATCAGTGTAGCTGACATAAACACTATCGATCAAAGCTTGATTATAGTTAGATTTTTGTTGATCATATTCTGTAACAGCAGCTTTATAAGCTGAACTCGCAGCAGAATTTGGATAACGAATTGCTAAAATTCTAGCTTCATTAATTGGTGCGGCTAAATTACTAACTAAATCTTGAGCACTTTGTACTGTTGTTTTAGCACTATTAAGAGTTCCGGCATTATTGAGGCTTGAGATGGCTGCTTGAATGCCTGCAATCGTGGTATAACTATTAGTAAAATTTTGATAATCAGCATCTCGATAAGTCAATTCAGTTTCATCAACAGCACTAGAAGTTGAAGCAAATGCTACTACCATGGCATCATTAATGTCCGGATTATTATTCAAAATCGTTTGTAATTGTGCAAAAGCCGAAGCAGTACTATCAACAGCAACCGAGTCATCATTAACTTGGTTTGCTCTCGTAACTGCTACACTAGCAGCTGACATTGCTAATTTAGCATTATCAACGTTACTCATGTTCATACTTGCTTGTTGAGCATCTAAACTGGCATATTCATGAGTTTGAAGGTTTGCAGAAAGAACCGCAGTGGTATTAGCACTTGCGGTTAAATTATGCATGGATGCAGTTTGAACATTAGTATTCAAAGTAGAAAGTGCACTATTAGCGAGTGATTGGGTATCACTGTCACTAAACTTTGTCCAAAGAGCTTGAGCAGTAACTGAGGCATTAACGCTTAAACTGTTCATAGCAGACGAAGCGTTATTAGAGTTCATTACAGCGTTAGCTAAAGCATCGTCAGCAACTGAAACAGCGCTCTTACCATGATCACCGGCAGACAAACTAGATGCTGATGAACCTTGTGCATCAGCGGAATTAGAACTGTTGGTATTCGCAGAGCCTAAAGAAGCAGTTTGATTAACTGTTGTTTGGACTTTTTGCACTTGTTCTTCACTAGAAGTAGTAGCATTGGCGTTTGCTTGTTGAATCGTACTTTGGTTCAACTCATTAGCATTAGCACTATTACTAGCACTTTCATTGTTACTGTTACTACTTACGACTTGATTAGCTTGCGTAGCGTTATCATATGTACTACTTGGGACAACGCTTGAAGTATTTGCATTTACGCTAACTTTATCATTTTGACTACTTACGTTCACGCTAGTGTTATCGCTATTGCTACTCTTAACAACATCACTTTGACTGCTATTAGAATTATAAGCACCAGATACTTCTGCATTTTTTTCAGTGGTAATATTACTAGAAACATTTGCATTCTCTTCGCTTGAACTGGAATCAACTGCCGTATCACTAGAAGTAGTATCAGATGAACTAGCAGTTACTTCACTTGTACTTTCAGAAGAACTAACTGCATTTGAAGAACCTTCATCTGATGATTGAGAAGCAACAGAAACTGGTGCTGAAGAAATACTATTACTACTATCACTAGAATATGAACTTCCATGATTGGCATCAGATGTAGTATCGGCATGAACCGTCGTCGCATTGGATTGAATCATGTGAGTTAATCCATATCCTCCAATGACAGTGAAAAGGGAGGCAGACACAACAACCCATTGTTTCTTAACTTTTTTCATTATTTTTTTATCGTTAACTTTTTTAAATTCAAATTTATTATATATCAAGTATATTCACCCCATTAAATTTACTTAAATGATTTTATATAAATGTATGTAAACACTATTTTCTTTATAACTAATTTAATTTTAGCACAATCACATAGTCTTATGAAATATATTGAACAATTTAAACCTTTTTAATCATTTACTATATCTTTCATGAAATACATTCTAAATATTTATCATAAAAAGCTAGATTTAAAAATCTATACATATTTTTTAATAAATAGTTTCATTCATATTCTATTTAAAAATTAGACATTCCGTTTAGATAAATATTTTTGTAAAATAATTATTCTTTTTACGCATATTACACATTTACGTAATTCCTTTTTTTAGAATTAATTAAAAAGGACATCCCCTTTTGGAGATGTCCTTTTTAATTAATCAATTGCCTTAACCCATTTCTTATTACTTGTAATATAACGACCATCACTTAGATAGAATCGTGTAATTGATCCCTGGGTCACGGTCCTTACAATCTTAAATTTACGTCCTCTAGCAACCCATTTTCCTTTTCCATTAAAGTCTTTAGATGAGTGGATTTGAATTCCCCCACGTTTAGTGACTTTAATCATTTTTACTTTATCACTTGGTTGATAATAAACGTTGTAGAAATGATTTTTTTTAAGGATATAATTACCATCAGCTAATTTATAGAAAGTCTTTCCGTCAACTATAACTTCTCCAACGATCTTAAATACTTTTGCTTCATTTAATTTTGTTGGATTATAGTAGCGAACTCGAGGTCCATTAATGTTTGGTTCTTGATATATTTGAATCCCTTCAGTTGAATAAATGTGTTTTACACCAGCATCTAAAACAACATCAGATGATGAACCCGGAATCTGATTCTCAGAAGCAGAATTAGTTGGAGTTATTGAACCGCTATAGATATAACCGTCATTACCACCATTTGAAATGTAATTCGAACTTGGAATAATGCTATTTGAAGCACTCGATGCATTTGAGCTAGATGATGCATGACTACTATTCGATGATGACGAACTCGAAGCACTTGAACTTGCATGACTACTATTCGATGATGACGAATTTGAAGCACTTGAACTTGCATGACTACCGGAGGAAGCACTTGATGCATTTGAACTAGATGATGCATGACTACTATTTGCCGATGACGAACTTGAAGTACTCGAACTCGTGTGACTATCGGAAGAAGCACTTGATGCATTTGAGCTAGATGATGCATGACTACTATTCGCCGATGACGAACTCGAAGCACTTGAACTAGATGATGCATGACTACTATTCGCCGATGACGAACTTGAAGCACTTGAACTAGATGATGCATGACTACTATTCGCCGATGACGAACTTGAAGCACTTGAACTAGATGATGCATGACTACTATTCGCCGATGACGAACTTGCAGAACCAGAGTTTGAACTATTGCCAGAAGAAGCTGAACTAGATGAATTTGAACTAGCAGCTGAACTAGCAATACTATCATCACCAGCAGCAGTAGAATCAGCAGAAGTTTCTTCACTAATTAATTTAGCATATAGATCACTATTAATCTCTATACCAGCATATACTGATGTCATTGCAGCACTAGCAGATTGAGCAGTGACACTATCCAAACTACCCTTGGAAATATCACCAGATGCTAAATCAAATTTAGCTTGTGCACTAGCACTATTTAAAATGGTTGATAAACTAGCAATGTTAGCAGCCCCACTATTCAACTGATTCTTTGCGTTCACAGCAGCGCTAGCATAACTACTTGCTATTGCACGTTCTTTTTGAGCAGCTGCACTAGCAGAAGCAATAATTGGATTAATTGTAGCAATCAAAGGACTAACATTAGCATTGGAAATAACAGCAAATTTGTTCACATTTGAATTTAATTGAGAACTAAGGGAATTAATAGAATTCATAATACTATTAACCGTTGAAGTAATCATTGCTGCATTGGAATTCCCAGCAGAAGCAGTACTGTCAACTCCAGACATGATGGAATTAGCAACACTAACATTGTCGACAGCAACACTCATTGCTGAAGCTGCAACACTATTGGCAGCACTAGCTCTTTGACTAGCCAATGTTGCTTGACTATCAGCACTGACCGCACTACTTGTCATTGTATCAACAATTTGAGCAGCAGAACTTGCAGCTACTTCCGCAGATTGAACTACATTAGTGTCATTTGCAACTGTTATAGCAAAATTATCACCACTTGTAATTCCATTACGATATGCTAATACAGCTTGACTTGCCATGTTATTAACATTTGTAGCAGTAGATTGAGCAATTGCATTATTGTCATCAACTATTTCTACTGCTGCAGAAGCTTGGGCATGTGCATCATTTGCAACTTGCTCAGCTGAACTAGCAGTTATACTCGTCATATTAACAGTACTCATTGCATTGCTAATTACAGCACTTGCACTAGCTACAACAACATTTTGACTACTATTCAACGCTAAGCTATTAACAATCGTTGCCGCAGATTGAACTAATGAAGTTGAATGCTCAACCAACGCATTCATTACACTAGTTTCCACTTCTGCTCTATCAGCATTGCTCATCGAAGCATTTGCTTGCGAAGCAATGATCATGGCTTGTGAAGCAGCACTATCAGCAGCTTGTTTTTTAGCATTAACACTATCAATTTTAATATTCATTACGATATAAGAAGCAGAAGAAAAGTCACTACTAATCGATGCTTGTTGATTGACAATCATATTATCAATTATCTGGGCTTGACTAGCAGCTTGAACTGCTTGTGAGCCATCTGAACTAGCATTATTCATGGCAAATGATAATTGACTCATCGCTCCATTCAAATCTCTGATTGCGTAACTAGCTTGTTGCATATAAATATCACCAATTGCTTTTTCACCGGCTCGATAAGCATCATTAGCTTCAGTAGTATTTCGATTTGCAATTGAAATTGCTTGATCAGCAAAACTAGCTTGAATATTTGCCAAACTAGCTGATCGATCAGCACGACTTGCAGCATCACTAGCATTATTAGCAACACTAGCTAAACTTCTAGCAGCATTACTAATATTATCAGCTGCACTTTGAGTTGCAATATTCATTGATGATAAAGCAGAATTCGAATAATTATTAGCGAATGAATTTACCATTGCTGTTTGACTAGCGGTTACTGGAATTAAGCTTTGGACTTGACTATTAACGCTATTAGCATAACTAGCAGCTTTATTTGCATCAGTTGCAATTGAATTAACTTCGTTTAAATCATTAGCGACTTGAGCACTCATAACAGCAATGCTGTTAGCTATAGAATTAGCACTATTATTACCATTACTATTTCCAGCTGACGTTAAGCTAGCAGCTAAGTCTTCGTCTTGAATCCCTTGGCTAGCGGCACTAGAAGCAACCTTAGTAGCAGTACTAATATTACTTGAAACTGAACTAGCACTAGCTGATGAAGCAGTTGCACTAGCTAAACTAGTTTGATTAGCAATTGAAGCACTTGCAACAACTGAAGCTGCACTTTGGGCCAAACTAACGTTGTATTGAGCAAGGTCATTTTGAGCATTAGCACTAGCTAAATTAGCCATCGATACATAAGACTTCATTTCAGAAGCAGCAATCGAACCAGTCCGATAATTATCGTTGGCTTCACTAGCTTCCATACTTACCGCCGTCGAAGCCATCACAATTTCTTGTTGAACTTGTTCAACGTATCTCGTAGCATTTGAAGCAATCGTGTATTGACGTTGAGCATCCCGAGCGAGACTTGCTAATACTTCGTCATTCTTTGGATTATCAGCATAGTAACTAGCAACTTGACTAGCCGCAGAGGCAGCGATACTTACATAATCATTAGAAACACTCGCATTCAAACTAGCTTGAATCGAGGAACTAGTTAAGTCTCCGTTCAAACTGTTGATCTGCATAGTTGAAGCTGCATTGGCCTTACTATCAGCAGCAGCACTACTTGCAAGACTATCAATTGAACTACCTGAACTAGCAGGAGTTACAGATGACTTAGCAGCAGAACTAGCGATACTATTAGCCGAACTAGCAATGGAGTTCGCAGCGGAAGCAGCATCGTTAGCAGAACTAGCAATTGAAGCAGCGGAACTAGCTTCACTAGCGTGAGAACTAGCTTGGCTGGCCGCACTCTTAGCCGCTGAAGCAGCGGAACTAGCGATACTAGATTCAGCACTAGCCTTACTTGCTGCACTGGATGCCGTTGAGCTATCACCACTAGAGGCAGCCTTACTTGCCGCACTAGCAGCATTTGAGGCAGCTGAAGCAGCGGAACTGGCGGCAGAAGATGCAGATTTAACACTCGCACTGTCTTGACTAGCCTGACTAGCTGCAGAACTAGCAGCATTCGAAGCCTTTGATGCATCACTAGCAGCAGAACTAGCTTGACTGGCCGCACTCTTAGCCGCTGAAGCAGCAGAACTGGCCGCACTGTTACCAGAGTTAGCTGAGGCCGTTGATGCAGCCTCACTAGCAGCTGAACTAGCGGCATTAGAAGCGCTGGATGCTTCACTAGCAGCAGAACTAGCCATGGAATTAGCACTAGATGCTTCACTATCAGCGGAACTGGCCATGGAACTAGCTGATGAAGTATCATTACTGTTCGATGCAGCAGAACTTGCATCACTATTAGCACTAGATGCCTGACTATCAGCTCCACTAGCAGCACTAGCCATACTCATTGCATTACTAATAACACTCATTTCAGCACTGGCAGCACTTTCGTCAACAACTGCCTTCGATGCCGCATCCTTAGCAACACTCGTAGCAACCGAAGCTGCTACACTTGCATTGGCAGCGGATGGCACAACTGCATTAGCATTTGAAGCATAAGCTGCCGCCCTAGAACTAAAGTCACTGGCAGCTGCAAAATCATGATTACTATTAGCAACAATGGCTTGTGTAGCATATGAACTAGCCATTGCAGCATCTGATTTCACGATTACATTGTAACTATTAACGATTGCTGCAGCAGACTTAGCATGAACTTCAGCTAAGCTAGCAATGTCATTTTGAGATTTGGCATCAGCATTGTAACTACTAATAGCAGCACTAGCATTGCTTAATGACGTTGCGGCACTCTTAACAATATCATTATTAGGATTGTTAGCAACGTAACTATTCATTGAAGCACTATCTTTCGTGGCTTCAGTAGAATCGCTATTAACGACTGTCGCGGCACTCGATGCGATTGAGGCATAACGATTGGCATCTTCAGCACTATTGTTAGCAGAAATCGCATAACTATTGACCGTTGCACTGGCGGCAGAAGCAGCAGAACTAGCAGAGTTAGCGGAACTGTTGTTACCACTATTAGCAGAAGCCGATGAAGCAGCGGAACTAGCAGCACTGTTGGCACTACTGATCATTAAACCAGCAACACTAGCATTCTTCTCGTCATCAATAGCTTGACTAGCCGCACTTTGTGCAATACTTGTCGATCTCTTAATGCTTGCAGCCGCACTAGAAGTCGTTACCGCAGTCGAACTAATTTGAGCAGCTTCACTCGCAGCTTGCGAAATGAACTTAACTCCAGTAACAGCATCCCCAGCAGCATAAGCACTGGATGCTTGTTCAGAGTAATAGCTAACAACCTCATTGCCACTATCTACGACCATACTTGCGTATGAAATAGCATTCACAAGGTTATGAACATTAACATCAGCTCTGGAAGCAATATTATTTTGAACTTGAGCATCACTGTTAGCATGATCAATAATGACCATCGCACTTGAAGCAGCACTAGAAGCACTGGCAATCACAGCATTCGTTGAATCATCATGAGCATAACTATTGATGGTACTGGCAAGTTTACTGTTATAAACGGCGGTGCTTGAGACTACCGTAGCAGCTGAACTTGCAGCACTAGATGCTTGATCAGCAAGGGATGCATCCGCATTGGCAACACTGTAGTCACCTGAAATAGAAGCACTATTAGCACTTGCTTCACTAGCAGCAGAACTTGCAGCCGAGTTACCAGAAGTAGCTTGACTGGCAGCAGAACTTGCAGCCGAGCTAGCGGCACTATTAGCAGAATTAATTTGAACATTGATTGCCGCAGCAGAAAGTTCGTCAGCAATTGCTTGAGCCGCAGCGGAACTAGCAATCGTATTAGCATTAGAAACATTTGCTGATTGAGCCTTGGCATCATTTTCAAGTGATGTCATTGCACTCGCACTAACAATAGCTTGAGTTGCGTAAATACTACCAGCTACGATATTGCCAGTATTATATGCGGAAGTTGCTTGACTAGCTAAAGCATTCACGTTCACAGCCGTACTAGTAGCATCGCTGTTATCTTGAGCAGCCTGAAAAGCTGCATAACTAGCAACAATGTAAGCACTGTTAGCAGAGCTGTTTTGACTTTGTGCATCAGCGTTCAAACTATTAATAGCGATAGCTGCAGAACTAGCAACGCTATTAGCACTATTAACGATGTCATTATTAGCGTTAGCTTGTTTCAATGTGGCAATGGCAGCAGAGTTACTGTTAGCGTTGTTTGCATAACTAGTCGTTACACTGGCAGCGGAACTAGCTGCACTAGCATATTGACTAGCTAACTTAGCGTCAGTAGAAACGGAAGTAGCAACCACTGAAGTAGCACCGGCAATGCTATTAGCAGAGCTGGAAGCCGCACTAGCACTATTAGCACCAGACTTACCAGCTTTCGCAGCACTGGAACCAGCTGTTGAAGCCGATTGAGCAGCACTATTGGCACTGGAAGCGATACTATTAGCAGAATTAGCGTCATTATTAGCACTGGCTGCAGCACTATTAGCGGAACTAGCAATGTTAGCAGCAGCACTGGCAGCGGCACTTTGTTTCTTTGCATCGGCAGCAGCAGAACTAGCAATTGCAGAATCATTGGCAGCAGTACTTGTATCACCCTTAGCAGCGGCACTGGCTGCAGCACTGGATGCTGAATCAGCATTCGCACTATCATTGGCAGCAGCACTATTAGCACTATCGGCCGTGCTAGATGCAGAACTAGCGACATTAGCAGCAGAACTAGCAAGACTTGCCGCACTGGATGCAGCACTATTGGCTGAGCAAGCGATTGCATTGGCACTTTCGGCTGCACTAGCTGCGGAACTCAAAATGGCGTTACTTGGTTGAGCATTAGCAGCACTAATGGCCGCATTGGCAGCAGCGGAAGCAGCCGCATTGTTAGCGTTAGCAGCATCTGCACTGTTGGCAGCAGCACTAGCATTATTGTTAGCAGCATTGGCTTCACTATCAGCTTTACTATTATCATTTGAAGTTCCACTAGCAGCACTGGATGTAACTACACTATCACTGGCAGCATTAGACGCGTTGCTAGTTGCACTCGCAATGTTATTGATAGTAATAATTGTTGAAGCCGCAGAACTTTCATCGGCAATCGCATTAGAAGCAGCACTAGATGCAATCACGGTCGCACTAGCAGTAGTAGATGCTGCAGAACTAGCGATCATACCTGCTCCAGCAGCCACACTGGCATAACTAGTAGCACTTTGGTTGAGTTGATCAGCCTCAGCATAGTTAGATGCACTATTAGCAGAACGGGCTTGACTAGCAAATGTTTGAGCTATCGCAGCGTTAACACTAGCGACAACGCTAGCACTATTAGCCACACTAGCCGTTGCAACTGCCACACTAGCAGCCGTACTTGCCATTGCCTTTTGTGCATTGGCATCTTGACTGTAACTATTAATAGCAGCACTAGCACTGTTGAAGGCACTAACAGCAGCTGCAATGGAAGCATTACCACTGATGTTAGCGACAAAACTACTCATTTTAGCACTTTGAACCGCAGCACTAATAGCGTAACTATTAACAACCCTTGCCGCACTGGAAGCAACATTTGCATCACTAACTGCAGAAGATGCATTCGCACTGGCAACACTAGCAAAGTTAAATGTTGCATTGTTTGCGGAAGTTGCCTTTGAAGCAGCTGAACGAGCTGCACTGGAAGTTGCACTGGAAGCATTGTTAGCAGCATTTGAAGCATCTTTAGCAGCATTGCTAATCGTAATTCCTGACACGTTTGCGGTGTTTTCATCGGCAATGGCTTGAGCTGCAGCAGAACTAGTAATGTTCGTATAACTAATCGTAGCACTAGACGCATTTTCAGCTGTAATCATTGCCGCATTGGCAATGATAGCTGCGGATTGCGCAATTGATAATTGTTGAGAACCAATCGTGGTATCGCCAAACGCATATGCTGAAGCAGCTTGACTGTAAGCACTGTTAGCAATTTGAGCAGCATTAAAGGCAACGCTATTAGCAGATGAAGCGGTACTTACTTGTTCTGAAGCTGCATTGTATGCATTATCAGCAATGTTAGCTTGCTTTTGGGCATCAGAGTTAACGGAATTGATCGTTGCCATTGCACTATTAGCAACACTTGAAGCACTGATCATGGTACTGTCATTAGGGTTAGCACTAAAGTAACTATTGATCATGCTAGTAGTTTGACTGTTAGTAGTAGCAGTGGAATTTACAACACTCGCTGCAGAATCAGCGGCACTATCGTTAGCGGAAGCAGATGATAAGTTAGCGTTAGCTTTACTGTAAGCAACACTGGCTGCATTTGAATCAGCATTGGCACTGGAAGCAGCGGAACTAGCGGAAGCAGATCCACTGGCGTTACTGTTATCAGCACTAGAACCAGCGGCGCTCGCACTCGAAATTACAATGGCCATGAAGCTAATGTTAGTGACATCGGCAGAGGCTTGAGAAGCAGCGGAACTAGCAACACTGGCTAAACTATTGATGGCAATCGCATTGCTACTCATTACAGCAGCAGTTTGAGTTGCTTTGGCAGCCGCTGATTTAGCGTTAGCAGCATATGAATCACCTAATGAATTCTTGCCAGTTGCGTAAGCCACATTCGCTTGACTATCGTTAGCTGAAACTTCGGCAACGCCACTTGTAATTGCAGCACTGTAACTATTATCAGCAGCACTCAACGAATCAGCTTGAATGACTGCCTCATTAGCCACACTAGATTGATGACTAGCATCACTAGAAGCATTATTAACGACCGCCATTGCGGAACTAGCTTGGGCAACAAAACCGGCTAAGGAGTAGTTGCTTGGATTATCAGAAGTTAACGTGTTCAAACTATCAAAGGCAGAGTTAGCTGAGTTAGCAACACTAGATGCTTTAGCAGCATATGAAACGGCAGATTTAGCGTAACTGTGAACTAATTGATCATTAGTGAAGTCAGCCGAAACAACGCTCGTAGCAAGGCTGTTAGCATGACTAGCAGCCTTACTGTTAGCCCCAGAAGCATCACTATTAGAGCTGTCCTTAGCAGCCGCTGAACTAGCAGTACTTGTGGCAGAACTAAGGATGATAGCAGCAGCACTAGCAGCCTTTTCATCAGTAACTGCTTGAGAAGCTGCTTTACTACCAACGACAGTTGTTGAAGATGCAATACTAGATTGACTAGCAGCATCTGCTTGATAGCTTTGCATGTTCTTAACGCCAGCACTAGCTTGATCGTTATAAATATCACCGGTCGTAATATCACCATTGTTGTAAGCACTGATTGCTAAGGAAGCTAATGAATTAATTCCAGAAGCAGCACTAACGGCCATTCTGTTATCTTGATCAGCTTGAGAAGCAGCCGTACTTGCAGTGATATAGGCATCAGAAGCCGTACTCTTTTGAGCTTGAGCGTCTGAATTGTGACTAGCTATTTGCGTAGCAGCACTTGAAGCGACAATGGCAACACTACTGATCACAGCATTACTTGGGTAGTAATCAGCAAAACTAGAAACCACAGCAGCTTGACTGATGGCAGCACTATTATAACCAGAAGTTACGCTAGCAGCTGAACTAGCAACACTAGCATAGTCACTAGCGTTGACGACATTCGTATCAGCAGCCTTTGCTTCTCCGGAAATAACTACCGCAATACTGTTACCAGAGATTGCATTGTTAGAAGCCTGAGAAGCACCGGACTTACTACTATCAGCTGCAGAACTAGCCGTTGAGTTAGCACTTGTGGCAGTTGAAGCAGCGGAACTTGCATTACTATTTTCCTTCGATGCTTGACTCGCTTCGGAGCTAGCAGCACTATTATCGCTTTGTGCAGCACTAGCGGCACTAGCAGCAATTGAACTAGCATTCTTAGCAGCGGAAGCAGCAGAACTAGCGATATTTTCAGCACTAGATGCGTTTGCACTATCACCTTTAGAAGCGGCAGCACTTGCGGCAGAAGCGGCACTGTTGGCAGTTGAACTAGCGACAGAAGCATTTGTGCTAGCGGAACTAGCAGCAGAAGCTTCAGAACTAGCATGATTAGCATGACTAGTTGCTTGACTAGCATGACTGGAAGCTGCATTAGCAGCAGCACTGGCAGCACTGGCAGCACTTTGGGCAGCAGCTGCCGCACTCTTGACAGCATTGTTGTTAGAGTTAGCAGAAGCAATCGAAGCAGCAGAGTTGGCAGCATTGGCAGCAGAGTTAGCGGAACTAGCAGCAGAATTTGCATTCGAGTTTGCATTAGCGGCATGCCCAGTTGCTGAAGAAGCAGCGTTGGCAGCAGTTGAGGTACTACTATTAGCACCGTCAGATGCGGCACTAGCAGCAGAAGCTTCGTTGGCAGCCTTCGATGCATTCGAAGCAGCAGCACTAGCAGCAGAAGCTGAACTAGTTGTACTATCAATGGTGGCATTTAATTCCTTCGCCTTATTTTGATCACTAATGGCTTGGCTAGCAGCAGTTTGAGCAGCTGAAGTTGCACTTGAAGTAGCGTTCGCAGCAGAGCTAGCAACATCAATTTCATTTTGCGTATCGATTGCATATGAAGCAGCAGTTGAATTAAATTGACTAGCTAAACTGTAGTTATGGTTATTATTTGCAATGGCAGCTTGACTAGCATATACACTTGCCATATTGGCAGTCGAACTAGCAGCAACACTGGCACTATCAGCAGCACTAGCAGCGGAACTAGCAACGACGTAATCAGAACTAGCGGCAACACTTTGCTCATTAGCATCGTTATTAACACTACTCAAGGCTGCACTGGCAGTATTAAAGGCACTGGCAGCACTGCTAATAACCGCATTGCTACTGTCTTGACTAGCGAAGCTACTCATTAAGCTGCTTTGTTGATCAGCATGAGCAACGTAACTATTAACGATCGTTGCAGCTGAACTAGCTTGACTATTAGCAATGGAAGCAGCTTTTGCATTTGCATCAGCAGCTTTATCATAGCTATTAACAGTAGCGTTTGCACTAGAAGCAGTTGACTTAGCAGCACTAGCGGAGCTAGCGGCACTGTTATTAGCACTACTATTGGCACTGGCTGCAGAACTAGCCGCACTGGCAATGGAAAGTGCTGCAACACTAGCAGTCTTTTCATCTTCGATCGCACGTTGCGCAGCACTTTGAGCTGAAATGGTAGTGTCTTCGGCATTACTTGCTAACGTACTGGTGATTGAAGCAGTAACACTGGCACTCTTAGCAAATGATTGAGCTTCACTCGTGTAGGTGGAACCAGCAATCAAGTTTCCAGCAGCATAGGCACTATAAGCAGCGACGTAATAACTGTTAGCAGAACTGATTGCGTTTGTAAGAGCGACACTGGCAGCAGAAATTGTATTAAATGCGGAGTGAACTAATGTATAAGCACTAATAGCGATGACGCTTTGAACTTGAGCATCAGCATTCGCACTATTGATCGTTTGCATTGCAGTTGAAGCAGCAACTGAAGCATCCTTGAAGACCATGTTATTAGAATCAGCGTTGTAGTAACTGTTGATTGCGTTAGCGATACTGTTGTTAACAGTGGCGGTGTTACTTACGACATTTGCAGCGGAACTGGCTTGACTAGCAGCAATCGAAGCAGCTTGGTCATCCCCACTGGCAGCGTTGTAATTAACGTTGATTGCCGAACTAGCCACACTGGTTGTACTGGATGCCGAACTAGCAGAGTTAGAACCACTAGTTGCACTAGATGCATTATTATTAGCAGCATTAGATGCACTACTCATGACACTAGCCTGAACACTAATGTTATGGATGTCAGCAGCAGCATTAGAAGCGGCCACACTGGCGATTTGAGTATTACTTTGAATTGTAGCATTATTTTGAACTAAAGTATTTGCAGCAGCACTAGCTTGAGACACAGCATTCCGTGCTTGGGCAGCATAACTATCCCCAGCAGATCTATCACGGTTACTGTAAGCAGCATTAGCTAAACTATCAAAGTTAGCAACTTGACTAGATGCAGTCGCAACACTATTCATTAAGCTGTTCGTGTTAGCGTTGATACTATTAGCATTCGAAGCAGCACTATTAGCAACGCTGGATTGAACATTAGCATCAATAGCATAACTATTAACCGCACTATTAGCAGAACTAGCAATGATAGCATAACTAGTGAGCGCCGAATTGGAGTTTTGCGTAGCTAAGCTTTGAACGGCATTATTTTCAGATGATACCGTCATGGAAATGATATTGGCTTCGTTCGCATAACTCGTGGTTGCTGAAGCATATGAATTAACAGCACTAACATTCGTAGCAATTCCAGTAGCAGCACTGTTAGCAATACTATTAGTATCATTGGCAGCACTATTGTTAGCACTGGAAGCTGCAGAACTTGAGGCACTAGAGTTCTTACTTGCTTCACTAGCAGCAGAACTTGCTGCGTTACTTGCAGAACTAATTACTAAAATGTATGAACTAGCACCACTTTCATCGGCAATGGCTTGAGAAGCAGCAGAGCTGGCGATGTTCGTTTGTGATTGAGCAACCGCAGATTGAGCCTTCGCATCGTTCTCATATTGAACTAAGCTAGCTGCCATGCTGGTAGCTTGTGAGTTCAAGAGACTACCATTAACAGCATTGCCAGCAGCAAAGTAGCTATTAGCTTGGGAAGCAATGTTATTAATGTCCTTAGCACCTTGACTAGCAGATTGATTATCTTGATCAGCCTTGATCGATGCTACAACTGCAGTAGAAGCAGCTGAAGATGCAATCGTGGATTGATTTTGAGCATCCGCATTTAAACTATTGATCTTAGCAGCCGCACTAACGGCATCGTTCTTCGCACTTTGAACGGTTGCATCAGCTAAGTTATCGATTGCTAATGAATTAATCATTGAAGCTTGAGTAGAAGCTGTATTGTTATATGAACTAGTAACGATAGTAGCGGAACTAGCGATTTTAGCATCAACAATTGCTAATGAAGCATTCGCAGTCGTAGATGTGGCAATCACCGTTGTTGCAGAAGCAATGCTATTAGCGGAACTAGAAGCTGCTGAAGCACTACCACTTCCAGCAGTTGAATTAATTGCGGCATTCGAACCAGCAGAGGCAGCAGAACTAGCAATGCTATTAGCGGAATTGGCAGCACTATTATCTTTGCTTGCCCGACTATCAGCAGAACTAACGACAATCGCATTGCTTTGAGCGGCACTAGCAGCGCTAGCAGCCTTTGAACTATTAATGATAGCTTGACTAGCTGCAGATGAAGCAATTGAAGCAGCGGATGAGGCAGCAGAACTATCGCCGTTTTGAGCAGCCTTACTTGCCTCGCTAGCGGCACTTGATGCCGTTGAATTATCATCATTAGCCGCACTATTAGCAGCACTTGCTGTACTGTTATCATCACTAGCTTGACTAGCAGCCTTACTTGCTGTTGCAGAATCACTTTGGGCTGCACTATTAGCGGAACTAGCAATTGATGCCGCAGATGATGCGGTCGAAGCAGCAGATGAGACAGCGGAATTATTCGAGTTAGCAGAGGCGGTTGAAGCAGCATCGCTAGCCGCCTTGCTGGCTGCACTATTTGCAGCACTGGCAGATCTGGCATTGGCAGAAGCATCACTATTAGCGGAACTAGCAATACTGTTGGCAGAACTAGCAGTAGAAGTGGAACTAGATGCCTCACTAGTAGCACTTGATGCAATTGATGAAGCATTAGATGCATTCGATGCATCACTAGCCGCACTATTAGCATTATTAGCATCAGAACTTGCAGAATTGATCACAACAACTTGTGCATTCGCAGCACTTTCATCACTATCAGCCTTTGCAGCTGCACTAGATGCGATTTGGGTCGCAACACTAGCAGTTGTTGAAGCAGCATTTGCAGAATCGACCGTTGAAGCAACGATAGCAGCGTAACTAACAGCACTCTTGTTAAGATCACTAGCTAATGCATAGCTACCATTACTATTAGCGGAAGCAGCTTGTGAAGCAAAGACACTAGCCATATTAGCATTCATTGCAGCATTGGCATTAATACTATTAACGACGTTGGCAGCACTAGATGCAATCATAGCTTGAGCACTCGCAATTTGATGTTGAGCTTGAGCATCTGATGCTAGGCTGTTAATCGCTGCACTAGCACTATTGATAGTGGTGCTAGCACTTTGAAGCGTCGCATTGTTTGGATGAGCGGAGTTGAATGCACTTACTTGAGCACTTGCTCTATCTGCATCAGCTGAATCACTGGCAACCACGGCAGCAGCACTACTTGCGATGGATGCGAATCGAGCAGCATCACTAGCAGATTGAATTGTAGCTCCAGCATAACTCCCAATCGAAGCACTAGCGGAAGCAGCATTGCTACTTGCAGAACTAGTAGCACTACTGTTAGTAGCACTGGATGCGGAAGCGGCACTAGAAGCTGCAGAACTAGCCGCACTGGATGCAGAACTAGCATTGCTATTAGCATTGCTGATCACGATCACAGCATTACTTGCTACTTTTTCATCAACAGTAGCTTGGCTAGCGGCACTAGAAGCAACACTGGTCAATGAAACGACGGCATTCGATGCGTTCGCTGCATTTTGCACAGCGAAACTAGCAACGTTAGCGGCACTAATGGCAACTGAAGTTGCGATGCTTCCATCGTTATTATCACCCTTAGCATAAGCACTAACGGCATCTTGGTAAGCCTTATTAGCAGCACTCGTGGCATTGGCAGCAACGTCATTCGCACTAGCAACCGCACTTGCTTGTTGAGAAGCATTAGCGTAAGCATTAGCGGCCGCATTCTTTTGAATTTGGGCATCACTGTTAGCACTATCCATAACGGCCTTCGCACTGTTAGCGGTACTCAATGCACTATTAATGGCACTGTTACCAGCATTTTGACTAGCGTAACTGTTGATCGTATTAATAACGGCACTCATTGAGTTCGCATTGTTATTAACGACTACGGCAGCGGAACTTGCGGTACTATTGTAATCAGAAACAACTGATAAGTTCGTAGTGGCTCCACTATACGTCAAACTAGTTACACTGGCAGCAGAACTAGCAGCATTAGATGCACTATTAGCTGAACTACTACCATTATTAGCATCTGAAGCCGTACTTGAAGCTGCGGAACTATTACTGTTAATTTCACTAGCTTGTAAGCTAATCGTATTAATATCGTTAGAAGCTTGAAAAGCAGCAGAACTAGCAACACTTACTAATAATTGAATATTAGTGGCATCACTGAACATTTGGGTAGCTGTAGCACTAGCACTTTGAGCGTAAGCCTTAGCACTAGCAGCGGCAGCATCCCCACTCGTAACATTCCCCGCATTGTAGTAAGAGTTAGCAACATTATCATAACTAGTTACTAAAGCTGCATAACTTGATACAGCAGTGGACCCAGCAACATCAGCACTACTTAATGCATCAGCTTGAGTAACTGCTGAGTTAGCAAGACTAGATTGTTTCATGGCGTCATTAGCAGCAGAGCTGATCAATGACAATGCGACACTAGCAGCAGAAGCATATCTTGATAATTCGGTATTGCTTGGATAAGTTGAAGCAATACTGTTCAACTTCCCATCAGCAACGATGGCACTTGCCGCGTTGGAAGATGCAATCGTAGCGTAACTAATGGTATCACTAGCATAACTGTGAACCAAGTCATCGTTATTAGTATTAGCACTAACAACGCTATTGGCAACGTTACCAGCATGACTAGCGGCACTACTGTTAGCAGAGGTTCCAGAAGCATTCGCACTAGCAGATTTAGCAGTATTAGAAGCACTGGCACTTGCTGCAGCTAATGAAACTTCAACTTCAGACGCGGAATTCATATCGGCAACCGCCTTAGAAGCTGCAACACTAGCGGTGGTGGTAGCAGTAGCTGCCGTACTAGATTGAGCATTCGCATCTTTTTCATAGTTAACAATGTTATCAGCGATGACCTTAGCTTGTGTATTGAAGTTGTCACCACTAGAAATGTTTCCAGTTTCGTAAGCACTGGAAGCTTCACTAGCTAAGCTATTCGCAATCGAAGCTCCAGATGACGCAAAGGCATTGTCTTGATCTGCCTTAGCAGCAGCAATACTTGCGACAATGTAAGCAGTGGCAGCAGTACTGCTTTGAACTTGGGCATCACTGTAATAACTATTAATGGCACTGGCAGCAGATGAAGCAACTGCGTTAGCACTTGATATCACTTCATTGGAACTGTATTCGCTAGCGTAGCTTGAAATGTTCATTGATTGAACGAAGGCTTGACTGTTGAAGCCAGCAATGACACTCGTAGCTGAACTAGCGACTTTGGCATCTGAACTAGCGGAACTAGCATTAACATCAACCGAAGTAGCTTCGTGACTAATAACGGTAGCCTTACTGTTGGCACTGGAAGCAATTGAACTGGCACTATCAGAACCATTGGATCCGGCATTAGCAGCGGATGAAGCCGCATTCGAAGCGGAACTAGCGGCACTGTTAGCAGAACTAGCAGTACTATTAGCGTTTGAAGCATCACTAGCAGCCGAACTAGCAGCACTAGCATGACTCTTTGCAGCACTAGTGGCACTAGATGCAGCAGCACTAGCGGACTTAGCAGCACTGGCAGCGGAACTAGCTTGACTAGCGGCGCTGGATGCGGTTGAACTATCACCATTGGAAGCGGCAGAACTGGCAGCACTGGCAGCACTCGAAGCGGTACTGTTATCAGCACTAGCAGAAGCAGCGGCACTAGATGCAGCAGCACTAGCGGAAGCAGCAGCGCTGGATTCAGCACCGGCTTTGCTTGAGTCAACAGCTGCTTTACTTGCAGCAGCACTAGCGGCACTGGCAGCGGAACTAGCTTGACTAGCAGCACTGGAGGCAGCTGGGTTAGCAGAAGCATGAGAAGCAGCGGACTTAGCAGCTGCGGAAGCACTAGCAGCTGCGGAAGCAGCACTTGAAGCAGCACTATTAGTAGCTGTGGATGCTGAAGTAGCCGCACTATTGGCGGAACTAGCAGCTGAATTATCACTTTGAGCTCCACTATTGACACTTGAAGCATCTGATGCAGCACTGGATGCCTTGCTTGCATCACTTGCAGCACCTGAAGCAGCACTTGCTGAGTTGACCGTGTTACTGATCAAGATGCTTAAAGCACTGGCCTTAGCACGATCACTGTTGGCAACAGAAGATGCACTTTGGGCCACAGAAGTTTCGATTGCTACACTTGCAGCAACGGAACTAGTCGTTGCAATCAACTTATTGGCAGCATCTGCATAGCTAGCCGCATTAACGTTAAAGGAACTAGCTTGAGCATAGTTACCATTAGCATTTTCAGATTCAGCTTGAGAAGCATAGAAGCTTGCCATGTTTGCATCTGAAATAGCAACGAAATTATCGCTGTTGACCACACTAGTAGCGGAACTGGTAAGTTGATAGGCAGCTTGGGCAGCGGAATTAGCACTTTGGATATTGGTATTGATATCGTTCAAGGCGTTGCTTGCACTAGTAAAGGAACTAGCAACACTTGAGATCAAACTATTATTAGGATTTTGGGCAACATAGTTACTCATTTGAGCACTTAATGTCGTTGCTGTAGCAGAGTAGCCATTAACGACGTTCGCATCTGAGTTTGCAACACTAGCGGCTTCACTAGCAATCTTGTCGTCGGTATTGGCACTATTAGCGATACTGATTGTTGCTGATGCGGCACTGGATGCATTAGCTGAAGCAGAACTTGCGGCACTAGAGTTATTGTTACCTGATCCAGCAGCACTCGCAGCGGAACTAGCCGCACTATTGGCAGAAGTTGCTGTACTACTATCGACAGTGGCAGCACTATTAGCTGAACTAGCAATTGCAGCAGCACTGGATGCATCGGCAGCTGCCTTAGAAGCAGCGATACTTGCTGATTCAGCATTAGCAGCAGCAGCACTAGCAGCACTGGCAGCAATAGATGCAGTTGAGCTATCACCTTGGGCAGCAGCGGAGCTAGCAATTGATGCTTGACTAGATGCAATCGCGTTGGCAGCACTAGCGATCGATGTTTGACCAGAAGCAATCGCGTTATCTGATGATGCTTTCGTAGAAGCAGCGGAGGCTTCACTAACATAACTTTGAGCATCACTAGCGGCACTAGATGCCGTGGATGCAGCACTCTTAGCAGTCGAAGCAGCACTACTCAAGGCTGAATTATTAGCGTTAGCACTAGCCGCACTAACCGCAGCGGAAGCAATCTTAGCAGCGGCACTTGCATTATTGTTAGCATTGGAAGCTACATTCTTAGCAGCGCTATTGTTGGTTGAAGCAGCATCGTTAGCACTGGATGCAATTGATGATGAACTATGAGCTCCACTATTAGCACTCGAAGCAGCATTCGAAGCAGCGGAAGCTAAGGCACTGTTGATAGCAATCGAAGCAGAAGCAACGATGCTTTCATCAGTAATGGCCCTTGAGGCTGCGGTGCTGGCAACGTTTACTAAACTATGGGTCGCAGAAGCGTTATTAGATGCGATAGTTGCGTTAGAACTAGCAACGATTACTAAGGAATTAGCAATACTGTTGAAGGCATCCCCGGACTTAGTATTTCCAGCAGCATAGTAACTAGCAGCGGTACTGTAATCGCCGTTAGCAGTTGAAGCGGCGTTTGAAGCAGCCATGTTAGCACTTGAAGCAACGGCATAAGCACTGGCAACCGCAGAGCTGGCACTCGAAGCAATACTACTTTGCAAGTTGGCATCGAAACTATTTACGTTGATCGTGTTCATGGCGCTATTAGCAACACTGTTAGCACTCTTGAAAGTAGCGTTATTAGTATCGATAGCGTAGATGCTATTAACTTCACTAGCAACTTGACTAGCATTAGTAGCTTCATCACTAATTGCAACGGAAGCGGAATGAGCTTCAGATGAGTACTTCGTAGCATTACTACTATCAGTAGAAACCCCACTGAAGGCAACTGAAGCAGCACTCGCAGCAGAGCTTGGGCTACTAGAATTACTACTACTATTGTTAGAAGCCGCACTTGAAGCAACGGAACTAGCTGAACTTGTAACACTAGCTTGGAAACTAATGGTTTGAACATCCTTGGATGCTTGAACCGCAGCCGCACTAGCGACACTGTTGTAACCAATAATGGCCGCACTTTGGGCAGCTAAGCTAATAACAGCATTACTTGCATCACTAGCCGCACTAGCGGCACTAGCAGCAATCATACTACCAGCCATGGAACTTCCTTGTTCGTAATACGAGTTAGCTTCACTAATGTAAGTAGCAGCGTTACTAGAATCAGCGGAAATTTGAGCGGCAAGACTAGTAGCAAGACTGTTATCACTATTAGCAGATGATAATGCTGCATTGGCGATCGAGCTTTGAACTTGCGCATCAGCATTCGCAGAGATGATCAAGTTGATTGCTTGACTAGCAATGTTCGCATAACTAGCTAATGATGGGTTCGTCTTATTCGCATTCGCAAGACTGGTCAAATTACTGTAAGCTTGTTGAGCTGATGCCGTATTGGTTGCAGCTTGAGCAGCGTAACTATTTGTACTATTAACATAGGCACTGATTGATCCCATGTTAGCATTAATGCCACTATTAATATTAATTGCAGCTGAATTAGCAGAACTAGCGGCACTACTATTAGCACTAGCGGACTTACTGTTAGCACTGGCGGAACTAGCTGCAGAAGCGGCAGAACTAGCGGCAGAATTTACGACTACAAGTTGAACAGAAGCACTCTTAACATCCTTTTGTGCTTGCATGGCAGCTGATTGAGCTGACGTCGTCAACTTAGCAAAGATTGATGATTGAGCACTAGCATCACTATCATAATGAGCACTTTGCATACTGTCGTTCGCACTAACGGCTTGAGAATAGAAGACGCTTCCGGCAATCTCATTGCCTTGGTTATAAGCATTACTACCTTGAGCAACTAAACTATCGATCGTTTGAACTGCAGCGCTGGCATTGATACTATCTTGACTAGCCTTATTGTATGCCGATTGTGCAGCACTGTAAGCACTAGCAGCAATGCTCGATTGAACTTGGGCATCCGCATTGTAACTGGATACTAATGTGTTAGCACTTTGAGCAACAGAGTTGGCCCTGGCCACAGCACTATTTTGTTGATTAGCACTAGCGATACTGGCAGCAATTGATGCTTGAGTCGTAGCAGAAGCACTATAATCAAGCGTGGTATTGGCAGCAGAGTTAGCAATACTATTAGCACGACTAACTGGAGCAATATCCATTGAAGCAAATGCATCAGAAGTGGCATTAGCGACTGAACTTCCAGCAGCGGAAGCGGAGCTGGCTGAACCGGAATTAGCACTATTGGCATTGGCAGCACTGGTAGCGGCACTATTAGCAGATGAAGCGGCACTATTAGCACTGGCGGCATTCTTACTATCAGCACTAGCAGCATTATTAGCTGAACTAGCAAGCGATGCTTGGTTTGCCCCATCGTTAGCAGCTGTAGAAGCAGCGATTGAAGCAGATTGCGCAACGGAAGCGGCGATGCTGGCTGCAGAAGCGGCACTGGCGGCAATAGAACTGTTGCCCGCAATGGCAGCAGAACTAGCAATCTTATTAGCGTTATTAGCAGCGGTGTTTGCTGAACTAGCAAGCGATGCTTCACTTGAAACAACAACATCATCACTAGCAGCCTTGCTAGAAGCACTTGAAGCCTCGTTAGCATGACTTTGAGCAGCACTAGCGGCACTGGCTGCAGTAGAAGCCGCATTCTTGGCCACACTGGCAGCGGAACTAACGGCTGCGTTACTTGGATTTGCACTTGCTGTATTAGCAGCACTTGCAGCGGCGTTAGATGCTGAGATGGCTGCATTATTAGCAGAACTAGCAGTTGAGTTCGCAGCGTTGGTATTTGCACTAGCGTCATTAGCATTATTAGCAGCGTTAGAATTAGAATTTTGAGCACCACTATTAGCCATTGAAGCAGCTTCGTTCGCAGCGGATGCTAAAGCACTGTTGATTGCGATAGATGCAGAAGTGACCGCACTTTCGTCACTGATAGCTTGAGCAGCAGCGGAACTACCAAGACTTGCATAACTATGGACGTCATTAGCCTTAGTTGAAGCAATCGCAGCTTGAGCACTGGCACTATTAACTAGTTGATCAGCATTTGATGCGGTTGCATCCCCAGCTGAAGTGTTCCCAGCAGCATAGTAACTAGCGGCGGTACTGTAATCATTGTTAGCACTAGCGACATCGCTAGCGGCGATACTATTAGCGATTGAAACATCAGTTGCTACTGATGAAATGGCTTGACTAGCACTGGCGGCAACACTACTTTGTTTGCTGGCATCGTAACTATTGATATTAATGATATTAACGGCACTATTAGCAACTGCGTTGGCACTCTTAATAAGCGCATCACTAGTGTTATTAGCGTAAAAGCTATTAACTTGCGATGCGATTGAAGTTGCACTAGTTGCTTCTTGACTAACGGCAGTCGAAGCGGAGTTAGCTTCTGATGAATACTTAGCAGCGTTATTACTATCGATAACGACGCCACTGTAAACGGCAGAAGCAACACTAGCTGCAGAGTTGGCAGAACTAGCACCACTACCACCATGATTAGAAGCAGTACTGGAAGCAGCAGAACTAGCAGAAGCAGTTACACTTGCTTGAAGACTAATAGTTTGAACGTCTTTAGATGCTTGAAGAGCAGCAGAACTAGCTGTCTTAGTATCTTCAGCGATTGCGGAACTCTTAATTGCTAAATTGGAAACGGCTGTACTAGCATCCTTAGCAGCACTGGCAGCGGAACTTGCCATTGCAGCCCCAGAACTAAAGTTTCCATCATCATAGTATGAGTTAGCTTGGTCATCGTAATTCTTAACGTTGTTCGAATCGGTCGTAACTTGCGTGGCAAGACTCATAGCAAGACTGTTATCACTATTAGCTGAAGCTAACGCGGCATTGGCAATCGAGCTTTGACTTTGGGCATCACTATTAGCTGAGTTCACTAAGCTCATTGCTTGACTAGCGAGGTTAGCATAGCTAGCCAGAGATGCATTGGCTTTATTATTATTGGCTAAACTAGTTAAACTAGCGTAAGCACTGTCAGCCGCAAGCGTATCGTTAGATGCTTGAACTGCGTAGCTATCAGCAGATTTAACGTAAGCACTGATTGATCCCATATTAGCATCGATTCCAGCAGAAACGCTGTTAGCAGCAGAAGCCGCAGATTGGGCGGCACTACTGTTTGCACTTGCAGAACCACTATTAGCACTGGCTGCACTAGCAGCACTAGCAGCGGCACTAGTATCAGAAGTAACACTGTCTAAGGCGATCTTAGCATTCGAAGCATCGATCGATGCTTGACTAGCGGCTGATTGAGCCACACTACTCAAGGTACTGAACGTATTGGATTGAGCATCTGCATCACTATCGTATTGAGCATTTTTCATGCTGGTTGCCGCACTGGCAGCTTGAGAGTAGAAGACGCTTCCGGCGATCATGTTCCCTTGATCGTAAGCATTACTACCTTCACTGATGAAGTTATTGATCGTTTGCGTTCCTAAAATAGCGTTCTTACTATCTTGACTAGCTTGAGCATATGCACTTTGAGCAGCACTGTAGGCACTGGAAGCCTTAATGGATTGAATTTGAGCATCACTGTTATAACTAGATAATAATGAAGCTACACTAGAGGCAGCCTTAGCGGCATTAGTAACCGCACTATTAGTATAGTTAGCTGTTGCGATACTGGAAGCAATCGATGATTGAACAGTTGCAGAATCATTGTAACTAGCAGTTTCACTTGCAAAGTAACTAGCAGATTCGTTGTTAGCACTAACTGGTCTCAAGTCCATTGAAGCAAATGCGTTTGATGTCGCACTTGAAATGGCTGCTCCAGAACTAGCAGCTGAACTAGCTGAACTGGCATTCTTACTATTTGCATTCGCAGCACTGGAAGCTGCACTATTAGCGGAACTAGCATTAGAGTTAGCGGATTGAGCAGTACTGTTAGCGGAACTAGCAGCGTTATTAGCTGCACTTGCGATAGATGCTTGATCAGCTCCATCTTCAGCAGCTTTAGAAGCAACAATACTTGCTGATTGGGCGATAGAAGCATCATTGCTTGCCGTAGAAGCAGCCATTGAAGCAGTCGTTGAGTCACCCTTTGAAGTTGCAATGCTTGTAATTGCATTTTGAGAAGCAGCATTAGCAGCAGCCACACTAGCAACATCAGCAGCACTAGATGCAACGCTACTATCAGTGTGAGCTTTAGTATCAGCACTAGCGGCTTGACTAGCAAGACTTTGGGCTGCAATGGCAGCTGAACTAGCAACTGCTGCATTGCTCTTAGCGACAACAGCAGCTGAACTAACGGCCGAGTTACTTGGGTTTGCACTAGCAAGACTAGTGGTTGCGGAAGCTTCACTAGCAGCAAATGATGCAGCTATACTTGCGGAAGAAGCCATTGAGTTAGCTTCGTTAGCGTCGGCGTTAGCATTGCTTGAGTTAGTATCTGCTTTAGAAGTTGAACTTTGGGCCCCACTGTTAGCAACGGAAGCGGTTTGGGTCGTAGCGGATGCTAATGCACTGTTAATGGCGATCGATGCGGAAGTGACAGCACTTTCATCGCTAATAGCTTGAGAAGCCGCACTACTTCCTACTGTAGTTAAACTAGTGATAGTTTGAGCTGATGCAGAAGCATTTGCCGCTTCAACACTAGCGCTGTTGACTAACTTATCAGCAGCTGCAGCCATTTGATCTCCGGCGGCAGTGTCCCCCTTAGCGTAATATGTCGCTGCATCACTATAATCACTATTAGCAGCACTTACTAAACTATCGGCAACGCTATTAGCATTAGAGACATTAGCAACTGCGTTGGAAACTGCAACACTAGCACTAGATGCGATGGTACTCTGTTGTCCGGCATCATAACTCTTAACATTGATAGTGCTGATTGCACTATTAACAACACCATTAGCACTTTGGACGATTGAATCCTGGGTGTTAGTAGCGTAGATACTATTTACTTCTGAAGCAATCGATGTGGCGTTAGTTGCTTCTTGGCTAACGGCCGTTGAAGCGGAATGCGCTTCAGATGAGTATTCAGTGGCTTTCCCACTATTGACTTTTGCTCCGCTAAACGCAGCAGAAGCAATACTCTTGGTGGAACTAGCGGAGTTGGCCCCACTTCCACCATTGTTGGAAGCTGTACTTGAGGCAGCAGAACTAGCGGAATTGGTAACGCTAGCTTGAATACTGATTGTTTGAACATCCTTAGATGCCTGAAGAGCAGCAGAACTAGCCACATTAGTGTAACTAGCGATGGCTGAACTATTGTGGATCAAAATATCTGCAGCAGAACTAGCTTCTCCAGCAATTTGAGCAGCTAAACTTGCATATTCTTGACCAGAAGCTGAATTACCATTATTGAAGAATGAATTAGCAATACTATCGTTCAATGAAACGCTGCTGGAATCAGCCGAGATGTCTCCAGATAACGTGGTTGCTTCGCTGTCAGCACTGTTAGCAGCAGATAATGCAGAATTAGCGATTGAGCTTTGGCTTTGGGCATCTTGGTTAGCTGAATCTACTAATGACATTGCTTGACTAGCTAAGTTAGCATAACTAGCTAAGGAAGCGTTGCCCTTATTATTATTAACTAAACTAGTCAAACTGTTGTATTGGATAGTTGCGGAACTAGTGTTTTGTGATGCTTGAACCGCGTAGCTATCAGTAGACTTAACATAGGCACTGATTGAACCCATATCAGTTTTAACCCCAGAGGCTACAGAATTTGCAACTGATTTAGCAGAGGTAGTTGCACTGCTCCGGGCACTGGCAGAGCCACTGTTATTATTAGCAGAACTGGCTGCACTAGCAGCGGAACTAGCATCTGAAGTGGCACTAGCTAAAGCAATCTTAGCGTTCGCAGCATCAATAGATGCTTGCGTAGCAGCTGATTGGGCTGATGTAGTCAAGCTCTTTAAGGCATTTGATTGAGCTTGGGCATCCCCATCGTAGTTGGCACTCTTCATACTATCAGCGGCACTAACTGCTTGTGAGTAGAAGACGCTTCCCGCAATTGTATTTCCTTGGGCATAAGCGGTACTACCAGCAGCATTCAAACTATTGATAGTAATGACACCGGCACTCGCATTCTTGCTGTCTTGATTGGCAAGTGCATATGCAGATTGAGCAGCGATGTAATCATTAGATGCAATTACTGATTGGTTTTGAGCATCGGAATTATAACTAGATACCGCTTTAACGGCACTCTTGACGGCACTATTAGCAGTAGAAACTGCATTGTTACTGCTATTAGCAGCTGCGATGCTAGCCGCTATGATTGCTTGAGCTTCAGCTGAATTATTGTAACTAGCGGTTTCACTAGCAAAGAAACTAGCGGAACTATTGGCAACACTAACTGGCTTCAAGTCCATTGAACTGAATGCTGCAGAGGCACCACTTGCAATGGCAGCTCCAGAGTTTGCAGCGGAACTAGCAGAACCAGAATTCTTACTGTTGGCACTTGCGGCGCTGGAAGCATCACTATTGGCCGAAATTGCAGTACTATTGGCAGAGCTGGCTTGACTATTAGCTGAGCTAACAGCGCTGTTGGCAGAACTAGCAATCGATGCTTGACTAGAACCATCCGCAGCAGCTGATGAAGCAGCCTTACTTGCTGATTCAGCAGCGGAAGCAGCGGAACTAGCAATCGATGCTTGACTAGAAGCCGCAGAACGATCGCCTTGTTTAGCAGCAGAACTGGCAGCACTGTTAGCAGCTGATGCTGCAGCAGCGGCGGAACTAGCGATTGAAGCTTGATCAGAAGCCGTCTTATGGTCAGCATCCACCTTACTAGATGCAGCAGAAGCTTCACTGGCGTGACTTTGAGCATCACTAGCCGCAGAAATAGCAGTATTAGCTGCACTCTTAGCCGTGGAAGCTGCAGACTTAACTGCGGAATTACTTGGATTAGCACTGGCTTCACTATCAGCAGCTGATGCCACTGCAGAAGCATATTTAGTAGTGTTCGAAGCATCGCTAGCAGTGGAATTAGCACTCGTAGCCGCAGACTTAGCAGCATTTGAAGCACTGGATGCCATCGATGATGAATTTTGAGCTCCACTATTAGCATTCGAAGCAGCTTGATCAGCCACAGAAGCTAACACACTATTGATAGTAATTGATGCGGAAGTTACCGAACTTTCATCACTAATAGCTTGAGCAGCAGCGGAACTAGCAACTGCAACGAAACTATGGGTCGCAACCGCATTGTTTGAAGCAATCGCTGCTTCAACGCTAGCACTATTGACTAATCGATCAGCAGCCGATACCGTTGCACTGGCAGCTTGCGTATTACCTGTTGCATAGTAACTAGCAGCAATGGCATATTGACTATTGGCACTGGAAATATCGTTAGAAGCCGCAATATTGGCATTATTTACATTAGCGTAAGCACTAGCAACTGCCACGCTGGCGCTAGAGGCAATTGTACTTTGTTGGTCTGCATCGTAACTCTTGATATTGATGGTGTTCATTGCACTATTAGCAATACTATTTGCACTTTGGAAGACCTGATCACTTGTGTTAGTAGCATAAATACTGTTAACTTCACTGGCAACATTGGATGCGGAGATTGCTTCGCCACTAACTGCCTTAGAAGCAGAATTAGCTTCAGATGAGTACTTGGTAGCATTACTACTATCCGTCGTTGCGGAAGTTACGGCTGCAGAAGCCGTACTAGTAGCGGAACTAGCAGTACTACCACCATTACTGGAAGAAGCACTCTTGGCCGCAGAACTGGCAGAATTAACGACACTAGCTTGAAGACTAATGGTCTTTACATCATTAGAAGCTTGTGAAGCTGCAGAACTGGCGATATTAGTATCATTTACGATTGCATCGCTCTTAGCACTCAAAGACTTAACCGCATCACTAGCATTCTTAACTGCAGCAGTTGCTGAAGCGTTCATTGCTGCTCCGCCAGCCATGTTCCCAGCAGCAAAGTCTGAGTTAGCTTCACTGTCATATTTTTCAACGTTACTAGAATCTGTAGCAATTTGGGTTGCTAAACTAGTAGCAATCACATTGTCACTGTTTGCTGCAGATAGAGCTGAGTTAGCTAATGAGCTTTGGTTTTGTGCATCCACATTGGCGGAATTGATCATGCTCATGGCTTGACTAGCTAAGTTAGCATAACTAGCTAAGGAAGCATTACTCTTATTAGTATCAACTAAGCTGGTCAAACTAGTGTATTGAGTATTGGCAGATTTAGTATTATTAGCTGCTTGGACCGCATAACTGGAAGCAGAATTAACATAGGCACTGATTGATCCCATATTAGCATTGATGCCGGCGGAAACGGAGTTGGCAACGGAGTTCGCAGAACTAGCGGTACTACTATTAGCACTGGCAGAGTTACTATTGGAACTAGCTGAACTAGCCGCACTGGTAGCCGCACTCGATGCATCACTAGCATCTGAGGTAACGTTAGCTAATTGAATGGCTGCGCTCTTTTCATCATTGATGGCTTTGTTTGCTGCAGATTGAGCTTTACTGGTCAAGTTTATAACAGAATTAGATTGTGCAATTGCATCACTATCATATTGGGCACTTTGCATACTTGCTAACGCACTGGCAGCTTGAGAATAGAAGACGCTTCCAGCAACAACGTTAGAACCTGCGTAGGCACTATTTCCTTGAGCAATGTAACTATTGATCGTGGAGTTAGCTAAACTAGCATTTTGACTATCCTGACTAGCTTGTCTTTGGGCATTTTGAGCAGCACTATATGCACTTGATGCAATCGAAGCTTGATTTTGAGCGTCAGAATTATAGCTAGATACAAGCGTAGCGGCACTGGAAGCCGCTTTATTGGCACTAGCCACTGCACTGATGTTCTGATTGGCAGCAGCGATACTGGCAGCCGTGGATGCTTGATAAATTGCCGCAACATTATAACTAGCGGTTTGGCTGGCAGCAGAACTAGCCGCGCTATTAGCAGAACTGATGGCAGATAGATTAATCGACCCATAGGCTGAAGAAGCAACACTCGCCATCTTAGAAGCAACACTCGTAGCCGTGGATGCATTCGAAGAATTAGCAGCACTGGAAGCCGCACTGTTAGCACTCGAAGCCGCACTATTGGCAGAGTTAGCATCACTAGCAGCTTGGGAACCATCGATCACAGCTGCTTTGGCAACTGAAGCCGCACTAGATGCTAAGCTTGCAGCATTCGTAGCAGCGTTGCTAGCGTTCGTTGCTGCTGATGCAGCCGAACTAGCCACAGAACGATTGAAACTAGCCGCATCACTGTTACCACTCATTGCGGCAGATTGAGCAGCGTTGGCAGCGGCACTGGCAGCATTGGCATCACTAGTAGCCATACTGTTGTAATTGGATGCAGCATTATTGTTAGCACTAGCAACGGAATTAGCTGAAATTACAATAGAGTTAGCAGTACTTGCCTTGGCGTTCGCACTGATAGCGGCACTAGCAGCATTACTTGCAGCACTGGCAGCGGATTCCACAGCAGAATTATCCTTATTCGCTGAAGCAATTGAAGCTGCATTGCTGGTCATATTAGAAGCATTATTGGCATCACTCGTTGCTTGTGATGCGTAAGCACTAGTTTCAGCAGAATAACTGTTAGTAGCTGAAGCAGCGGAACTAGCTTCGGAAGATTGTGACGTCATAATATTAGCGGTATTACTTGCGTCACTAGCAAAGGATGAGGTATCCGCAGCTTGACTGTCGGCAACACTGGCGTTGATAGCCTTATTAAGAGCATCACTGATAACTTCACTAGCCGCAGATTTTTCATCAGCAACAGCTTGACTAGCTGCAGAAACTGCACTAGGAACTAATGGATTAATTGTTACAATGGCATAAGAAGCTTGACCAATAATCAAATTAACGATATTAATATCAGAATTAATAACATTAACTTCACTAGTTACAGCAGATGAATTATGAGCAGCGATGTCATTAATTACATTAGAATTCAAAGAACTAATTAATGAATTATATTTATCAGCTACCACAGCAGTACTTGAAACAATACTAGATTGAGTACTCCCATAAACATAGGCACTAGAAGCAACCGAGCTTTGCATTTGAACATCCGAATCAAGATTGCTCAACATAGTGTTAGCACCGTTAATAGCAGCTATTGCCGAACTTATTACAGGATTATTTTGATTGTAGCTATCATTCATATAATTATTGACTTGAATTGATGCACTAGAAGCAGCAGCAGAATAACTATCAACTACTATTGCAGCAGAACTAGCAGTACTGTTGGCACTAGAAAGGATTGCAATGTCTTTTTGGGCAATAGAGTCCATGCCACTAATGACCGTATTAATTGAATTAGCAGTGGAAGCCGCATTTGATGCGATCGATGAAGCTGATGAATTATTTGATGCTGCAGAACTAGCTGCAGAGCTAGCAATGCTAGTATCTGCAGAAGCACTGTCCAATACAACGGCAGCCCGACTAGCATCATATGAAGCTTGACTGGCAGCTGCACTAGCTTGGATCGTTAAAATATTAACAGAGCTAGACATTGCAGATGCATCACTATCATATTTTGCACTCTTCATACTATTAGCAGCACTGACTGCTTGAGAGTAGAAAATACTTCCTCCAGTAATATCACCAGTATTATAAGCATTACTTGCTTCACTAATGTAATTATTGATAGCTTGAACTCCTAAACTAGCATTCTTACTATCTTGACCTGCTTGTGAATATGCAGATTGGGCCGCATTGTATGCACTAACAGCAATTTGAGATTGATTTTGTGCATCACTGTTATAAATGTAATTCATTGAATTAGCACTACTTGCAGCTAAATAAGCACTGTGAACTGCACTGTTTCCACTGTTAGCTGCATCAATACTAGCAGCAATTGACGATTGAATTGCCGTCGAAGCACTGTAATAAGTTGTAGCACTAGCTGCAGAACTAGCTTCACTATTTTCGCTACTAATTGAAGATAAGTCTATTAAAGTAACGGCCAACGAAGTAGCATTAGAAATTGAACTTGCTGCAGCAGATGCAGAACTAGCTGATCCAGAATTTTGACTATTGGCGTTAGCAGCACTATTTGCAGTACTGTTAGCAGCACTGGCAGCACTATTTGCAGAATCAGCCGTATTGCTATTATCACTAGCTGCGCTATTAGCAGAATTTGCAATTGAAGCTTGATTAGCACCATCAATAGCAGCAGCACTCGCAGCGGCACTCGCAGATTGAGCTATAGATGCTGCAACACTAGCTGCTGAAGCAGCACTGGATGCTAATGAACTATTTCCATTTTTAGTAGCTGCATTAGCAGTGCTGTTAGTTAAACTTGCAACTGCGTTTGCAGAACTTGCAATTGAGGCTTGGGAAGAAGCAATGACACTATCTGCAGTTGCCTTACTAGCAGCAGTAGAAGCTACACTGGCATTGCTTTGAGCCGCACTAGCAGCATTGCTTGCAATTGAAGCATTGTTTTGAGCATTTGAAACTGCAGAACTAATTACAGCATTGCTTGGATTAGCACTAGCTTCATTGGCTGCACTAGCAGCTGCATTAGATGCTGAATTGGCTGCACTTGTGGCTGAATTAGCAGTGCTATTGGCAGATTGAGCTGCACTATTAGCATCAGTAGCAGCATTAGATGCGATTGAATTAGATTGATTGGCACCACTATTAGCAATAGAAGCTGTTTGAGCAGCAGCAGAAGCTAATGCACTGTTGATTGCAATTGAAGCAGAAGCAACCACATTTTCGTCATTAACAGCTTGTGAAGCCGCAGAACTTGCTACAGATACTAAACTATGACTAATACTTGCGTTTACTGAAGCAACAACAGCTTGTGAACTTGCCTTATTTACTAATTGATCAGCATTTGAAGCGAATGAAGCTGCAGACTGATTGCTTCCTTCCGCATAATAACTTGCGGCGGTACTGTAATCCAGATTAGCACTTGAAACATAATCAGAAATTGCAACATTAGCACTTGAAACGTTTGAAACAGCAGTCGAAACAGCTGCACTGGCACTAGATGCAAGTGAACTTTGTTGGCTAGCGTCGTGACTATTAATATTAATTATATTCATGGCACTATTAGCAACACTGTTAGCATTCTTAAAGATAGCATTATTGGTATTTGTAGCATAAATACTATTAACTTCGTTTGCAATATTAGCAGCGGAGTTTGCCTCATTACTTACAACTGCAGAAGCAGAGCTAGCAGTTGAAGCATAGTTCTTTGCATTATCATTATCAATAATTGCAGTACTAGTGGCACTCGAAGCTACTGAATTGGCTGAATTGGCTGAACTGGCTCCACTACCACCACCATTGTTATTTGCACTGGAGGCAGCGGAACTGGCAGAAGTAGCCACACTAGCTTGAAGACTAATAGTATTAACGTCCTTAGATGCTTGAAGAGCAGCAGAACTAGCCCTACTGGTATATTCTGAAATTTCATTACTATATGCAATTAAAACGTTAACAGCTTTACTTGCTGAAACTACCGTACTTGCAGCAGAATTAGCCATTGCTTGTCCCGAAGAAATATTTCCAGCATTATAATATGAGTTAGCTAAACTATCATAATTAGCAACGTTAGCTGAATCATTAGCAATTTGACTGTTAAGAGCATTTACTTCTGTATTTTCTGTATTAGCATTAAGTAATTGATTATCAGCAATTGATTTTTGCATTTGGGCATCACTATTAGCAGAATTAATTAGCGTAATAGCATCACTAGCCAAGTTTGCATAACTAGCCAAGGAAGCATTCCCTTTATTTGCATTCGCTAAACTAGCAACACTACTATATGCTGTGTTAGCACTTGTCGTATTAGTAGCAGCTTGACTAGCATAACTATCAGCTGAATTAGCATATTCACTAAGTGAATTCATATTAGTAACGATTCCATCAGAGACACTATTAGCAACTGATGAAGCAAATGTTGCTGCACTACTATTATTAATACTTCCTGAGGCTGCAGAATTTGCCCCACTTGCATTACTAGCGGCCGAACTAGCATCCGAGGTAACACTAGCTAAAGCAATTACAGCATTCTTTACATCGTTAGATGCTTGAGTAGCTGCAGTTTGAGCAATGGAAGTTAAGGTTGCCACTTCACTAGACTTATTTTGAGCATCTTGTTCATAGTTAGCGCTAGCCATACTTGCAGTGGCACTATTTGCTTGAGAATAAAAGATACTCCCGGCAACTAGATTTCCTTGGGTATAAGCATTGCTCCCCTCTGAAATGTAATTATCAATCAAAGCGTTTGCAGAAGCAGCATTGACATTATCATTGCTTGCTTGAGAGTAATAAAGTTGTGCTTGAGCATAAGCACTTGATGCGATGCTAGATTGTTTTTGAGCATCGGAATTATAACTAGCAACTAAACTGGCCGCGGAACTGGCTGCACTATTGGCACTAGCAACTGCACTATTCCTACCATTAGCAGCTGCAATACTTGCTGCCGTGCTAGCTTGAGCAGTTGCAGAATTATTATAAGCGGCTGTTTGACCAGCTGCAGAACTTGCTTCTTGATAAGCATTTGAAATTGGAACTAAATTAATTCCAGCAAAAGCACTTGAAGTGGCGGCTGACATGCTAGCAGCACTGTTACTAGTTGCATTAGCATTAGAATTAGCGGCACTGGATGCTGCGGAACTAGCTGAATTAACAGCGCTCGCAACTAATTGAGCATCAGTACTTGCTCGATATTTTTCACCAGATGCAACTGAAGCCGCATTTTTGGCTACAATCGTAGCACTTGAAGCCACACTAAATTGAAGACTAGCATCACTAGCAATTGAATTCATATTATCAACTGTTTTAGCAGCTTGATCGGCATAAACAATTCCGGTAGTCACATTATGTTCAGCAAAATAGCTTAAAGCTGCTGAAGCTAAACTATGAGCAGCATTGTTATCATCATTGATCCGTGCATTGTCAACAGCTGCACTGGCGGCAGCTGCACTGGCAGAACCATAAGCACTATTAGCAATTGCAGATTGTAGATTAGCAATTGATGATGCAACTATAGCATCAGAAGCCGCTGACGATACTAATGAGGATGCAGAAGCGACATCACTATTATTTGGATTAGCAGCCACAATACTTTGTGAAATGGTTGAATTTAAAATAGCAGTATTAGTGTAACTACCGGCTTGAACAGCATCTTGAATTGCATCGTTATCGTAACTTTGAGCTAAACTATCAGATACACTAGCTCCACTAGCTGAAGCTGAAGCTACGCTATAAAGTGATTCAGCAGCCGAAGCAGCACTATTAGCTTTACTTGTTCCACTAGTATTGGCTGAAGAATTATTAGCTGCATCAGAAGCATCAGAAGTTGCACTATTAGCAGTACTATTTGCAGAAGAAGCTAATCCCGCATTAGTTACAACAACGTTTTCTGCTGAAAATGCTACATCAGCAGCACTTTTAGCAGAGGTAACTAAAGTATCAGCAGTACTTCGTGCACTGGCAGCGGTAGAACTTGCAACACTAGCAATCAATGCTGCTGAACTGGCTGCTGAACTATCTCCTGAAATTGCCGCAATACTAGCTGCAGCCGAAGCACTAGCAGCAGCAGAACTTGCCGAACTAGCTGCACTTGTACAACTACTCATAGTACTATTAGCCGAGCTAGCTATTGCATTCGCAGAAATAACAACTGAATTTGCTGAACTAGCAGTCGCATATGCACTTGCGGCTAAGCTAGCAGCACTAGAAACAATATTGATATCATTTTGTACGTTAGGATTAGTTGGATTATTAGAAGCAATTATCGAAGCTGAATTATATGCCTTCGCAGCATTGGATGCAGCAATTGAAGCAGCACTATTGAATGAATTGGCTTGCGAATTGTAGATACTAGTAGCACTTGCAGCTGAACTAGTAATGTTTGCATCAGAACTAACCTGTGCAGAATTAGAATTAGCTGAACTAGCTGAAGAATTAGTTTGATTAGCGTAACTATCAGCATAACTTGCATTCAAGGCTTTAGAATAAGCAGTATTTATATCAATTGCAATCGAACTAGCACTACTTTCATCTGAAATAGCATAGGAAGCTGCACTTTGAGCATCTTTAGTTTCATTAACAATAGCGGCTGAAGAAGTTTGAGCATTTGCATAAATATTATTAGCACTTAATACCAACGAATTGATTGAACTAATTTCATCAGAAACCGATGAGAAGTTACTTTGTGCAGCATAGCTTGCAACCGCATTACTCATCGAATCAAAACTTGAAAGTGCCCCATTACTTCCGTTGATAGCAGTTGAAGCAGAAGCAATTGCATCACTTTGTTTAACAGCATTACTATAACTATAACTTGCAACAAAGCTTTGCTCATGAGCATCACTATCAAGACTGGCTAGCATACTAACTTCTGTACTCATCGCATTAACGGCACTCTTAATAATCGCATTCGATGTATTGAATGCGACAGCATTATAACCATTCACTTGAACCGCTTTATTTTGAGCATCATGGTAATAACTATCAACCTTAGTTGAAGCCGAAGCAGCAGACGATGCGGCAATAGAAATTGGCATTACATCAGCAGATAAGTGCATCCCATTAATTCCGCTCTTAATAGAGTTAACAACTACGGCAGCAGAGCTAGCTTGACTCTTCGCTGTACTGGAAGCAGTACTATTAGCAGCACTAGATGCGTTCGCACCGGAATCAGCACCTGAAGCAATCTTAACGGCATTAATTGCTTTATCAGCATCTTGGCTTGCTCTTGTATTATCACTTGAAGCAGAATCACGAGCATTCTTAGTAGCGGAAGTAGCACTAGAAACAATGGAAACGTACGAGTTCGCAGATGTAACTAAAGAACTTAATTGTTTACTAACCGCGGATGCCTGGGCAGCATAAACAGAACCATTATTAACATTACCTGCTGCAAAATAACTATTAGCTACTTGAACCAAACTAGCAATTGTAGAATCGGCATCACTAACTCTAGCACTTGTAACAGCAACACTAATTGCAGCAGTTGAAGCAATAATAAATTCACTACCAGCAATAGACTCGTAACTATTAGCACTTGTAACAGCATCAGCTGCATCAGCATCTGCAGAAGATGCAATTGAATTTTGAGATTTTAGAACTTCATTACTAGAATTTTGAGATAAGTAAGTAGCTGCTAAAGCAGAATTAGCGTCAGCAACAGCTTTATAATTTTGCGTACTGTAAGCAAATGAAATGGCTTCACTATAATATTGGCTAGCCAAAGCAGCATCTGAATTAGCATTTGATGCGGCATCACTAGTTGCACTGGAAGCAGAATTAGCTGCACTGGAAGCTTTGCTAGCTTCACTGCTTCCGTTTGAAGATCCACTAGCAGCATTGGAAGCTGAACTAGCTGCACTATTAGCTGAACTTGCGGTACTCCCAGCGGAACTTGCGGTACTATTAGCTGAACTAGCTGCACTGGCAGCTGAAGCAGCTTTATTAGCAGCACTAGATGCAGTATTCTGAGCACTGGCAGCGGCACTGGCAGCATTGGAGGCTGCACTAGCATGACTCTTTGCTGCACTAGCAGCGGAACTTGCCGTAGAACTATCACCAGTTGAAGCAGCACTGGATGCTTGAGAAGCAGCAGAACTAGCAGCACTATTCTCATCACTTGCAGCACTCGCTGCAGAACTTGCAAGACTATTAGCCGAACTAACTAAGCTATTAGCCGAACTTGCATCAGCAGATGCTGAATTAGCGGCACTGGCAGCAGAACTAGCAAGAGAAGCTGCACTTGATGCTGCACTAGCAGCAGATTGAGCAGAACTATTATCAGAATTAGCAGAAGCAATCGAATCAGCCTCACTAGCTGCTTTACTAGCAGCACTATTTATACTATTAGCTGAACTTGCTGCAGAACTAGCAGTACTATTATTGTCAGAAGCACTTGTAGCTTCTGAGTTAGTGTTAGAAGCAGCAGAATTAGCTTCGGATTTAGCAATAGAAGCAATGTTAGCTGCACTTTCCGCATCGGCAGCCTGTTTAGCATTACTGATAGCTACAGATAATGCTGAAGCACTTTGTTCATCAGCAATCGCCTGTGAAACTGCAGAACTAGCAGTATTAGAAGCATTGGTTACAACAACAGCTAAACTGTCAGCATTCGATAAGTTCACTGCTTCATTTTTAGCTAATTGACTTGCTAAAGTAGCAGCACTAGCGGCACTAACAACATTATTATTACTTTCAAATCCAGTGATTGCATCACTTAAGCTTGCCACTTCAATTGAATCACTATTAGCAGCAGAACTTAAGTTAGTATATGTTGCAGCCGCATTGCTAATTGTTGTAGCAGCTTGGGCAGCATAAATTTTTTGAATCGTTGCGTCAGAATTTAAAGAATTCAAGCTTGCCATATTGTTATCAGCTTGGCTGGATAAACTCTTAAGAATTGTGTCTGTTGGATTATTGTTAGCATAATTATCAATAACATTAGCACTCTTTTGTGCATCAGTTGCGTAACTATTAACAACAGCCGTTGCGGAAGCAGCAGAAACTGCAGCATTGGAGGCACTAGTAATATCGTTAGCAGCATTGTTTGAATCCGCATTAATTTTAGAATTTGCATTACCAATTAAACTCTGGGCACTTGAAGTATTAATAATTGCAATCATAATCGCACCACTGGTAATTATTCCAGCATCATAACTTGCACGAGTGTTAGCGGATTTGAGTGCATTGGCAGCTGTACTAGCATTAGCATTAACATTAGATGCACTAGTTGTTAATGTTATTGCACTTGAAGCATAGTTAACTAATTGATCATATTCAGAACTTGCAGCACTATCATATGCCTTCGCAGTATTAATGTCACCGGTAATATATGCAGAACTAGCAAGACTAGTATTCTTATTAATATCAGAAGTCAATCCATCAACAGTAGCATTATTACCAGCCATTTGATTAGCAATTGAAACAATTGCCACACTATCACTATTAGCATCAGTAATATAATTTGCAACGCTAAGCTGCGAAGCATTAGAAACAGCATTGTTAACTGAATTAATCTGAGCCATTACTGAAGTATTATTAGCGTTAACAGAAGCTAAGCTATTAGCTATATTAGCATTATTAGAAGTAATAGTGTTGTAAGAATTAATATTGGCATTGTATGAATTAACATCATTATCTGCAGAACTAACAAAGCTTGTACTAATTGATGAACCTGTTGCTGAGACTTTTGATGTATTAGATTTAATTCCACTATTAATAGCACTTTCACTATTAACGGCACTAACGTTACTGTTAATGATGTTTGCTTGGCTATCTAAGGCTTTTGCAGCACTTGATGCTAGACTTGATTGTAAAATAGCCTGTCGTTCAGCACCAGAAGCTATTAAATATTGTGCACTAGCATCCGCACTTAATGTTGCAATTAAACTGTTGGCAGAACTAGCCACATTTTCAGCTGAAATAGCTACGCTAGCTTCTGCTGAAGCATCAGAAGGATTTCCACTAGTAGCTTTGCCACTATCAATATTAGCCTGTACAACGGCTCCACTAGCAATGATTGCAGCTGCACTAGCTGCACTTAAAGCACTTGTTGCTGATGATTGGTCTGCATCAGCTTGAACTTTGGCATTAGCAATTGCCGTGGATGCAGATTGTGCCGCTGAATTAGCTGAAGTAATCGTACTATAATTCCCATCAGCCGCACTTGCTGCTGATGTAATTAATGTATTTGCAGAACTTGTAGTTGCGAACCTATTAATTGTCGCAATCGTTACACTAGCAGAACTAGCAATTGAAGCAGTGGAAGAAGCTGCTGAAGCTACTTGACTAGCTAAAGCATCGACACTAGCAGCACTTTTTGCTAATGAATTAGCATTAACAGAAGCACTAGATACATAAGTATTAGCATTATTAGCTGCATTAATAGCAGCAGAAGCATAGCTAATGGTGGCACTAGCAGACGCTGCATCGCTTAAAGCACTATTAAAAGTTGAACGATAAGTGTTTGCAGTGTTTACTTCCTTCTTCAAGTTCAAGTTAGCATCTGATAAAGCATTAGAGGCCGTGTTAAAACTAGCAATGTCATTTTTAACCGTTGTAGCATTTATATTGGCGTTACTAATATAACTAGCAGCCATCGAATTATAATAACTAGCTGATGTATAGTTTCCAGGCTCATTACTTTCTGAATTCGCCGTATTTGCCAAGCTAGCAAAAGTGGATGCATTCGAATAGTTTTGAGCTAGAACAGCACTATCACTAATAACTTCACCAGCATATGAGGAAACCAAAACTGCTTCAGAACTTGCATTCGTCGAATCAATATTTGCATTCTCTACCAAAGCACTCATTGCTGAACTAGCGGAACTCATTGTGTCACTTGCTGAGACCATTAGGCTATTACTATTATTGTTTTGATTGATATAACTGGTAATTAATGATGCTTGTGAACTGACAACAGAAGCATCACTACTTATCGTATTGTAATATGAACCAGCTTGACTTAACTCTGCAGAAGCGGATCTATTCGAAGAAAGAAAGTTTGCGTAAGCAGTAGATTCAGTGGTCTGACCATTTGAAATTGACGTTATTTCACTAGTGATAGAGTTCGCATTTACGACGTGAAGAGAATTAGCTAAGGAAATTACTCCAGCTTCAACCGAAGGTACACCTATATAATTACTACCAGCAATTGCCATAGAAACAGTTGATGTACTACTTAAACTATTATTATCAACGTTTACGGAACTAGAGTTTACCCCAGCAATATTAGTATAAAAACTAACGGCATTAGCTTGACTATGTGCAGTACTATTATCAGCACTAAGCTCACTAACATACGAACTAGCTTTGGACATCGCTACACTTGCTGAAGCAATGTCACTACTAATGCCATTACTATCTGTTTCAGAACCTAACTTATTATAATAAGATGTGGCAATATCATATTCACTATTAGCACTTTTAACTGCATTACTCATGGCCGTGTTTTTAGCAGCAACATTTGAATTAGCTGCCGATGCAGATGCATACAATCCAGCAATGGTATTAGATTGTGCTTGTATATTATTCTGCAAAGAAGCTACACTACTAATTACTGAATTAACAAAACTATTGGCGTTGCTAAAATCTGAATTAGCCGGATCAGTTATATGATATCCATTGATTGTATTAGCATAATTAGATACATTTGATAATTCCAAGTTGGCCAATGAGTACGCCGTACTTGCTGCACTACTGTAAGCAATAATACTATCAATATTAGCACTTACTGAAGTAGCTGAAGCTGAATTAGCGGCTTGACTAGAAGCAATATTAGGAACGTAATAAAAATTTTTAGTAATCGTAGCGCTGGATTTAGTCAAAAATCCATTGGACAAATAATTAGCAATATTAATTGATCCAGTATAAGCACTTGTTCCTGAGGCTACAACCAAACTCCCCATTGATTCACTTGGTGTAACAAGATCAAAGTTAATATCCGTTGCTATTGGAGATGAACCTGATGAAGTCATTCCAGAATTACTTAAAGTCCAACTCCATGCACCTGAGCTTGCAATTGAAGCAGCACTTCCAGAACCAATTACCCCATTAGTTTGTGAAGCAACAATTGTTTGTGAAGCAGATGACATAACAGAACCAGTAGTTGCATCGATGTAATTGACTACTTCATTAAAGCTTGCACTCTGGGAAACTTGAGCTACTGCTTTTTTAACATGGATAATATAACTGGGTTCATACGTGTCATTTCCAAAAGCAATCGTATTTCCATCAAATGAAGTTCCATCAGAATTTGAAGCTGGGCTAATTCCTCCATCAACTGCATAAACATTAGTTCCAACTATTTTATTAATTTGATCCTTAGGATCGTACGACATTGACGTACCTGTAATACCCTCTACGGTTTGTTCAGCAAGATAGATTGGAGCTCCACCATTAGAAGCTGTATCTACATCATTATCATCAACATAGTAAAAATGTTGTTTTTGAACTGGTGAATATGAAAAATTCTGAAATCGCATATAAGATTGACCCTGATTAGCAGAACCATCACCAGCGGTGACATTCATATAATATGGAGTTGCATTATTAGTTACAACGTTGTTATCAACAAATGTACCAATACTTCCTCCAGAAACTTTATTAAGGGTTACAGTTAGTGTTCCATGCGTTTTACCAACATCTGGTTGAGATTCATTTGGTGTGTACTTAACATCAAAATTCATATCTCCAGCATATATTAAACTGTTATATTGTAATGCACTAGCAAGGTTAGGAACATAAGTACCATAACCAGCACTATCAGTCGTCATAAAAGCAGCAAATGGAATTGAATTAATATTATTTCCATTAGAATCAGTCGCTGAATTATCAGTTTGACCGTTATAAGTACCGTTATTAGTATTGAAATAAGTATCTATTTTAAATCCAATTGCATTTTTTATTCCAGTAATCCCAACACCACCACCTGCTTGACCAGCAGTGGAATCAGTCGCTTCATTATACAAAACAAAACTAAGTCCATCTATAGCAAGATTACTAATATTAATTACTGAATTATATGAAAAGGGTTGGTTCATATCCAATTTACCCTTAAAAATAGCATCAGTAATTTGATTGTTACTAGCTCCATCAGTAAAAGTCATTTGAGCATTAGAACTGTTATAAATGGCAATTGGCGAACCGTATTGTGTAGCTATGGATCCGTTTAATATACTATCTGGAGAAGTATAATAATTGCTATGGTTCCCATAAAATGGCATATTACCACTGGTATAAACATTGAACTCATTTCTGAATCCACTATCTCCAGAGATGGTAATTGCTGAATTAACAGCATTACTAAGAAATGATGTACTTCGAGCATAAGAAGTGTTATTTGCTAATGAACTAGCTAAAGTTGAGTCAGTAATCAGCCCATTACTTTCCCCAGATTCATCCCGATAACTAATTCCTTCATCTTCAACCGCAGCTGCAGAAGAACTTGCAGCTGTAACAGAATTGAAGAAACTATTGATTTTTTGTGCATCATTAGCCATTTGGGCCATTTGATCTGATCGAACTGTTGTTTCATTAGCGTTACTGGCAGCTTGATTTGCAGCAGAAAAAGCTGATTGCATTACGATTTCCGGATTGCTATCCTTAGCATTATTGACAATTGCATGAGCATTAACGTTAGCAGACAATGTCTCATCGGTATATGAAGTCATTTCACTGGAAGTTTCATTAGCTGAAGAAACAACGTTCTTAACGTTTACCGTAACACTATTAGCTAAAGAAACAGTATTATCATCACCAAATTGGAAAAGTTGAAGTGTTTGCAGTGCTGAAGTTGTATTACTGGTTAAACTATTATAATCATAGCTAGCTGTAGTTGAATTTTCTACCGCAACTGATAATGCTTGATTAGCAATAGAAATTGCACTATTATCATTTCCAGTTGCAATTAAACTATTTGCAGATATCGTAATTGAATTCAACGTTGATGAACTACTTACAAATACAGAATTATTACCACTATTTTCCGAACTTGAATTTATTTGTGAATTAGTCTGAGCAGAGGAAGTACTAACACTTACGTTAGTTTGTGAATTAAGTGAACTATTAACACTACTATCATTTGGATTAGATGACATTGTTAAAGAAACGGATTTGTTACTATCCTCAACTGATTCACTAGCTTCACTACTTGCATTTTTTAAAACATTCTCATTTGATGATTGACTAGAATTGACATTACTTATTTTGCTGTTGGTGGAATTTACGATTTTAGTACTCGTTGAAGAAGCTGAATCAGCAACTGCTGATTCGGCATTTTTAGTAGAAGAAGCGATAGTTGCTGATTGGACACTACTCCCGCTATCGCTGCTTGACTGGTTAATCTGAGATTGATATCCACTACTAAAATTATTAGAAGCAGAATCAGCTTTAACTGTTGAACTGTTACCAGTCATATATTCAGCAGTTTCATATCCTCCTACAATCGAAAATAAGGTTGCAGAGACAACTACCCATTGCTTCTTAACCTTCTTCATTATTTTCTTTTCATTTAATTTTTTATATTCGAATTTATTGTATATCATAATCGTAACCTCCACCTTGAAAGTTTTATAAGTAAAATGTCAATTTATCATTTATAATTATGTAGTCTACGGACAGACTAATACTTATTATTAATTTTAAGCTTAATTTTAATAAAAAGCAAACATTTACAATCTTTAAACCCCTTTGTATCAGCAGTTTAACTAGTTTTCAAAAATACCAATATGGTCTCCATATTATTAAAATGTCCAAAATTAAGAAAGGATTCATTCAAATGCATATTTTAGAAAATTTTTTTGCTCATCGTTCCCCCGAAGCGATTGCTAAAGATTTATTAGGACGTCGATTTACATATCAAAGTCAACATGGATTAGTTGGAGGATATATCGTTGAAACAGAGGCATATGGCGGAAGTGAAGACTCAACCTCATATGCGGCTTCAAAAAATATTACTAAAAAAATCGTCCCCTGTATGGAGAACCTGGAATGCTATATATTTATAAAATCCATGCCAGATTTGTAATTGGAATTATTAATCAAATGCCTGGAACAGCTAGTGGAATTATGATCAGAGCAATTGAACCAATAATTGGAATTAATATCATGAAAGAAAACCGAAAACAACATGATGCAAATCTTACCAATGGACCAGCAAAATTTATGGAAGCATTAGGCATCAATAACAATAAATATAACTTAACAATGTGTAATCAAGGTGCAATTAAAATTGATTTAAGTCATCGAAGAAAAGCATTGATCAGTTCAAGTGCCAGGATTGGGGTTGCAAGTGGCAAGAATCACGATGATAAGAAAAGATTTTTTGTAACTGGCAATCCATATGTATCAGGAATCAAAAAAAGAGATGTCTTAACTAGTCATGGTTGGCTTAAATAACACTTTTGTTGACGATAATCTATTATGTTACTTATAATAGGTAATGACGCAGTTTCGACTTTTTAAATTTTTTATAGAAAGACGTGATTTTTAATGTCATTTGATGGTATGTTCACTCACGCAATGACGAACGAATTGAATCATACGATAGCAGGTGGTCGAGTAGCAAAATTAAGCCAACCCTACCCCAATGAAGTTATCATTACCATTCGTTCCAATCGTCAAAATTACCCCCTTTTATTATCAGCAAACCCTACTTATGCGAGAACTCAAATTACCCAAATTCCATTCGTTAATCCAAAAGTTCCAACTAACTTCACAATGACGCTTCGTAAATACCTCAGCGGAAGTGTATTGAAAAAAATTACCCAACTTGATAATGATCGGGTCGTTAGATTTCATTTTACAACCAGAAACGAAATTGGTGATTTAAAAGAAATCATCCTAGTAATTGAAATTATGGCTCGCCACAGCAACATCATTTTAGTTGATGCTCAGGACCGTAGAATTATTGATGCTATTAAACGAATTGGGTCAGATCAGAATCGTTATCGAACTTTACTTCCTGGTTCAGAATATATCAATCCTCCAAAACAGGATCTAGTTAATCCATTCGCATTTAACGATTGGCAACAATTAAAAGAATTGTTGATTCAATATCCAAACCAAGAAGTTCTCGCAAAAGAGCTTCAGCATACATTCCAAGGATTTGGTAGAGATACTGCATTACAATTAGCAATCACTCTACATCAGGGTGATAATCCTGAAAAACAATTTAAGACTTTTTTGGATTACTATCAAAAACCTATCCCAACTTTAATTGATGATGGTAAAAAAGCAATTTTTGCAGTTTATCCATTTGAAAAAGAAGCTGAAAACAAGACTTTTAATTCCTTAAGTCAATTATTAGATAGCTACTATCAAACTAAAGTTCAACGTGATCGAGTTCGAGAAAAGGGAACTCATCTAATCCGGATTACTAAAAACGAATTAAAGAAAAATAAGACTAAATTAAAAAAACTTAATCTTACTTTGGATAAAGCTCAACATTCCGATGACTATCGGATCAAAGGTGAAATTTTAACGACTTATCTAAATCAAGTTAAAACTGGGATGGGCGAAATTGAATTACCTAATTTTTACGATGATCAAAAACCGATTAAAATTAAGCTTTCATATAATCGGACTCCTTCTGAAAATGCTCAGTGGTACTTTAAACAATATCAAAAGAGTAAAAATGCAATTGGACATGTGAATGAGCAATTAGCTAAAACTAAGGCTGAAATCAACTACTTCGATAATATCGAAACTCAAATCGAACTGGCTCAACCTAGCGATTTAGATGACATTAATACCGAGCTCCAATCTGAAGGTTATATCAAAAAAAGTCATAAAAAATCTCAAAAACGTAAGAATGCAAAAGCTAGTGCTCCAGAAGAATTCATGAGTGATGATGGAACCTTAATCTTAGTTGGGAAAAACAACTTACAAAATGATAAATTAACACTAAAAACTGCTGATAAACGAAATATTTGGTTGCATGTTCAAAAAATTCATGGATCACACGTTATTATTCGTTCTTTACATCCATCTGAAGAAACCATTTTACAGGCCGCTACTCTCGCAGCATATTTTTCTAAGGGGCGTGAATCTTCAAATGTTCCCGTGGACTATGTACAAGTTAAACATGTTAAAAAACCGAGTGGTGCTAAACCTGGTTTAGTAATTTACGAGGGTCAGACCACTTGTTACGTTACTCCAACCATTGAAGAAGTAAATCATCTACGTGATAATTTAAAAAACGCTAAAAATTAAAATTAAACGAAAAAGATAGGTAGTTGAATATCAACTACCTATCTTTTATTTTATGATTTAATTAGAAGTAAGCTTGAATAAATAAATAACAAGCTAAACCAATTGCTAAAACTCCGACAATTAGCTTCATAATTTTATCAGGAATTCGTCGAACAATTTTTGGCCCAATGTATCCACCAATAAGAACGCCAGCTCCTAACGGTAAAACAAGAATCCAATAAACATGAGAACGAAAAATAAAAACAATCATTGCAACTAAATTACCAAATAATGTTGAAACATTTCTGACCGCATTATAAACAGCATAACGGCCATTCATTGTTTTCGATAAAATTGCATTGGTGATTACTCCAGAAGCAGCTCCGAAATACCCGACATAGCCACCGGTAAGAAACAAAGCAATGTTAGCTAAAATTCTCCCACGATGACTTAATTCAACATTGGCTTGATCATTAGTCTTCTTATCTGGTTTTAAGATTATGATTGCCGCAAAAAAGATAAAGAAAGGCACTAACTTGGGAAACATTTTACTAGAATAATTTATCAATAGATAGGAACCTACAATACTTCCTAAAAAAATCCAAATTGTCGTCGTAATAAGTTCTTTCACGTGTCCCTTTAGTTCTGGTAATGATGATAATCCAGAACCAATTCCATTATAAATCACAGATGAAGTATTAGTTACATTAGCTAATACTGGTGGTAACCCCGTTACATACAATAAAGCTGGGTATGATACGAGTGAAGCCATCCCAACACTACTACTAACAATCCCTGCTACGATTCCTAATGGTAGCAGAGTTAAGATTTGCATAATTGTAAAATGCAATTAAATCCATCCCTTTCAAAATTCACACATTAAAATTAATTATACCACAACTCATCACATTACCTTAATATAATATTAATGTTTTTTAAACTTTTTTAATATTTTCTATTGACTTTAGACATTCTAAAAAGTAGAATTATCAATAAATAAAATTCAAATACAAAATTGCAACGATAAAAGAAAGTTATCGGATTTTCAATTTTCAGCGAGCTTCAGTTGGTGAAAGGAAGCATTTGAAATCTAACATAACGATCCCTTTTTAGCGACACACCGAAATTAGTAACGTGTGTTGGGTACACCCATTACAGTGTCAACGTATTATTTGTACGTTAGTGGTCAATTTTATAATTGATAATTAAGGTGGTACCGTGCGAAAGCACCCTTTTTATAAGGGTGCTTTTTTATTTGAATTTTATATAAAACAAAAGGAGTGTCTCGTTCATGAAAAATTTTTTTAAACGCTTGTTAACAAAACAAGATCCTAGCTTTTACGAGGCTAATGATTCTAAATTAGAACCGAAACTAAAAGCCCGTGATTTATTAGGACTTGGTGTTGGAATGGTTGTTGGAGCTGCCATCTTTACCCTTCCTGGTATCGTTGCAGCTGATCATTCTGGACCAGCAGTTGCTTTATCTTTTATTATCGGTGCTATTGGGGCCGGTTTAGCAGCTTTTGCTTATGCCGAAACCTCATCTGTCCTTCCATATGCTGGGTCTGCTTTCTCCTGGATCAACGTTTTATTCGGTGAATTCTTTGGTTGGTTAACTGGATGGGCACTTCTTGCTGAATATTTCATCTCGGTTGCCTTTGTTGCATCTGGATGGTCAGCTTATGTTCAAGGATTCTTAACTAACCTAGGAGTCAAAATTCCCGTTGCTCTTTCAAGTGGTTTTAATCCAAAAACTGGTGGAGTAGTTGATGTTTTTGCAGCATTTGCCGTTCTTCTTGTTGGAGGATTGCTTTCTCGTGGTGTCGATAAAGTTAGTCAAATTGAGAATGCCATCGTTGTCATTAAACTATTAGTAATTATCTTATTTATCATTGTTGGATTTACAGCAATTCACCCTTCAAATTACGTTCCATTTATTCCTGCTCATAAAGCTGGAACTAGTTTTGGAGGTATCCAAGGTGTTTTTGCTGGAGCTGCTCAGATTTTTCTTGCTTACGTTGGTTTTGATGCAATTGCCGCAAATACAGCTGAAACCAAGAATCCTGAAAAGAACATGCCAATTGGAATTATCGGAACTCTTTTAATTGGAACAGCCTTCTTCGTTGTTGTTTCTCTTGTTTTAGTTGGTATGTTCAAATATAATCTCTACGCTAATAATGCAGAACCAGCTGCTTGGGCGTTAAGAAGAGCTGGCCATTACTTCACTGCTAACTTATTATCTATCGTTGCCATTGTGGGAATGTTTGCTGCTTTAATTGGAATTCATTTAGCCAGTTCTCGATTGATCTATTCCTTTGGAAGAGATGGTTTACTTCCTTCATTCTTAGGAAAGGTAAACAAACATCATTTGCCAAATAATTCATTAGCTGTTGTTACCATCGCAGCTGTTCTTGTCGCTTCTGTTTTTCCATTTACTTTCTTATCTAATCTTGTATCTGCTGGGACGTTAATTGCCTTTATCATGGTTTCACTTTCCATCTATGCATTACGTCCAAGAGAAGGTAAAGACTTACCAATTGCTAAATTCAAGATGCCATTGTATCCAGTCTTACCATTAGTATCTGCTTGTTTTTCTGGTGTTATCTTTTTAAATCTAAGTAATGATGCTAAATTATTAATGTTAGGTTGGTTCGTAATTGGAATTTTAATCTATTTACTTTATGGAATGCGTCACGCTCATCTAAAGAAATAACAAGAAAACGACTATCAACTAGTTGGAAACTAGCTGATAGTCGTTTTTTATTTATTCTCATCACTAAACGCTTGGTTCAACTTAGAAAAATCAACTGTTCCTAATCCTGTCACTTGATTATACAATTTATGCGGTTGTCCAACGTAATAAAGATTATTATTATTTAAACCATCTAAAGGTGTGAAAGGAGAATTAGAATTCTTAGCAAAACGATAAATTTGTGGATTCCAAAATCCCATTCGAACGCCTTGCTTTTGATTTATTAATGCCGCCATTGCTGCAAATTGTGGAGAAACGATACTTGTTCCCCCAACCATTGGATAATACTTACCATTAAGAACAATTCCATATCCAGTTAACGGATTAGCATTTCCCGAAATGTCAGGAACATTTCGACCACTTTTTTTACCATTAATAATATGAACATTGGTCTTAAAAGCATTTTTATTCCATTTACCTGTCTTTAAATTTAGATATTTAATCGCATTATAAGTTCCTGCACCACTGATATGCTTTTGATAATATGGAATTGCAAAGAACTTACTAAAACTTCCTCCGGTCGCCCCATACTTTTTACTCATTTCAGTTGCACTTAAATGTTTCTTTTCTTTATACTCAGCGAGTTCTAATTTAAATTCATTAAGCAGCTTCTGCTTGGTTTTATTGCTTTTTGTTTTTTTAATTAAGCGATTAAATTCCGCAGTAAGTTTTTTAATCGCTTGTTCATTATATTCAGAATTTGTCTTATTAAGATAATCCCAACCAAAATATTGAATATTTGCGGTTTGACTCCAAGCCGTTTCTTGCGGGATTGATACAATTCGATCATGCTTTATTTTTATATCTCTTAATTCCGAATATGAAATTTTACTGATTGGTAAAGTCGTTCCCCCAATTGCGGTTACATATGGTGAAGAAGCTGGAAATGTTGCTGATAATTTTTTCTCGCCAATCGGAAATCCATAAGGTCCATTATCTCCTGACGCATTCATTACTGTAATTCCCTGTGCAGCAGCCTGCTCAAACAACCGATTCTCTAACATAATTTCAGATTTTACAAAATGATTTTCCTGAGAACCAAAACTAGATGAAATTACGCTTACTTTATTACTCCCAATCGCCTTAGCAAATAAATTAGTTGGGTTAGACTGATTATGGTCACCTAAATAAGTAATAATTCTTGCTCCCGGAGCAATTACACTTGCTTGTTCCACATCCATCGTTGTTTCGTTCCCATATCCTTTTCCAATTGAATGATTAACAAAGATCTTTTTGATTCGGTTTATGTTCGAGTTGAGATGTTCGTGTTCCCAATATTTTTGGACATCTTTAGAATTAAAATTTTCTTGCCCAATAATTCCGATAGCTTGACCAGATCCATTATTACCATTGTCATAAAGAGAATTCGTATTATAGCTACGGCCAAATTTCTTATAGGAACGATCTCTAATATTGGAATCATGTGATGTTTTTACAACATTTTGAGAATCTCCATTATTACCATTAGAATGCTTGTTTTTGGTATTACTATACAAACTCGTTAGAATTAGCTTTTGAATATCATTTCTTATCATCCGTTTAGGACGCGAAACAATAGAAGCTGATTGATAGATATAATGTTTGTTAACATCTTGACTAATTTTAACTCCAAAAACTTTTTCGATATCCTTTGTTTTCCCACTAACGTTCATGACGATATTTCCAGGATAAGTTGCGGCTCTTAAATGATTTTTCTTTAAATAGTGACCCATTACTGTCACTTTTTTATTGGATAATCCATATTGATTTGCAAACTGTTGAGGCGTTAAATACTTATGAAAATTTGCATTTCCAGGTGTAACAGTTTTATAAATAAAATTATGTAACTTTTGGCTATGCCGTCCTCTTAGGCTAATCATTAACGTTTGCTGCTTGTTCAGATTTACGTTTATCTGCTTAGCATCAGCTTGATAATTCCAAATAATCACAAAAAAAGCGATTGGTAATAACATTATCATTAAGCCAATTCTTGTTCGTCGTTTCATTAATTCCACTCCTTGATAAATTAACTTCATAATATCGACATAACGATTTGGATACAATTCAAAATAAAAAAGCATCTTAGCTAAAAGCTATAAATGCTCATCTATTAATTTAAACTATGTTCAAATTGATGTTCCATCATATCAGAAGCATATTTAAAAGCTAGCGGTTTATCATCATTAGAAACCGGTTGGACTTCAATTACTGCATCTTCATTAAAACGAGCTAAATTATTTAATGGTAAAGTTTCACCTGTCCGATGAAGAACGAGCTTATAATATTGACTAGCAGGCTTTTCTTCATTTGCAAGGGTTTCAAAAATTGCATCAACATTATCCACTAAGTAATCTTCAATTCCGACCTCATTAACAAATGCAGCTAAAGTTTCTTGAAGTTTCGATCTGTTTTGGAATGTATCCTCCAAATTAACACGATAAATGAATTGCCCATCTTTACGTTCATTTTCTAACTTTTGCATGAATTGATCAACTTTATTAATATAGACATTCACATCAGAATTATCATTCTGTTCTGATTTTAATTGATCAAATTCATCTTGTAATTTATTATCAGCCATCTAATCCCCTCCAAAACTTAAAATCTAATCTCATTATAGAATTTTAAAGGGCTCAGGTAAATTAATTTGATTTACGTATGTGTAAAATTTGGTATCCAAAAATACAAATCATTATGATAGCAACAAAAATAGCAAAACTCATTAAACCACTTTCATTTCCACCCCATGGGGAAATTGGATCTAATGCTGACATTACAAATGGTGTAATTGCAGTCCCTACATTACATCCAACAAGAAGAACAGAATTTGCTAATGCTCTAGAACCCTTAGGAGCCAAATCTTGAGCTTTAGCAAAGACAAATGTTCCTGATAACGGGTATGAAAATCCAGCAATAATCACTCCTAAAACAACCATCCAAAGTTGACCAGCATAATTAATTAACATCGCCCCAAGCATCAATGCTAATAATCCTAATGGTAATACATATTGACGAATTCGACTAAATACTTGCCCAAATAAGAATCCCATTGCCATTCCGGCAACTGCATTAATCGAAATTACAATACTTGAAACTGTAGCACTTCCAAAACCATGGTTAACGATAATACTTGGCGTAATAACATTAACAATGGTTTGTCCAATTGTCATAATAATTAAGAATAAGCATGAAATAATAACTGGAAAATTAACCGTTTCCTTAGGTTTATCATTTTTAGTTTCTTTATCTGTATCAGCATGAATTTGAATATCTGGAACCATCTTCCAGAAGAAAACAAGAACTAATAAGATTAACCCATAAGCTAAGAAAGATACTTGCCAACTAATGTTCAATAAAATTCCAATCATGATGTTCATGATACAAAGACCAATTGGTTCAAAGGCATTTCTTTTTCCAAGCATCTGAGCTCTATCATCACCACTATATAGAATCGTAATGATCGTAATAGCAAGTGAATTAAATAGCCCAATTCCAATTCCAAAGATAATTCTGGATCCAAGAATCAACCAAATATTATTTAGAATCGCAGGTAAAATCCCAAAAATTCCCATTAACAACATTCCAAGACCAATCATTTTCTTAACTCCAAAACGAGCCGCAATACTTGCTGAAAATAACAAAACAATAAATGCAGGAATTTGTTGAATTGTTGCAATTAAATTAATCATTGAACTTGGAACACTGGGGAAACTCTTTTGCATTTCAGGTAACGCAGGAGCAATTGAAGTCCCTGTAGTGATAACAAGAGATACTGCCAAAACAGCGAACCGATTCATGAATTTATTTTGATTCCAATCTGACGCTTTTAACATTCCAAAAACCTTCTTCCAATATTTTCATGATGTAACTTTAACATCTATAGTTATACCTCTTTTTTCTTTTTTATGCAAGCGCTTACATTGATAAAAATAAAAATGTTTCTCATTCATGAGAAACACCTTATCTTTAAATCGGATGAATCATACTATTCCACTTAATTCCTGCAAACGTCGTTAGTGATTTACCATTTTCTTTAAATTGATGATTTTTATAAAATGGAATCAGTTCATTCTTACAATCTAAAACAACTGCCTTTTTATCCATCAATTTAGCTAGCAACAGCGCCCGTCGAATCAATTGCCCAGCAATTCCATGGCCTTGTGCTGATGGTAAAACAGCTAAACTCAAAATTGCAAAATACTTTGTCGGCTGATCAGTTAAATCAGCAGCAACATAATCATCATCATTCAAATGTTCATGATCAATGGGACTCCCAATCATTATTCCAATAATATGACCATCTTTATCTCTAGCTACCATACAAGTTTTTCTATGATTAGTTAGATTTACATTCATTTCATCTCGTGATAATTGTTCGTCATCGCTAAAACACGTTGATTCAACGATATACATTGCATCAGCATCAGTGGGCTGGGGTAATCCATAAGTAATTTCCATAGAATCCTCATTTCTTTTTAGTCAAGATCATCATCGTCATTATCTGCTAAACTAATCAATTCATCTAAATAATCAGCGGCATTTTCATATGATTGTGCCATTGCATCATCAACATCAGGATTTTCTGCCATATTGTAACAAGCATCCCTTGCAATTGATAATTGTTCAGCATTTAACAAAATTCCTATTCACCATCCTTAAAATCAGCTTTACCAGCTAAATCACGCATTGATTCATAAGATTGTAATTCGTTCTTTAAAGTTTCGATAGTTCCTTCAACACTCCGTGAACCTAATGGTAAGTGAAGTGGAAGTTCGTCAAAATGATTTTCAACTTGATCATAAATTATTTCGGCAGCCTTATCAGGATCACCTTGTTCATGATGAGCACGTTCTGACATTGACTTAATTTGAGCATTCAATTCTGCATAATCAGGATTATCAGATAAGTGCTTTTCAGCACTAGCTGCCCAGTCAGTTCTAAATGCACTTGGTTCAACTAACATTACCTTAATTCCAAGTGGTGCTACTTCACGAGCCATACTTTGACTAATTCCTTCAACAGCAAACTTAGTCCCTGTATAGAATGAAACATCAAGAAAGGCATTTAATCCAGACATTGATGACATATTAATAATGGCTCCTGATTTTTGTTTTCTCATAATTGGAAGCACTGCTCTTGTTAAGTTAACCAATCCCCAGACATTAATATCAAACATTTTATGAACTTGTTTCATATCACTTTCTTCAAAATTACCTAAATAACCAATTCCCGCATTATTAACTAAAACATCAATGCGATTATAAACATCATAGGCAACATTAACCGTTTCTTTAATATCAGTTGGATTTGTAACATCTAACTGTGTTTTTTGAATTTGACCATGATTATAGTGATTCAAATAGTCCAATTCAGTTTCTGGATGACGTGCTGTTACAACTAAGTTAACGTCATCTTGTTGTGCTAAATAAAGTGCTAAACTCTTACCAAAACCAGTATGAGCTCCAGTAACTAACCATGTTTTTTTCATAATTCTATCGCTCCTTTTTATATTTCAAGTCAATTGTACCAACTTCATTTCATAACTGCATGCAAAAAGCACTACCAGTTAAATCGATAGTGCTTAATTTATTAATTATTTAATTTTTAAAGCAACTTTTTTATTTCGATGAGTCATTTGGAAACATAAGATTCCAATTAAAACAATCGCTGCAATTACAATGTAAATCATAATTCCAGGTTTGTAACCACCAAAAGGTGAAAATGAATCGAATACTCCGATGACTATGGGTGAAACCGCTGTTCCAATATTACATCCTACTAATAAAATTGAATTAGCTAATCCAGTTGAATTTTCAGGAGCAACCGTACTCATCAAGTTAAAGACATATGTTCCAGAGAAAGCATATGAAATTCCAGCAATAATCAAGCCAATCGTCAATACCCAGACATTAGGAGCATAGTTATAAATAATCAAGCCGACAATTAATAAAATCACTCCAAAAGGAAGGACAAATCTTCGCATTAATTTGAAGAAAGTTCCGAACAAAAATCCCATTAACATGCTCATTAATGTTAATGCAGTAATAACATAGCTAGATTGAGTAGCAGTACCTAAATGATTATCAACCATAATGGATGGTGTCAAAACAAATAAAATGGCACTTCCCATTGTCATCATTGCACAAAAAAAGCCTGCTCCAATAACAGCTAAATTTACAGTTTCCTTATGGCTAACCTCACCATTTTTTGTTTCTTCACCCATTGAAATATTTGGTACCATTTTAACGAATAATAACCAAACAGGGATGATCAAAGCATAAGTCAAAAATGAAACGTGCCAATTAATCGTTAATAAGAAACCAATAATTAAGTTCGCAATACATAATCCAATTGGTTCAAATGCAGTTCTATTTCCCAACATTTGAGCTTGATCATCTTTATTGTATAACAATGAAATAATTGTAACGGCCAATGAGTTAAGTAACCCAATTCCAACTCCAAACAAAAGTCTAGAAGCAAAAATTAACCAAAAATTAGTTAAGATTGCAGGTAGCATTCCAGCGATTCCCATCACCAAAATTCCACACGAAATAACTCTTTTAATTCCAAAACGTAGGGCAATTTGTGAAGAAAAAAGCAAAACGATAAAAGCAGGAATTTGTTGGACAGTTGCCAACATATCTACAATCGACCTTGGATAATTAGAAAAGGCTTTTTCCAACTCTGGTAATACTGGTGTAATTGCTGTACCAGTCGTAATTACCAATGATACTGCTAGAATCGCAAAACGATGCATTAGTGTTTTAGGATTCCAATTTTGAACATCATTTGACATTATAAACAACTCCATTCGTATGTAATAGTTTGTTTTAATTTTCACAAACTATTATAACACCAATGAAATAATTTAAAAATTATTTAAGCCTGAACCATTTATAATTAATTTGATTAATCCGGTATTGATAGTTACCATCATCGATCAATTTACCGTCTTTTACATACAACCAACCACCGGCACTACTAACAATTTTTATATTCTTACCCTTTTTTAATTTGAATTGAGCAATTTTTTTAGATTTATATTCCGGAATAGCCATTTTATATTCTTTAACCGTGACTGTCTTTTTTAATTTAACACTTCGTGGTTTCATCCAATAAGAAGAGTCCATATCTGGAACTTTAGATGCAGATACGGTTCCAACACCTAGACTACCTCCAAATAAAGTAATCATCAACACTCCAATAAATTTTTTCATTAATATCACTCCTGTAATTTATTACTTATAATTTATTATTTATCGGCAACCGTAAATCTCTGTAAATGATGCGCTGGCTTTTCAATTTCATCGATTACTGCTTTGGCTAAAGTAACATATGATATCCTAGATTGTCCAGCTTGGTTCCTTAAAACGTAATTATCACCAACTTGATATTTTTTTAGTTTTCCTTCATAAACATCAACTGCTGGTGATACTCCTAACCAATTAACATCGTCAATATCACGTAAAAATAAATATTCTTGTAACTGTTGACGAACAATTGGTATATATTCTTTCATCATAGGCATATTTTTAAGATCCTGTAAAACGAGGTGTTCATGCCCAATTCCTGTTAATAAACTGCTAGATCCCAACATGAATATTAACTTTGGTGCATGAGTATTTCGAAACATCGCAATCAGTTTTGTTGCTACATCAACTTGCAAATATGCTTTATCTATTGGTGGTAAATAAGTATCAATAATTACGTCAAAATTTACTAATTGTTCCCTAATTAATTCCATTGGATTCCCAACAATCAATGGTGTGGTTTGACCAAAAAGTTTATAAGCTTTTTCAACATCCTCATCAATCGCTGTCATTTGATTTCCAGTAATCGTTCCTTGACGCATAATTGCATTTCCAGTTAATGTTGTTGCGCCAATCACCGCAATTTTCATTTCTAAAAACTCCTTAATATACAAATATATAGTACTCATTGTAATTAGAAATAAAAAGAAGGCAATTAAAATGCCTTCTAAAGATATCTTAATGTTTAATTAATCTAACTCTATACATCGCTTTGATTTGCTTAATTTGATTCAATAGATCAGTAGATGGTTCCTGATCCAAATCGATTAAAGTGTAGGCAACCTTGTCACGAGAACCATTATTCATTGATTCAATATTTAAATCATGATTGGCTAATAAAGTTGTCATTTGACCAACCATGTTTGGAACGTTTTCGTGAATTAATGTTAATCGGTAAGGAGCATTAAATGCAGCTTGAACTTCAGGTAAGTTAACTGAGCCTTTGATGTTCCCAGTCGTTAAAAATCTCATAATGATATTTGCTCCCCGAATTGCACCATTTGATTCAGCTTCGATCGTTGATCCCCCAATGTGAGGAGTAAAAATAACGTCATCACGACCAACTAAAACCGGGTCACCAAAATCTGTAATGTAAGTACTTAAAATTCCTTTATCAAGTCCTGCAACTGCATCATCATTATTCACAATTCCGAGACGAGAATAATTAAATAGGTGGGCACCCTTTTTCATTTTTGAAATAATATTCTTATCAATTAAACCAGTTGTTTCCTTATTTTTGGGAACATGAACGGTAACAAAATCAGCATCTGCGACTGCCTTTTGAATGGAATCTGCTCGATTGATTTCATTTGATAATTGCCAAGCAGCATTCGCTGAAAGATATGGGTCATAACCAGTAACTTCCATCCCTAAATCATTAGCAGCATTTGCAACTAAGGAACCAACATGCCCCAATCCAATTACTGCCACTTTTTTATTCAATAATTCAGTTCCTTTAAATCTAGGATCTTTTTTCTTCATTAGAGAAATATCAGCATCAATATTATGTTGCGCAAAATCAGCTACCGCAAATAAATTTCTTGCCGATTCAATCATCATTGCTATAACGGCTTCTTTAACAGCATTAGCATTACTTCCGGGAGTATTAAAAACTGCCACCCCTTGTTTGGTAGCCCGATCCAATGGAACATTATTATATCCTGCCCCAGCACGTGCAATTACTTTTAAGTTTTGAGGAAGTTCCTGTTCATTTAAATTGACCGAACGAATCAAGTACGCATCTGGATCATCTGTTTGGTTGATTTTAAATTGATCAGTAAAACGGTCTAATCCTGCTTGGGCAATCGCATTATATGTTTTTACTTGGTAATCTTTATTCATTATCTTCTCTCCTTAATTCTGTTCTTCAAATTCAGTTAGACATTTAATCAATGCCTTAACACCTTCAATCGGCATGGCGTTATACAAACTGGCTCTTAAACCACCAACGCTACGGTGTCCCTTAATATTTTTAATTCCGCGTTCATCAGCAAATTGAACTAATTTAGTATCAATAGCTTCATCTCCAGAAGTAAAGGTAATGTTCACAATTGAACGTTGGTCTTTTTTAACATGGTTTGTAAACATCTTAGAATTATCCAAGTAATCATAAAGCAATTTAGCTTTTTCACGATTAAGCTTTTCAATCGCATCAATCCCACCTTGGTTTTTGATCCATTTGGCAACTAAACCACAAGCATAAATTGCAAAAGTTGGTGGAGTATTGAACATCGAATCTTTTTTAACATATGGGACATAGTCAAGTACTTTAGGAGTATGTTCTCTAGGATCTATTAAATCATCTCGGACAATAACGATTGTCACACCTGCAGGACCAACATTCTTTTGAGCTCCAGCGAAGATTAACCCGAAGTCCTTAACGTTATATCTTTCTGCCATGAAATTAGAGGACATATCGCCGACCAAAGTTAATCCAGGATGTTTTGGAAGCATATCAGCATGATAGGTCGTTCCCTCAATCGTATTATTGATCGTCGCATATAAATAATCATATTCTTTAGGACTTAGTTCTTTATTTGAAAAAGGAAGTTCCTGATAATGATCAGCTTTAGTATCAGCAACGATATCAACATCATAACCTAGGTCTTTAGCTTCATCAGCTGCCCCCGTAGCCCAATGTCCACTGTCTAATAATGCAATTTTTTTATGATGGTTCGCTAAATTCAATGGAACTGCAGCAAATTGTCCAGTTCCACCACCTTGACAGAATAAAATATGATAATTATCCGGCACTTTTAACAATTCCTTGATGGTTAATTTTGTTTCATCAATAATTCCTTGAAACAAATCACTACGATGAGAAATCTCTAAGATACTCATCCCGCTTCCATTTACAGAAAGCATTTCATCTTGAATTTGCTTTAAAACAGGTTGAGGTAAAACGGCTGGTCCAGCTGAAAAATTATAAACTTTCATTACAATAACTTCCTTTTCCAAAATTTAGAATACAAAAAGACCTTACAGCAATCATGCTGTAAGGTCTTTAAAATTAGCCACCCCACAGTCATGATTGAATCATTCGTGTGCGGCGATTGACGTCAGTAAGAATAGCCTACACGAATAAAAGTGCAGACTTGGAAGAGACACGTTTAATATTAAAATGTTCGGTTTTAATCATCATTGTGACAACTTCCTTTCTTTTTGTTGATTAAATAATAACTTAATTTTTATTAGGATGCAAGTAGTAATTTGAGAAAAAAGGTTAATTATGTAATAATATTAAAAAATCAAAGGAGGACATCATGACTGAATTCTACTTCATTCGACATGGCCAAACAACTGCCAATGTCCAAGGATTAAAACAAGGAACCATTAATACCCCCATTACTAATTTAACTGAACAAGGTAAACGTCAAGCTCAAAATTTACACGAACATTTCCCAATTGATTTTGCTGATCAAATTATCGTTAGTCCCCTTCAAAGAACTAAGGATACAGCCTCAATCATTAATCAAGATGCACATTTACAAATGACAATTGACGAACGTTTATTGGAAATTTCATATGGCAATTGGGATGGTAAAAAGAATGCTGATTTAAAAGCTCAACACCCTGAAGTTTTTGATAATGAACTCAACGACGTTCTACCTAATTATGCCCCATTAGCAGATGGTGAAACATTTAAAGCAGTTACCGACCGAGTTCAATCGTTTATGAGTGAATATGCTAATAACTACCCTGATCAAAAAATAATTGTTGTTACCCATGGATTTACCATCAAAGCTGCAATGATGGCCGCAATGGGAACTGGACCAGATCCAATGTTGATTGCAGAACCAGACAACACAAGTGTGACTCATATAATTTTAAATAATAAATATTACATTCGTGAATATAATCAAACGTTTTAATTAGAAACTCCTGAATACATTTCAGGAGTTTTTTTATACCACTGACCAATTATTTTTAACCACTTACTGAAAATTAATCACAAAAATGATTTTTCTAACTATTCTTATTACATAAGGAGTTGAAAAATCATGTCACTTTTAAGTGCTAAAAACATTACTCAGAAATATGGAAAAAAAGTTGCTGTTGATGATATTAGTTTGACAGTGCAAAAAGGTCAATTGGTTGCTTTCTTAGGCCCCAATGGTGCTGGCAAATCAACAACTATCAAAATGTTAACCGGAGTTGAACGTCCTACTCATGGACATGTTGAAATTGGTGGGTACCCATCAAATGATTACCATTTTCGAAAGCAAATTGGAATTGTTTTTCAGAACAGTATTTTAGATGGTGATTTAACTGTTAAACAAAATCTCGAATTAAGAATCAAAATGTATCATCATTTGGATTCTAAATTTATTGATACAATTAAACAAGAATTAAAAATCAATTTAATTATGAATCAAAAATACAATACCTTATCAGGAGGACAGCGCCGACGAGTTGATATTGCTAGAGCACTAATCAATAAACCAAAATTACTCTTCTTAGATGAACCAACGACTGGTTTAGATATTCAAACTAGAAACACTATCTGGCAGTTCTTAAACCATTTACGAAATATTTATCATTTAACCATTATTTTAACGACTCATTACTTAGAAGAAACTAATGATGCAGATGATGTTTACATCTTAGACCATGGCAATATTATCGCACACAACACCGTTACTGAACTCAAAAAGAAATATCTTAAACACAGTTTAACGTTGAATTGTAATGATACCAAAAAAGTGGAATCATTCCTGAAAGCAGAATGGCATCCCAAAATCAAAGGTTCTCAAATTCAAATTTTAATGCCTGATAATAAAACGACCCTAAACTTTTTAAATCAAGTCAATTCATTCATTAATGACTGGGAATATCGGCGTGGTGACATGAATGATATCTTTATTGCATTGACTGGAAAGGAGATTCGATAATGTTTGCACTAATCGAAAGAAATTTAACCATTTATTTCAAAAATCATATTCGTGTTTTTTATTCTATGTTAGGAAGTTTAATTTCAATTGGAATTTATCTTTTATTTCTTAAAAATCAAATGCAATCTTCCTGGCAACAAGTTCCAAATACTAGTAAATTACTAGATCCATGGTTAATAAGTGGAACACTTACGGTAACTGCCATTACAACTAGTTTTGCAGCTCTATCACAGATGGTGATTGATCGTGAAAATCACTCAATTATCGATATTGAATTAACTGATATCAAAAAATGGCAAATTTTAGCTGCTTATCTTACTTCAGCTGTCATCATTAGTGCAATCCTACAAACAATTGCTTTTGTGATTATGCAAAGTTATTTTCAAATTTCTGATCACATCACTAATAATTGGAATCTCTTCCCACAGTTGTTAGTAATTATTATTTTAAATAGTTTCGTTTGGACTAGTTTTGCGCTTATACTATGTACATTCTTTAAAAAAGAGCAATCATTCAGTGCATTGAACAGTATTATTGGGACCGCTTCTGGATTTTTTGCTGGTGTTTATTTACCAATATCAACAATGCCTACTTTTGCACAAAATATTATTAAAATGACACCTGCACCATACACTACTTCATTGTATCGGCACCTACTAATGGAACACCAATTAAATAAGTCTTTTAGACATGTCCCTTCTCATATTTTACAATCATTCAAAAATCAAATGGGAATTACTCTAAAAATAAAACATATCTTATCTTTCAATGAAACTATTTTTGTAATTATTATTTTCACAATAGTTTTTATTGTTATTACTTTATTGATTAATGTTCTTAATAACCGCCACCATGTATAATGTTAATTATTAAGGAGTGGTGGATATGAAAATTAATTTTGAACAGGATTCCTCATTAAATCCAAATGAAATTAAAGTCACTGTCTCAGCTAATAATTTATCACCATCAGTTGTTGAATTGATTCATCAAGTGGAAAAATTACAAAATCAATTTTCCTCTGTCCTACCAATCAAACTATCTGATCAAATTAAAATGATTCAAATCAATGACATCATTGCTGTAGAAGTATTCAACAACCAAATTATTTTCCATACTATTGAAGATGCTTATTCAACGAATGGCCAATTAAAGCGTGTCATGGAAAAACTTAACCCAAATAACTTTGTTCAAATTTCAAGAAGCGTGATTATTAATATCGATATGCTGGAATATTTAGAAGCTGGTTTTTCAGGTAATTTAACAGCTTTTTTAGATCATGACTTAAAATTTAACGTTAGTCGGAAATTTGTTCCTGAATTAAAAGCAAAGTTAAGGATGTGATAAAATGAAAAAAATAATTCAACATATGTTGATCGGGGCAACAATTGGATCATTAGTCTTTATGCTTTATATTATTATAAATGGGGGCATGCTAGTAACCGTAAAAATTGCTATTAGTACTTTAATAATGAGCATCATGATTGGACTAATGTCTTACTTACTTATAGATATTAATTTTTCCGGTCTATTTGCTGTAATTTTAAACTGGTTAGCTACCATTATTTTTGTAGTATGTTACACATTATATAACCATTGGTTAACATCTCCTTTTGATGCTTTCTCATTATTGATTCAGGTTACGGTCATTTACATTATCATTTGGTGTTTATTCCTTTGGTTCAAAAATAAAGAGACAAAACAATTAAACCAATTAATTCAAAAAAGAAAACAAAAATAAATAAACTCCCATCATCGAAATTTATTGATGATGGGAGTTTATTTTATTGTTCATTATTTTTTAGTAACTTGATTTAGAAAATTACTTACTAGTGGTTTCGTAATACTAATAATTTTATCAGAAGGAAATACGTTCGTTGGATCTCCCCAAACGGAAACGCCTGTCCCAATATTATTCATATTACTACTTTCATCACCAGTGTTTCCATTCCAATACCCCAGTTTAAAATGACCTAAATTACCTAAGAATTGTTGTTCACGGTTATTATCCATTGTTTTATCCATAACTAAATAGGTATAGTAAGAATTACAATTAATTGTTTGAATCCCAACTTTATTCATTTCGGGAAGCGTTGCCCGATTCTGAGCATTGATTGCAGCAGATTTGGAATTAGCCAAATTACCAGTCAATGACCAGAAGTTAACAATAATATTCTTATAGTATTTCTTCAAAACAGCCTTTTGAATACAATCATTCCAAACGATCATTCCTAAATGATGATGGTTTAAAAAAGTATCCAAACTATTTTCATATTTAACGATTGCGTTTCGATCACTTGCGGTTTGAATCATAATTTCATCCCCACCAGTGGCCATGTAACTATTTTTAGGCATCATCGAGAAATATTCCTTTAGAATGGATTTCGATATCTGTAAAGCAACTGGATTTTGATAATACATTTCTTGCGGACTATGTTGAACCTCATGTTCTAATGCAGGATGTTGTTTTTTTAGTAGTTCTAGCATTGCTTGTGAATGTCCTGGTAAATCAATTTCTGGAACAACTTGAACGTGTTTAGATTCACCATAATCAATAACTGATTTTAATTGTTGTTTCGATAAAAAGGGATGATGATTTGTTTTATTATAAAACACTCCATTTTTTTGGTTAGCATTTACCGTTGTTTGTCCTAAATAACTATTTTCAACGCCAAAATTTTCATTATCTGTTAAATGAAGCTGAATATAATTTCCGTGAGATTGACGAATCATGTTGATCTCACTTTTTAACTGATTAGGAGTATAGAAGTTTCTTGCACAATCAAGATTTAATCCATAACGATGTTGTGGATTTGTTGGTTTCAAAAGAATATATGATACCACCGTAACTACTATAACTAATGATAGAACTAATATAATTCCTCGTTCAATCGATTTTTTCATGATTATTCCCCCACGTAGGCCCATCATAGCACCAAAGATGAATAAAAAAAAGCTAGCTGCTCGCTAGCTTACTTAAAGATATAACCAAATCCACGGACGGTTTTAATTTGAGCACTATTCTTAGCATACCGTTTTAACTTATCTCTTAAATGACTGATGTGAATGTCAACGATTCTAGAAGAAATATATCCGAATTCATCCCCATCATTCCATATTCCATTATAAATTCGTTCCCGACTCAACACTTGATTATTATGCCGAATCAAATAATAAATTAAATAAAACTCTTTAGGGGTTAGCGGAATCTGCATTCCTTGATACTCGACCGTAAAATGCTTTAAATTAACGACAAAATCATGATAATGGTAAACATTCTTGGTACTACGATTACTTTTATCGGCATTGTCACTATCATCAGAATTCTTGCGAACCCGTAAATGCACTCTTTGAATCACATCTTCTGCTTCAATTGGAGTATAGATATAATCATCCACCATTAATTCAAATACCCTTTTCTGATGCTTTAAATTTTGCTTATCATCTAAAACAATTATTGGTCCATGATAGCTATCACGAATATCACGCAAAAATTTTAATGATATTTTAAAATCTTTATCAATCGTTAAATCCCAAACTAATGCAATGATATTCGAGTTATTCAGGTAACTGATCACGCTATTTGGATCACTAACGTTATTAATAAAATATTGTTGATGATTTCCAACGTTATTTATCGCTAACGCTAATTTTAATCGATTAGATAACAGCAAAATCGTGTTCATCATTTAACCTCCGCCGCATTGGTTTATTTTGTCTTTGGTTCTTTATCAGAATGATCTCTGGTTTCTAAATCTAATTCTTTTTGAATTAAGTCTGGTTTTATTTTACCAGGATTTAACTCAACTAGCTCACCTGAATGATTGTAAACTACCCATTCATCAATATTTACAATGTGATCCCCAATTCGTTCTAACAAACGAATTACCATTAAGTAACTAGCTGCGGAAGGAATTTTCTTAGTATCAGCTTCAATTTCTTTCAAAAGTAATAAACGAGATTGAACAAATAAGCGATCAACTTCAATATCTTCTTGAGAAACTAAACGAGCAGCATTTTCATCATTATGAAGAAAAGCATCTAATGATGATTCAAGCATTTCACGAATTCTAAGTGTCATTTTATGCACCATGTTATCGATATCCTTAATTTGATCCTTATGATGCATCCGTAAAGTTTCTTTTGCAATCGATTCGGCATGGTCACCAATTCGTTCCAAATCAGAACTTGCTTTTAAAATACTAATGATTAATCTAAAATCATCAGCAACTGGTTGTTGTAAAGCAATCGTTCGTAAAGCTTCATTTTCCAAACTAATTTCTTCGTTATTAATGTTTTTATCATGATCAGAAATATCGCTAGCAACTTTTTTATCGTGGTCTAAGAAAGCATTCGTTGCTTGATAAATTTGTTCACTAACGTTAATTCCCATTTCCATGAAATTATTTTTAATTGCCTTTAATTTATTGGAATATTCATCATTCATTATAATTTCCCCCTAACCAAATTTCCCGTTCAAGTAATCACTCGTTTTTTGATATTTCGGATTCATAAACATCTTATCAGTATCATCCACTTCTACTAATTGGCCATCTAATAAAAATGCAGTTCGATCAGATACCCGGGAAGCTTGTTGCATATTATGCGTAACGATAATAATTGTAAATTGATCCTTAATATCCAAAATGGTTTGTTCAATTTTAGCACTAGAAATTGGATCCAAAGCACTGGTGGGTTCATCCATTAGGATGACATCTGGACGAACTGCTAATACCCGCGCAATACAAATCCGTTGTTGCTGACCACCTGAAAACGACAAAGCATTGTCATGTAGATTATCCTTTACTTCATCCCAAACAGCTGCTTGCTTTAAACTTTTTTCAACAATCTCAGAAATTTTCTTTTTATCATGCATTCCTTGAATTTTTAAACCATAAGCAACATTATCATAAACGGAAAATGGAAATGGATTTGGTTGTTGGAATACCATCCCAATATCCTTCCGTAGTGCTGTTAAATCTACTTTAGGAGAATATAAATCTTTCCCATTAAACTTAATGGTTCCTGTTACTGTTACATCAGGGATCATATCGTTAATGCGATTTAAACATCTTAAATAAGTTGATTTCCCTGAACCTGAAGGTCCAATCAGTGCCGTCACTTGTTTTTCATAAAAATCTAAATTTATCCCGTGAAGGGCTTCGCTTTTACCATAGTATAAACGAACTCCTTCACTTGAGATAATTTTTCTATGCTTAGTTGTCATCATTCATCCTCCTAGCCAAAGTTACCTGAAACATAATCATTCGTTAACTTCATTTTTGGTCTGGTGAAAATGTTTTCAGTTTCATCAAATTCAATTGGCCGACCTAAATGGAAGAATGCTGTTTCATCACTAATCCGGGAAGCTTGTTGCATATTATGCGTCACAATGATAATTGTAAATTGTTTCTTTAATTCAAGCAACGTTGATTCAACTTTAGCAGTCGAAATTGGATCCAAAGCACTGGCAGGTTCATCCATTAATAAGATATCTGGTTTCATAGCAATTGCACGGGCAATACAAAGCCGTTGAGCTTGTCCACCTGAAAGAGACATTCCGCTTTCGTCCAAACGATCCTTAACTTCATCCCAAAGGGCGGCTCCCTTCAAGCTTTCTTCAACTCGTTGCTCTAAAACATGCTTATCTTTGATTCCATTTTGCTTTAAAGCAAACGTAATGTTTTGGCGAATTGACTTCGCAAATGGATTTGGCCGTTGAAATACCATTCCAATATTCTTGCGAACTTCATATACATTGATGTTGGAAGAATTGATATCAACACCTTTATACATGATCTTACCTTCAACTCGCGCTCGACCATCGTTCATTCGGTTAAGACATCTTAAATAGGTCGACTTCCCAGATCCGGAAGCCCCAATGATAGCTGTGATCTTATTCTTTGAAAAAGAAAGAGTGCCATCATGAAATGCATGGTTATTTCCATAAAAAACTTGGATGCCTTCCGTACTAATTGCTTTGGGATTATCATTAGTTGCAAAATAAGTCTTGCTTAAATCTACTTCTGTCATAATGAATTTCCTTCCTATTTACCAGATGTTAATTTCTTGTAAAGATGATTTCCAAGCCAATGAGCACTGAAGTTAAAAATTAAAATAACAATGATCAAGACTGCTGAAGCCCCACTTGAAATTGCATGGGCATCAGGTGTAATTCCTTCACTATTGACCTTCCAAATATGAACTGCTAATGTTTCAGCAGGACGCATTGGATTTAAGAAACTAGCGGAACTGAATGGATTCCAATTCGTGTAACTGATTACTGGTGCACTTGCTCCAGCAGTATAAATCAATGCAGCAGCTTCCCCAAAAACACGTCCTGAGCTTAAGATAATTCCAGTTAAAATTCCAGGAATCGCATTTGGTAAAATGACCCGTGTAATTGTCTTCCAATTCGAAAGTCCCAAAGCTAGTCCAGCTTCTCTTTGAAGACGGGGAACAGAAGTCAATGCTCCTTCAATGCTACTAGTTAGCAAAGGTAAATTAAAGAATGTTAACGCAATCGCACCTGATAAAATTGAGAAACCAAATTGAAATTTAATAACGAATAATAAATATGCAAACAATCCAACGATAATGGAAGGTAATGAACTCAAAACTTCAATCGCAGTTCTTACAATATCTGTAATCCAGTTCTTAGGAGCATATTCAGCTAAGTAAATTCCAGCTCCAAGTGATAATGGGAAAGAAATAATTAGTGTTAGGACTAATAGATAAATCGAGTTGAATAATTGATCTCGAATCCCTCCACCCGCTTGAATTGATTGTGCTGGTGAAGTCAAAAAGTGCCAAGAAAGATGAGGAACTCCGGTTACTAAAATGTACCCCACTAATAATGCCAAAATCAATACGATCGTAGCAACTAAAAGATAGATGACACCATTAGCAATTTTATTAACTAATTTTGCATTCATTTTTAAAACCGTCCCTTTCTACCAATTAATTTCACAATAATATTGAAGACTAATGACATTAATAATAAGACTAATGCTAATGACCATAATGCATTATTCGAAGTTGTTCCCATGACGGTGTTCCCAATTCCAGTCGTTAATTGACTCGTCAAGGTTGCAGATGGAGTCAATAAGTTATGTGGCATTAATGTTGCATTCCCGATAACCATTTGAACAGCTAATGCTTCACCAAAAGCTCTGGCCATCCCAAAAATAACAGCGGTTAAAATTCCTGGAGTAGCCGCTCTCAACATAACTTTGTAAATGGTTTGCCACCTCGTAGCCCCTAATGCAGCTGACGCTGATAAATAGTAACTAGGAACTGAGTTCAAACTATCAACTGACATTGAAGTAATAGTAGGAAGAACCATAACGAACAATACAATCGTTCCAGAAAGAATCCCAAAACCAGTTCCACCATATAAGTGTCTAACTAATGGAACAATAATCGTTAAACCAATAAATCCATAAACAACGGAAGGAATTCCGACTAATAATTCAATGATCGAACGTAAGAAACGACTTCCTTTTTTAGGAGCAATAATCGTCATGAATACGGCAACGGCAACGGCAAATGGTGTTGCTACCAAAGCAGATAGAAAAGTTACTGCAAAGGAAGTCGTAATCATTGGTAACGCCCCAATCAAAGGTTGGCCTTTATCGTTCAATTGACCTGGGTTCCAATTCGTTTTAGTAAGAAAATCAGTTAAACTACCATGATCCTGAGTAAATGTTGCAACCCCAAACGAAATGATGAAGTATAAGATCAAAAGAACTAACGCCATGATTCCAACAATACTCAGATAACTTAACGTTTTCCCATATCTTTCCTGATTAGTCTCTCGTGAAGAACTGGTTAACTTCTTCTTTATATCTTCCATAATATCCTCCAACCTTTATTTCTTGGTTACAACATTATCTGCATTTTTGACAACTTTCATATTATGGATACTGATGTAACCCATTTTTGGAACAACTTGCTTTTGAATTGCTGGTGATTCTATATATTTAATAAATTTAATCGTTTCTTTGTCAGGATGTTTCGTTGTGTACATATGTTCATAAGACCAAATTTTCCATTTGTTTTTCGAAACATTTTTGTCAGTTGGTTTAACTCCATCAATTGAAATTGGTTTTGCACCACTTCCATTAATGAAGAAAAAGGAAACATAACTTATCGCACCAGGAGTGCTCCCAACAATTTTTTGAACTGTTCCGTTCGAATCTTGTTCTTGAGCTTTAATCGGTTGCTTCCCATCTAATACATTTTGTTCAAATGTATTTCTAGTTCCGCTTCCTTTAACCCGATCAATCACCGTTACTGGGATGTTCTTTCCACCAACTTGTTTCCAATTTTTGATTTTTCCAGTAAAAATATCACGCAATTGTTTCATGGTTAGGTTTTTAACACCATTAGATTTACTAACAATTGGTGCCATCCCAACAACAGCAACCTTATGATCTATCAGTTCGTTTGCTTTAATTCCCTTTTGCTTTTCTGCAAACACATCAGAATCACCAATCGTAACCGCTTTTTGTTGAACTTGACTTAATCCAGTCCCGGATCCACCACCTTGAATATTCATCATTGTATGATGGCCGCTTTTTTGATACTGTTCAGAAGCCTGTTCAACCAATGGTTGTAAAGCTGTTGATCCAACAGCTGTAACCTTTTTGGTATTTGAATTACATCCGGCCAACATAATTAGTGCTCCGGCAGCAATTGATACTGATAATAATCGTTTCAAACGAAACATATTCTATCTCTCCTCGTTCATCACTTAACTTATTAGTTAAATTTTAACAAAGGAATGTAAATTTAATTTGGACGGAATGTAAATTTTTTGTAAACATTTGTAAATATGAATGTAAAGGCGTTTATATTCCTTTTTATTGATATTTTAAATAAGTTGAAGTGATATGCGAAGAAATAAAGAATTCCAATAATTAAACCCCAATCACTATTTCATACTTACAAATAGTATTTTAGCAAAGGAATGTAAATTGAAAATGAATTGTTTGTAAAGGATATGTAAATTATCTTTTATAAAGAAAAAGACCAATCCAAAAATAGATTAGTCAATTACATTAATTATTTTTTAAAATTTCATTTTTTAATTCAGTGGCTGAAATATTACCATCGTTTTTACCAAATAAATCGTATTTAAAAATAGAATGTTCACTTGCTTTTTGGTATTTAATTGCTTGTCCAATTCCAAAATTTAATAGTGACCCATTTTTTATCCGTTGAACTAACTTACCACTAATGGTCTGTTCAGGATGATAAAATTGTTCTTCGACCTGATCTAAAAGCTCATCATAAATCGTTCCTAAATCAGTAGTTTCAACAAACATCCGTAAATCCCTAATAAAGGATAATGCTTGGTCATTCATAGAACACTTTTCATTCGGATTCTCTAAGGCGATTTGTTCATTCATTTGATTAGATTTTAAATTTAAGGCAATCCCATCTTCTGTTTCTTGCTCTCCAGTCATTGCAAAATAAATCATCAATAATTGAACGAATAATAATGTCGATGCTTTAATTCCAACATCGTTGAACGGATCTACATCAAACATTCGCAGCTCAATATATTCAATTCCATGTTTACGAATATCTTTTCCACGATAACGCATTGGTCCATGAAACTCGGCTAATTTAAGAATACTTCCATCTGCGAGTTTTTCAGCTAATCGCTTTTCATAGCGATCTGCACTAGTATAATCCATAGATATCGTATCAATAAAACCGAATGAACTCTGACGTAGACTTCTTAGTAGATGAGCTGGACGATTCTTATTATCATCTTCAAAATAATTGGCTTGAGCAACAGGGCTGGCTCCAAATAAATAAGTTAAGAACCATCGATATTTAAGGAAACCAATTGCAACTAATGGATAAATATGATTCCGTAAATCTGCAATGTTATCATATTTATTCGACATTTGATTGGCTAAGTGATTCAAAAGTTGATCATTAAAGCTTAGATTAATATGCGTTCCACATGGTGCCCCATGAGTAATTCCATATTTATCAGCAATATAATCAAAATATTTATTTTTTTCTTCGTTATCACCCTTAGCAAGCATATCACAAGTTTTAACATTGGGTAGAACGGGTGGCATTGATAATGACCATAACAATTCATCAGATTCCAAATGCTGTCTCAGTGTATTGGTCAGAACATGTCCAAAATGAAGCGTTTCTAAATCATTTTGTGCGGGAGGAGTCACAATTTCTGGCATGGTTTGTAAATAATCATTTGTAATCCAGTGGTTCTCAGCCTGTTTCCCAATTTCCTTTGGATAATGATGTTTACTTAATTGTCCATTATAATCAATTCTAAAATGTTCAACTTCAATTCCACTATTAATGTGGGAAAATTTTTGAAGTAGATGAGACTCTATAACGTTACGTCCAATTATATTGAGCATTTAGATCATCTTCTCTGATTAAATTTGTTTACTCAATTTTATCAAAAGCTTGTCTTAAATCAAGCTTTAAATATTAATATTGAAGTATTACCGATTATTTATTGAAAGTGGCTTAATAATAAACGTAATAATTGCCACAACCATACTTATAAATGCAATTACAATATCACCATTCAATATGTTTTCTTCTCCAAAATGAATTAATAATCCAGTGATAATGGGAATAAGAAATGATGCAATACTACCAAACATGAAGAAAACTCCAGTAAAGATTCCCTTGTGTTCTGGGAAAATGGTTAACAGTTGGTTCAAAGCCATCTGCATTATTCCACCTGCCGCACTAAATCCAAATACAAAAGCAGCGACATATGATAATTCCTGGACCCTACTAAAACAAACGATTGTAATGGAAATTAACGAAATAATGTTCAAAACCAAGAACAATAATTTTTGAATATCATACTTTTTTAAAACAATAAACGAAATAATTACTCCAGTAATAGATCCAATGCTGTAAAGTGATAACAATAAGTGTGATGTAATCGTGCTAAAACCAATTTTATCAGCAAAGATTGTGATCCATTGAGTAAACCAAATCATAACCGCCATAGAAGTAAAACCATAAATAAACAACGCAATTGTCAAAATAATCTTTGAAAAGTTCACAATAGATTTTTGATTTATTTTTTCAGTCTCAGTTTTATTGCTAAATTTTGGAAAATGATAAGGGACTAGATTAATCAAGTTAAGAATTAATACTATTGCTGGAATGTAAAAAGAAATTCCAAACCATAATTGATGTTCCTTCAAAAATAACACAATAAGTGGTAACAAGAACTCACCAACTGAAATAAAAGCTTTTAACAAGATACTACTTGAACTGTTATTATTTTCTAGTTCCGTAAACAAAGGATAAGTAGCTGAATCTAAGGCTGAATTAGCAATTCCAGCGATAATCGACATCCCGTAGGCGACTACAAGCATATGATTAATTGGGGTAACAATAAAAAAGATTAAGTAAGTGAACATTCCAATTAACAATGTCGTTTTTCTGCCATATCGATCTGAGATAAAACCCATGATTAAATATGCAATCAACCGACCGATTCCTATTCCAGAAAGAACAAATGATGCAACTTCAATTTTACTATTCCAATTATGAGCTAGTGGTAATAGGTTTTGGGTTAAAATAATCAAGGCAAAACCATGAACAAAATAATTTAAAAATAATCCTAACCTTAGTCTAATCTGATTCATTGTTTTTCCTCCTTAATTTAACGACGTTACCTCTAAAATTTGTTTCAATAAATGACTGTCAATTTGACCAGGTGCAGATGCAGTACGCTTGGAAGTACTCCCAAAAGTAATAATTGAACCAGTTAACATCCCACTTAATCTCGTTAACATCCCAAGTTGCCCCATTTCCATACTAATAATTGGAATCGATAACTTTTGATCAGCTTCGTGTGAAATTTGCATAAATCTCAAAACATCATTAATATCATTTGGCATCACTGCAATCTTTGCAATATTACAACCTAATGTTTGCATCTTTGTCCAAGTTTGCATTAAGAATTCATTTGTTGGTGTTTGATCAAAATTATGGTAACTTCCAATGATCAATTGATGATTAGTCTTGATTTTATTTATCACGGATTCAACATTAGAACGACTAATTTCAGCATCAATCAAATCGAACTGGATCTGACTTAACATCAATAAAGCATTTAAATATTCATCATCGTTTCCGCTAAAATTGCCACCTTCTGAATTAGTTCTAATCGTCGCAAGTAATGGTATTTGCGGAAATTGTTCATTAATTATTTTCTTAGCAGTAATAACATTTTCTTTATCAACTTTATCTAAAAAATCAATTCTAAACTCAATCATGTCAATATCGTCAGCATTAATATTGAGTAATTGTTTCTTAATTTCAGCAATGTTTTTTCCAGTGATTGGGACTGCAATATGTGAACTTTTATTATTCAGTTCTAATCCCTTTATTTTAATTTTTTTCATGATTAAGTCGATCCTTTTTTTCAATTGCCTTTTCAACAACTTCAATTGGCATGTCTTGACCAGTCCATAGTTTGAATGAAGCTGCTCCTTGTTCAATCATCATTCCTAACCCGTTGTAAACGTGTTTAAGACCTGCTTTTTTAGCAATCTTCATTAATTTTGTTTCACGAGGTGCATAAACCGTATCGAAGACAACTAAGTCTTTATGAAAACAACTTGTATCCGTAACCAAACTCTTATCTTCTAATGGTTTCATGCCAACTCCTGTTGCATCACAGTAGATGTCAGCTTTTGAAATGGCTGCTTTAAATGCTGCTTGATTTTCTAAATCAACAACTTCGGCTTTACAATCAGTTCGATCGTTAATAATTTTAGCAATTCGTTTTGCATTTTCTAGCTTAGAATCATTCCGATTAAAAATCGTTAATTTTTCAAGTCCATCCATAGCAGATTGAATTGCAATTGGCGTTCCTGCACCACCTGCTCCAGCAAGGACCATTGTTTTCCCCTTTACTGGGTGGCCCTTTTTCTTAAGATCATTAACAAAGCCAATTCCATCAGTAGTGTAACCAGTTAAAACCCCATTATCATTAACAACAGTATTAACTGCATGATTCAATTCAGCAGAAATATCTAATTTATCTAAGTATTTAATAATATTTTGTTTATTTGGCATTGAAACATTAATGCCTCGCATATCAAGAGTTCTAATTGCATCAACCCCTGCTTTTAATCTATCTGAATCAATGTCAAAAGCTAAGTATGCGTAGTTAAGATTTAATTCCTTAAAAGCAGCGTTATGCATTGTAGGCGACATCGAGTGTCTAATTGGGTATGCCATCAAACCAATCAAAAAAGTGTGTCCATCAATATCAATATTACTCATAATCAAAAGCTTCCTTTCAAAATTCAAAATAAAAAACCAGCTAAGTGATTTAATTCACCTAGCTGGTTTTGGAGTGCAGTTTTAGTTTCGTTAAAGAAACATCAATTACAAATAGTTCCTAGCTAGATGAATTTCACATCTAGCTAGATAAAATCAAATATGACTTTACTACTTAGATGCGAACGTTTTCCACGTCCGCATCACATATGCGAACATGTTAGTTCCAGTAATAAAAGCCATAAAAATAATTTTGATTTAATAATAAACTATTCATAATAAACTATTCCTTTCAAATAAGATTGTCTTAATTAAAACACAATAAAAATTAAAATGCAATAAAGAATTTAATTTAATTTAATTTTTGGTAATTAAATAATTTTCGATTATTAGGCAAAATCCATATAATATCAATAAAGAAAAAACATATTTCATTCCAATTCCCGCAATTAAAGGAAATAAAATCGATGTTAAAGGTGGCATGATAAGAATTGCTGAATTAATAGTTGTTATAATGCCGCTTATTTTTTCTGTTGGATAATGGTTCATCACATATGAAGTGAACCGTGGTAAAGTAATTCCTAAAAAGAAACTCACAATGTCAGATGAAAAAATCAATAAATAAGGATTATCAATAAAAAATGATATTCCTGTCAAAATAAGAAAGAAATTTGAGACTTGATATATTTTATTATTTGTCCATTTTGTAAAGTATTGAGTAGTTATCATGGTACCTAAAAGAACTGCTAACGTTATGCTACCTGATAAAATTGCAATCGAAATTGGTTTTGTTAAGAAGCTATCAGGACGTTGATTTAAAAATAAAACAAATAATGGTTCCAATGCTCCAACAAAACCGTTCAGTAACGAAATTTGAACAATGTTATTTGCAATTATCGAATCTTTAAAAATCATTTTAAAATTATTCGTTATTAAACTAATATTAAAACGATTTTCTTTTTTGAAACTCAGCTTTTTTTCTTGATCTTCCATTGTTGATTTGATTACGATTAATCCTAAAATCACTAACAAAAATACTAAAGCATTAACATCAGCTAATCGTTTTGCACCTATGCTAAATAGTAAAAACGCCCCCGCAAAAGTCGCAATTACATTCACTAATTGTGTTGATGTACTAATAAAACTTTGGACGATGGTCATATCTTTAGTTACGACCATTAATTTAGTGAATGGTGCAATCAAAGCGGATGTATAATTACCTAAAACTCCAGATAATAAATTCAAAATTATAATACATAAAACAATTATAAAAGTACGATGATAACCCATTAAATAACCAATTAATAAATAAATTAGAAATCTAAAAAATGAATTTTTCATAATTAAAATTACTTTATTATTCTTTATATCTGCAATACTCCCCAATATGAAGCCCAACAAAATGGGAACCATTTCTGACAAAGAAACTAATGTTATCGAAATACTAGGGTTTGGTAAAACTGATGCAATTGTAAGAAGTGTTGTATAAAATAATCGATCACCAATTTTTGAAATTAAATTAATTCCAACTAAGTGTAAAAATTTATTATTCTGTTGCAGGAAAATTTTCATATTAATCACCTCTTAATACATTTAATATAACGTTTAAGCTATAATTAATACTAAAAGGTAAACAATTGTTATCTTTAATATGAATAGGTGATAATTTATGTATGGTAAAACGATTAAAATGATTAGACTTTCCAAGGGATTCACAATGAAAAATGTATATCATAAAATTTGCTCAAAAACGAATGCAATTAAGTTTGAAAAAGGGGAACGAACGTTAGCCGCTGATAAATTTAATCTGGTTTTAAATCATTTAACGTTAAAAATGGATGAATTTTTATGGATCCATAATCAATATCAACCAACTAAATCTGAATATCTTAAATTCAAACTTTCTAGAATATGGGACGAATGGCAAGAAAATGATTTTAAAATGTTAATTCAATTTGTTGAAGATAATCAAATTGATTTTAATAAATACCAATTAGCTGGTTACCGACTTTTAAACGCTTATTATCATCATCTACCATTACCAAAAGATGAATTAGCGATTATTATCAATTACTTTACAAATATCCAAACATGGACATTATCTGACATCCAATTTTTTAGCAATACTGCTTTTATGTTGCCCTATAATCTAATGATGACTCTTTTAAAGGAGGTTCTTAAGATCCGTCAAAAATATCAATTTTTCCCTAATAGTCACATTATGTTAGCAAGCGCCATCATCAATTGCATTAATTTAATGATCGATAATCAAGATTTGAATAATGCTAAAAAATATTTAAATCAATACTTAGAAATGACTGATGGAATAACCATGAACGGATACCACTTAATTGGATTAATTTTTTCAGCAAAAATTGATTTCCTTTATTTAAATCCAGAGAAAGGACGCAAAAATCTAATTCAGTTAAAAACAATCGCAAAGTTCTTTAATGATAAACAACTAAATACAGAAATTAACACATTGCTCAAAGAAAATTAATTTTAAGGAGAAAAATAATGAAAAAATCACGTTTTGAAGCTTTTACTGACGCTATCGTTGCCATTATAGTAACGATTATGGTTTTAGAATTAAAAACCCCATCAAGTCCAAATTTCAGTGCTTTATTTGACACTGCGCCTTATTTTTTAGCTTATATTGCTAGTTTTATCTTTATAGGTACCGCTTGGTACAACCATCACTATATGATTTCAATCGTTAATCACATTTCTAAAAAGATTTACTGGTTAAATAATTTATGGTTATTCTCAATGTCTCTTTTACCATTAGCTACCGGTTGGGTTGGAAAATTCATTGACTATCGTGATCCTGAAATATTTTATTTATTGGTTTTCTCATTTTGGGGATTTACATTCAGAATCTTAAGTACAGCAATTGCTAACCAATTAGAAGCAGAGAATAATCATCCCGAAAGAATCAAAAACATGCCAATTTATAAACGACTAGTTAGTCTTCCTTACTGGATAACAATTTTTATAGTTCTAATCTTATCCCTTGTTTTTCCACCAATTGTCATTTTATCAACGTTATCTTTTGTTACTATCAATGGATTTAAGACTAATAAAGATAGTGATAAAGTCGATTAACTAAAAGACATAAAGTACAACTAATAATAGTAAAATAAAAACACTTCCAAATTAAGGAAGTGTTTAATATTTTAAATTAAATTACTTGTTAGTAACCTTGTTATCAGCATTCTTGGTTACTTTCATGTTGTGAATGTTGATGTATCCTAATTTCTTAACTAACGTGTTTTGGACATCGTTAGACTTGATGTAGTTAATGAACTTAAGAGTGTTCTTGCTTGGGTTCTTAGTAGTGTACATGTGTTCGTAAGACCAAATCTTCCACTTGTTAGTTTCAACATTAGAATCAACTGGTTTTACACCATTAATCGAAAGTGGTTGTAGACCATTACTCTTTAAGAATGAAAATGCTAAGTAACTTACAGCCCCTGGAGTTGAGCTAACAATCTTTTGAACAGCACCATTTGAATCTTGTTCTTGAGCTTTCATTGCTGAAGCACCACCTAAAACGGCTTGTTCAAAGGTTGCTCTAGTTCCACTACCCTTTACACGGTTAACAACGGTAATCTTTTGGTTCTTACCACCAACTTGTTTCCAGTTAGTAATCTTACCAGTAAAGATTTTCTTCAATTGAGCCATAGTAACGTTCTTAACGCCAGTCTTCTTGTTAACAACTGGAGCCATTCCAACAACGGCAACTTGATGATCAACTAATTGATCAGGTTTAATTCCTGGTTGCTTTTCAGCAAAGATATCTGAATCACCAATTGTAACTGCTTTTTGTTGAACTTGACTTAAACCAGTCCCGGAACCCCCACCTTGAACATCAATGGAAACTCCCTTGTTATCCTTTTGAAATTGACTAGATGCTTGTTCAACTAAGGGTTGTAATGCAGTTGAACCAACGGCAGTAATTTTAGTAGAACTATTTGAACTAGAACCACCATTACTAGATGAAGAACTATTTCCACATCCTGCTAATCCTAAACCAATTAAACCAACAGTAGCTACTGCCATTAAAACCTTTTTACCTTTTAACATCTTCCAATCACGCTCCTAAGTATTTGTTTTCTTACTTGATTACAAATACAGTTTAACAACTGAATGTAAATTGGAAATCAAGATTATGTAAAGAGAATGTAAATTTTAATGTTAATTTTATTTAATTATTACAAATTTCATTTTTCCCGGTAATACCCTTATCTTTTTTAAACATAGACATCTAGAAAATAACTTATAAAGTCTAGTTTTTTTAATTGGTATACATAATATAATCAAAAAGATAACACAAATTCTAACAAACCGTTAAAATAATTATTAACTTAAGAAACTTCAAATAATTGATACTTATTAATATGAACAAAAAGTTGAATTTTCCATAACTAATCATGAAATAGTGCACGTGTTGCATGAGTATGTAAATATTATTACAATAAAGATTGCATAACTAACATGAATGCAGAAAAATCATCTAATCTGATAGTTCTAGACATCACTATTCATCTGAAAATTTACTGCTTATTATTGAAAGTTATATATTCCATAACAATTAATAGATGAAGGTATCTGGTTTACAAGAAAGTATGTATGGTAAAAATAATGAAGAAAAAAATTAATAAAGATTCTCCTATATATAAAAATGGTACTAAAATATATATTCTTGGAATGTCATTATTAGGTTTAATATCAATTGTTCTTTTTGTTCTTGATTATAATAGAAAGATAAATCTTCTTAAATCACCTTGGATATACATTGATAATGGTATATTAATAATATTTGCAATAGATTACTTTACTCGTTTATTTTTAGCTAAAAACAAGTGGTATTTCTTTAAGCATAATATATTTGATCTTCTTGCTATCATCCCATTTGATTCATTCTTTTCAGTTTTTAGAATAGCAAGAATGGCAAGACTACTAAGATTGCTTAAACTAATGAGAATGATTAGATTTATTGGTATCGTAGGGAAGTTCAGTAAAAACGCTAAGAAGTTTTTAAAAACTAACGATTTAATATATGTATTGATGATTGCTTCTTTTTTAATATTACTTGCTTCAATGATTTATTCATTAGCGGAAAATGTTCCCTTTGCTGAATCTATCTGGTGGGCTATTACTACTACGACAACCGTAGGATATGGTGATATTTCTCCTAAAACATCCTTAGGAAAACTTGCTGCTATTATATTAATGTTTACTGGTATAGGTGTGATTGGTTCCCTTACAAGTGCTATTACATCATATTTTGATAGTAGTAATAACGAAGACAATACTGATTTAATTCTTAAAAAACTTAGAAAAATTGAAAAAGAAAACAAAGTTTTGAATGACAAACTAGATAAGTTAATTAATAAACAGAAATGAGATGATTGGTTACTTTTTCTTAACCATATCCTTAATATCTTTGATTACTATGATTTTTTATTTCATTTCAATGATTAAATATTATTATCAGCATGATAAAAACACTGATGATCCAGAATACAGAAAAAGAGTTATGAATTTTTGGACATCATTTATTATTGCTGTTGTTACATTAATCACTGGTGCTATTACACTATAATTATTAGTCCAAAGCTGGCGACTATAAAAGCTGAATAAGTAAAGGAATTTTTTATGAACGATAACGATGATTATGGCTTTATTGAAGCCTTAGGATACTTTGGAGCTGGCCTTATGAACTTAGGATGTGGTTGCATGATGACCTTATTTGGAATATTCATTCTCGCTATTATTATAATGGCAATTTTCTAAAAATAAGCACCCTACTTATTATGGTAGAGTGCTTTTAATTTTGCTATCCTTGAGTAGTTGCATAAATAATTTTTAGGAGATTTTATTATGAAAAAAATTTTATTAGGAATTATGATAGCCACTACATTATCAGTAGCTACACCTGTTGTATCAAATGCATCATCAATTAGTGGATATTGGCATACTAAATCATTAAATATATCTATCAGTGGAAACCACGCTACTGTTAACGGGAAGAATGTAAAATTAAAAAAAGTAGAACATAATAAATGGAAAAGTAATCACAGCAACTCATCCCAACCATTCACATTAACTAAATCCGGAAGCAATTTAAAGTTCCATTCTGGAATGGATAATCAAACACTACACAAATAGGAGAAAATAATGAAAAAATTACTATTAATACTAACGTTATCATCAATGTTCATTTTAGGATTATCAGCAACTGCTAATGCTAAATCAACAGGTTATGAATATACATCTGCAGCAACTCATAAAGTTACTGTTTTACAATCTAAAAATGTTTACAAAGTTATCATTGGTAATTGTGAAGCTAATAATAAATTTAAAAAAGTTGGTGGTATAGCTCCAGGTTCTCATATGAAAATATCTAGTTGGATCATGAGTACTGGTGGTGGATATGTAGTTAAGGGATATCAGTATCAACCAACAAAAAACACATTTTACTTTGTATTTGCTAACAAACATAGTCACTGGTTCAAATAATTATGTTTACAAAAAGACACTATCTAAAATGATAGTGTCTTTTTTAATGAATAATTTTAATTAATATTCTTAGTATAAATCAAATCACGCTTAGTCTTACCACAAACCAAAATATGATTATGTAATTTGTCATATACCCAAATTTGTTCTGCTGGAACCCTACCAATCATTTTTCCATTATGATAAAAATCAACCATGATTTTTACCTTGGGCGTACTAATTCCAGAACTACGTCTATCATTACTAATATCAAGTAAGTACTGGCGACATTGATTCAACTGATTAATATTAACTAATTTACTATTAATTGTCATATTTACTGTAACCACAATTCGATGACGACCAGGAATAAATCGTTCTTCATTATATTTTCCCATTGTTTCTAATGCGTTACTATTAACGTTCGTAATCGTGTGATAGTACGTTGGTTCAATCTGGTCAATCTCTTTAACCATTTGATAGTTCGTAATGCTACTTGGATAGGTCAAGAAAACAACAACTATAAAAGGAACTAACGCAATTAATAAAAACACTTTTAGAATTCGATCAAATTGTTTATAGCTAAAAATAAACAATATTAGCATTAAAACAATACTAATCAAACTAAAATAAAATAATATTAAAGTCAATTTATTGCTACTCCTTTACAGTTATTTATTATTCCGTGAACTAGCCCATGTCATTGAATGCACTTTTCCAAAAACAGTTTTAATTGCTCCATAGAATGTCGTAATGATGGACAAAGGGCCAATCATCCACATTGTATTTACATAAAGTGGTGCGAAACAAAGATAATTCATTTTATTGTGATTTCGATCATAGTAAAATGCAATTCCTAATTGCAGCATCCCAACTATATATTCAATACACATCAATGACATAATTATCGACCAAAAATTCCATAATGCTAGAAAATTACCTGAAACGGCATAAAAAATACTTAATCCCATCGTATAAATAAAAGAACTAAAATATAAAAATCCCCAACTAATACTTAAGGTCGTATCAAAATAAATTGGAATTCGTTTATACATATCCTTAGCATAAAGGATTAGCCGACCGAAATTAGATAACCAGACTTCAGTTCCACCTTGAGACCATCTTTTCCGTTGTTTATATAAAGCATAAGCAGTACTAGGAACTGACATGTGGCATAGGATATTAGGAGCAAAACATGTCCCCCAATCGTATAATCCCATGTCCCAAGTAATACTGATATCTTCAGTCGACCGATTTTGTCTAAAACCACCGACATCGATCAAAGCAGTTTTTCTAAAAACAGTATTAGCTCCACTAACCGCATACATATTATTGGTCAATGCTGCTTGTGTCTTTTTTAAACCACTAATAATACTAGTAAATTCAACAACTTCAGATTTATCGATTGCACTACTTCGATTATAAACATTCATATTGGCTGTTACAGCTCCTACATTTTGGAACTGTTGGCCCTTAAAATAATTCATATATTTTTGCAAAGCGTATCTTTCAGGCCAAACATCTGCATCATTAACTAAGATAAAATCACCCTTGGCAAAACCAATTGCAACGTTCAAAGCATGGGCTTTTCCGTTGTTCTTTTGAATATTAATTATTCTAATATTATGATATTTATGTTTTAATTCCCGAGCAATCTCCAAAGTATCGTCAGTCGAACCGTCATTAGCAATTAAAATTTCATAGTTTGAATAATACAGCTTCGTTGCTAAATATGTAACTGTTCTTCTCAAGGTTGAATGCTCATTATGAGCAGAAATCACGATTGAAACGAACGGTTGATCTTTGACCTTAAATAAATGCTTAAACGGGTTAAAAAATAAATGATTATACCAAATCATTCCAAAAATAGTATACCAAGCTGCTAAAATTGGATAACAAAGCCAGCTAAACAATAGAATATTCTTAAGCCCTTTAATTACCATCTTTTTTATCCACCTTTTGATCCTTGTACATATCCATAAAGATATTTAATGGTAGGTTTTGATCTGGAGTTACATCATAAAAATCTCTTTCATGAATATCATCACCAAAATGATTTTTAAAATAGTTATGGAAAATTTTTTCTTTTTTAGATAATGCTTCTTGATTATACATTCGACTATTATATTCTTGAAGCATGGTTTGCGCATTGTTATATACCACCAGGAATAATGATATTAATGCTAAAATGACTCCCCACCCCACAAAGAATAAAACCAATGTGACTAAAGTTATTACCATCCACCCTTTGCGAATCAACCAAAGTAATCTAAAAGCAACGAATACAAACGGAAATAATACAATAATCCAAAAAATAATGGTAATACTCAATGTTCTTAATGTGCTTAACGTATGATGCTTTTGAAACATTGTATCTACATACTCATGATTTTTTTGATTCTTTATTTCACCCATTTTACTTACTCCACTTAATAATATGTATTTCTCATTAATAAAACTCTCTCATGTATTCTTAACAAAAAATCATCCAATCATTTCTTATCTGGATAATTGGTTAAATATTCATCCATAAAATCATAGAATTGAGCATCATTCATATCAATAATACTTGTTTTCAATCCTAATCTTTTACCAATTTCATCCAAGCGTTCCAAAGAACGTTTCCCATACTTTAAATAAACTTGATTTTCAGCATTCCGCGTTTCTTCTTGTAACTTATTTTCATTATCTTGGAGTTCTTTTTTTAATTCATTTTCTTTATCAAGAGCTTTTTTATGAATATTATCTAATTCTTCTCTTTGCGTCATACTAACCCTCCTCACTTGCCTATAGGTCAATTAAAGCTTAACAAATTAAATGTTATTTATCAAAAGCAATGCTTAATAATATCAAATAAATTTATCAATAACAAAACTCCTAGATTTATATAAATCTAAGAGTTGCTATTTAATAAGAATCATTTTATGATTTTGAAATTGATTTTTTTATTTCGTTTGCAAATTCACCGACTTTATTTGGTGCGTCCTTTTGGTATTTTTCAACCAACTTTACAAATGCAGATCCAATGATAACTCCATCAGAAATTTTACTCATTTCCTTAGCCTGTGACGCAGAATGAATTCCAAAGCCAATCTCAACTGGAACGTCAGTGTATTTCTTAATTTCCATGACTAATTTATTTAATTTATCAGAAAATTCTTCTCTCTCACCAGTCACTCCAAGTGAAGATACTAAATAAATAAAACCCTGGGCACGTTTAGCAATCATTGGAACTCGTTCTAACGAATTTGGTGTTATCAATGATATCAAATCAACATTATACTTCTGAGTAAATGGTAATAACTCTTCTTGTTCTTCATAAGGCAAGTCTGGAACGATCATCCCATCAACTTCAAACTTTTGGCAATCCTGACAAAATTTATCATAACCGTATTGAAGAACTACATTTAAATAAGTTAAAAAAACAAGTGGAACATTGGTTTGTTTTCTAATTTCTTTTATGGCATTAAAAATATCTTTAATTGGTAAATCTGGATTTCTTAAAGCTCTTAAATCAGCTTTTTGAATCACTGGACCATCAGCCACTGGGTCAGAAAAAGGAATCCCGATTTCAACTACATCCGCCCCATTCTTAGCTAAAGAGACGACATTTTCAACTGTTGTCTCCATATCCGGATCATTAGCGGTTACAAATGCAATAAAGCTCTTTTTATTTTTCAAAGTCTCTTCTAATCTACTCATTTAAATCCACTCCCCTGTATTTAGCAATTGCAGCAACATCTTTATCTCCTCGGCCAGATAATGTACAAATAATAATTTGATCCTTATCCATCTTCGGAGCTATTTTTTTAACGTAAGCAACGGCATGACAACTTTCGATTGCTGCAATAATTCCTTCCTGTTTTGCAATATACTCAAAAGCATCTACCGCTTCATCATCAGTGATTCCAACGTATTGAGCACGTTTTGATGCCGCTAAAGCTGCATGTTCAGGCCCAACTCCTGGATAATCTAAACCAGCAGAAATTGAGTAGACCGGTTTAATTTGACCAGTTTGATTTTGTAAGAAGAGCGATTTCATTCCATGGAACACACCTAAGCGTCCCTTTTCAATTGTGGCAGCTGTTAAATCAGTATCAACACCCTTTCCTGCTGCTTCAACACCAATTAACTCAACATCTTTATCATTAATATAATTAGCAAAACTGCCAATGGCGTTACTTCCTCCACCAACACAAGCAATTACTTTATCTGGTAAGCGGTTTTCTTTATCTAAAATCTGTGCTTTGGATTCCTTGCTAATAACACTTTGGAAATCTCGAACGATCATTGGATATGGATGAGGACCAGTTGCTGAACCCATTACATAAAATGTATCTTCAGCACTTCTAGCAAATTCTTGAAGTGCTGCATTGATAGCATCTTTTAAAACCATTGAACCTGAAGTAACTGAGTGAACAGTTGCTCCTAATAACTGCATTCGATAAACGTTCAATTTTTGGCGATCAGTATCTTCTTTTCCCATATACACATCGCAATCCATCCCAAACAATGCTGCAATTGTGGCCGTTGCAACTCCATGTTGACCAGCACCAGTTTCTGCAATCAACCGCTTTTTTCCCATTCGTTTGGCTAATAATGCTTGCCCAATTACGTTGTTAATTTTATGAGCTCCAGTATGATTCAAGTCTTCACGTTTAAAGTAAATCTTTGCTCCACCCAAATCCTTGGTCATTCGTTCAGCATAATATAAAAGGGATGGTCGATTAGCATAATTATTCAATAAATCATGTAACTCTGATTGAAACTCAGAATCGTTCTTAGCTTCCTCATACACTTCTGTCATTTTATTCAATTCACTCATTAATGTTTCTGGCACATATTGGCCACCATATTCGTTAAATCTACCTTTTTTATTTGTCATTTTAATTCACTCCTTAATTTGCATGTGCAATTTCAACAATTTCTTTAACTAACTGATAATCTTTCTTTCCATTAACTTCAACACCACTGCTGCAATCAACAATTTGTGGTCCAACCTCTTGAATAACTTTTTTAACATTTGTTGGCGTAATTCCGCCGGCGATGATCAACTTTCTTTTATCGACATGCGGTAAATTTTGCCAATCCAACTTCATTCCAGAACCATTTCCACTATCCAATAAAATTAAATCTGCCTCTGTTTCGTTGACAGTTTCTTTTTCTGGCTTAAAAACTTTAATCACTGGAATGTTCAACTTTTTCAGTTCATTAACAAATTCTTCTGATTCACTTCCATGAAGTTGAACTAATTGGATTATTTTTTCATTATATAAGGATAAGACATCAGTTAACTTTGGGTTTATAAATACACCAACGGCAGGAATCAAATGATTTATCGAAGCACGTAATCGTTTTGCTTGATTAAAGTCAATGTGGTGACGTCCACTTGCAAAAACAAAGCCGACATAATCAGGTTGAACTTCGTTAACAATTTGTGCATCCGTTAAATCAGTTAATCCACATATCTTTATTTTCGTCATTTTCATTCTCCAATCGCTGTTTTAATAAATCCCGTTTTATCCTTTGATTTCATTAGTGTTTCACCAATTAAAACTCCATTTACTCCAATTTGCTTCAATTCTTGGATATCTTTTTCAGTTTTAACACCACTTTCGGCAATAAATGCAATCGAATTAGGGACTAATTTTCTTAAATGGATACTATTTTCAAATGAAACGGTAAAATTTTTTAAGTTGCGGTTATTAACGCCAATCATTTTTGCTCCAACAGAGATTGCTGTTTGAACTTCATTTTCATCATGGGCCTCAACGATAGCCGCTAATCCAAGATTATGAGCTAGTTCCAAATATTCTTTTAACTGGTCTTTTGTTAAAATGGCTACAATTAATAATATGATTCGAGCTCCAGCTGCTTTTGCTTGGTAAATCATATATGGATCAATCGTAAAATCTTTTCGTAAGACAGGAGTCGTAACCTCTTGCGTAATTTCATTTAAGTATTTAATACTTCCCTTGAAATAGTCAGGTTCTGTAAGAACTGAAATTGCTGTCACTCCCGCTTGACTATATTCTTTCGCAATTTTTAAGTATGGAAAATCATTTACAATAATTCCCTTTGAAGGAGAAGCTTTTTTTACTTCTCCGATAATATGAATTCCTTGTTTTAGAAATAAATCGTAAATTTCATCAGGATCTTCTTTTGGCATTTTATTTATTTTTGCCTTCAATACTGACAATGGTTCGCTTTCTTTTTCTTTTGCAATTCTAGTTTTAGTTACCGCAACGAGATCATCTAAAATCATCTTTTCTCTCCTCCTTAATTAATATGTTAATAATTGGTTTAAAGTTGTGATTGCTTTTCCACTATCAATTGCTTCAGCAGCCATCTTAATTCCTTGTCCAATTTCGATTTTAGGATCAACAGTATTGATTGCTAACCCCGCATTCAATAGAACTACGTCTCGTTTAGCACCTTGTTCACCATTCAAAATTGATTTTGTGATCTCTGCATTTTCTTTGGGAGTTCCTCCTACAATGTCAGACTTTGTTCCTCTCTTTAAACCAAATTGTTCTGGTGTAATTTCAAATTCTTTCATTTCGCCATTCACAATGCTAACTACCTTGGTTGGTGCAGAAATTGAAGCCTCGTCTAAACCATCAGTTCCATAAATGACCTTCGCATTCATAACTCCTAATCGTTTTAAAACGGTTGCCATTGGTTTGAGTAATGATTCATCGTAAACCCCTAGTAGCTGATGTTCTGCATGCGCTGGATTAGCTAATGGTCCTAAGACATTAAAAATCGTCTTAATTCCTAATTCCCTTCTAACCGGGGCAACATACTTCATAGATTGATGATATTTTTGAGCAAATAAGAAACAAAAATGTTGTTTTCTTAACATTTCTTCACTCGTCTTTGCATCTAAATTAATGTTAAATCCCAGTTCTTGTAACATATCAGCTGCACCACTTTTTGAAGAAGCTGCTCGATTGCCATGTTTAGCAACTGGAATCCCTAGACTTGCTAACACAATTGCTGTTGTCGTAGAGATATTAAAAGAATTGGATTTATCTCCGCCGGTTCCTACAATATCCAAAGCAGCTTTATTAACATCAAACTCTGCTGCATGATCGCGCATTGATTGAGCGGCTCCAGCAATTTCTGTAATTGTCGCTTTTTTAATACTTAATGCGGTCAATAATGATGCAATTTGGATATCACTTGCTTTCCCATCCATAATTTCATTCATCACTTCGTTCATTTCATCAAAACTTAAATCTTCATTGGTCGTTACTTCTTTAATAGCTGTACTAATCATTTTTATTAGCTCCTTTTTTATGCTTTTACATTCGTTAAATTTAGAAAATTAGTGAAAATCTGATGAGCAACCACTTGATCTGTCATAATCGATTCGGGATGAAACTCAACTCCATAAACGTGATTCTCATCATCGGATATTGCTTGAATCGTTCCATCCGTCCCCATCCCAGTTACTTTTAAATTAACGGGAAGCGTTTTGGGATCAATTACAAGTGAGTGATAACGGGCAATTGTGAAAGATTTAGGACAGTCATTGAACAATAAACTGTCGTATCTTTTCGTTAACAAATCCGTTTTTCCATGCATGATTTGAGGAGCTAAAACAACATTTGCTCCATAGACTTCCCCAATTGCCTGGTGTCCTAAACACACTCCTAAGATCGGAACTTGTCCAATTGCTGCCTTTAAAACTTGGTTCATATTTCCAGCTTCTTCAGGTCGGCCTGGTCCTGGAGATAAAATGATGCCGTTTAAATTTGGTCTTTTTAAATCAGCTAGTGTCACTTGATCATTTTTAATAACTTCAATTGATTGATCAGTTAAATTACCAACTTCTTGAAAAAGGTTATAAGTAAAACTATCGTAATTATCGATTAATAAAATCATGATTTCGCTTCCTCCTTGATATCCGTTTGTGATAATGCTGTCATCATTAAACGGCTTTTATTTTCAAATTCGTGATATTCTTGATCAGCATCACTGTTGGCAACAATCCCTGCTCCAGAATGAACAACTAATTCGTTTTCTTTTTTATATGCCAATCTAATTCCAATACATAAATCTTCATCACCATTAAAATTGATAAATCCGATGCCACCACCATAAATTCCGCGTTTACGATTTTCTAATTTATTAATGATATCAATTGCTGATGACTTTGGAGCTCCTGATAAAGTTCCAGCTGGTAAGATTGCACTAATAATATCAATTGGCGTAAATCTTTGATCAGCAACACTAACGATTTCAGATCCTAAATGCATCACGTTACTAAATTTCAATAATTTTCTTAATCTAGTTACCTTAACCGTTCCAAATTGACTAACTTGACCTAAATCATTTCTACCTAGATCAACTAACATATTGTGTTCGGAAAGTTCTTTAGGACTTGTCTGAAGTTCTTTGGCAAAGAAATCATCTTCTTTTTTATCTCTTCCCCTTCGTCTTGTCCCTGCTAATGGATAACTAAATAATTTTTCATCAGTTTTACGAATTAACGTTTCAGGTGAAGCACCAGTTGTTTCAAAATCATTATGGGCAAAATAGAAATGATATGGGGATGAAACACTTTGGTGTAAGTATCTAGCAGTATTGAGCAATGTTCCTTGCGCTGACGCAATGTAAGGATTAGATAAAATTAATTGAAAAATGTCACCTTTTAAGATATGTTCCTTTGTTTTTGCAACGCGTTCTTGAAATTCTTTTAAACTAAATTGATTTTGAAAATCCTTTGTAATAGTTAATTGAGGATAATTCTTATCTTCTGATTCAATGATTGATTTAATCTCATCGGCATATTTTTTTAAATCTGTTTGTAGTTTTGCTTTTTCTGCATCACTAAATTGCTTTGAGATTAATTTTGATAACGTCATTTCTTTTTTTAAATGATCGTAAGTAATCATGATGTCTGGTAGAAATAAATCTACATCCGCTAAATTTAATTTATCAGGAGTGTCCGTTAAGTGATTATTAGAACTATATTTTGCAAAATCGTAACTAAAGTAACCAATCAAACCTGCTCTTAACATTGAATCATTTTGATTTCTTGAAATATGATATTTTTGATAGACTTGATTTAAAAATGTGATTGGATCTTTTTGAATTTCTGTCTTTGTTCCATTATTCTTGTTTATTTTTATTTTATAATTATTGATTTCAATATTAGCCTTTGGGTTAACAACTACAGCAGTATAACGGCCATCTTGATAATCAAATACCATACTCTGTTCATGCTTTACATCGTAATGTTCAATCAACTTAAAAGGTTCAAAATGATTCATCTTAGCTACATAATTAAATGTTACAAATGGATATTCTTTCATCGTTAGTTTCAAAGTAGTTCACCTCATCGAATTTTTTGTACAAAAAAATCCGCCCATAACAACGCAACAAGTGCTTTGTTAAGGACGGATAATCTTCCGCGGTGCCACCTTATTTAGATTCATTTAAAGATACTTAAAATAAATGGATAAACTCCACCTGAAAAAGTATCTTAAAATCATCTCCCTTTAGCGAGGTACGTGTTCATACCCCCGGCAACTTACGTATGCCTAACGTTTCTCCGTACTCATTTCTTTTTGGAAGAACCCTCTGTGGTCCATTTAACTGCTTGCGTTCGATCGCATTCCCATCAACTAGCGACTCTCTTAGCGTGCACAACAGTCTTGATCTCCACTTCATTGGTTTATTATGGACGAATCATTTAATTTGTTGAGATTAATATTATCCTTTTGCTTAATATTTGTCAACAATAATTTTGAATTTAAAATATTAGACATTGAAAAATAAAACCCATTACTAATGGTTAAATATTGATTTAATAGTCTTTAAACCCATTAATTATGATAAAATTTATAATGTAAAATTTTATCCTTGTATTATATTTTAAGAAAAGAGGTACAGAAAATTGCTATTTATTATTGGTGTAATTGCTGGATTAATTTTACCAATTCAAACTTCGATCAACACTAAATTAAAAAATACAATGCATGGTTCAGCATTTTTAGCTTCAATGGTCTCCTTTATCATTGGAACCATCACTCTTTTTGTGGCTAATGTTGTTCAAGGAAATTCATTATTAATTCCGTTAAACGTTTTTACCAATCAACCTTTTTGGATTTGGCTCGGTGGAGCATTAGGAGTGATTGGCCTAACCGCTAACATCCTTATTTTCCCTTATCTAGGCGCCGTCCAAACGGTCGTATTGCCAATTCTTGGACAAATTATAATGGGAATGATCATCGATAATTTTGCTCTCTTTGATGCCCCCGTTCATCATTTTACCATTATGCGATTAATTGGAATCGTCATTCTTTTACTTGGAATTCTCATGATTGTTATCAAAAAGAAAGCCAAATCAGACAATAAGAACAATAAAACATTATGGCAACTAATTGGATTAATTGCCGGTATGTTTCAAGCATCGCAAGCACCTATTAATGGTCATTTAGGAATAGTATTAGAATCTTCTGGACATGCTGCGTTAGTATCATTCTTCATTGGTGCTGTAATTTTAATTATAATTGCCTATTTCACGGATCGTGGTTATCATAATGTTAAAAATGCTGTTGGAACAGGAAAGCCATGGTGGATATGGATTGGTGGTTCATTAGGGGCCTTCTTCGTCATGTCCAATGCTTATCTAAGTCCAATCATTGGAGCAGGAACTGTCGTTATCCTAACGTTACTTGGTAATTTATTAGGCGGCATCATTCTGGATCGTTTTGGGATTGGAACAAGCAAGAAGAAAATCACACTCGTTCAATACCTAGGAATTATTGTTATGTTTATTGGTGTCGTGATTGTTAAATTATTTTAAATCAATTGAATTAACGAACCGAAAAGAATATAATTATCGTTAATCTTGGTAATTGCAGGCGTAACCAAAACAAATATTGCCGTTGATGTGAAAGGTTATTATGCGAATAAATGTATTGCAACATACCCCAAACGAAGGTCCAGGTAGTATTCAAGACTGGTCAAATCAAAATGGTCATAAAATGTACGTTTATCATCCCTATCAATTTGGAAAACTTCCAAATGCTGAGGAAACTGACCTTCTAATCATTCTAGGTGGTCCAATGAGTCCTAACGATGATATCCCTTGGATTAAAGAAGAACGTAATATTATTCAAAAGATGTTAAACGATAATAAACCTATTTTTGGTGCTTGTTATGGTGCCCAACAAATCGCTAAAACTTTAAACTGTCATATTGGAAAAGCTCCGCACAAAGAAGTGGGTTGGGCTCCTGTTCATTTACAAAGTAGATCAATTCCAGGAATCCCCGATACCTTAGATGCTCTTCATTGGCATGAGGAAATGTTTGAAGTTCCCAAACAGGCAGAGTTATTATTTAGTTCCGACCTAGTTAAAAATCAAGGCTTTTTATTAAATAATAATGTCATTGGTTTACAATTTCATTTTGAACCGAAAGCTGACAACGTAAGAGAAATGGTTGTTAATGATGGAAGTTATGCACTAGACAATAATGATTTACATCAAAATTCAACTGATATTCTCAATCATCCCGTTCCAAATCAAAACAAAACTGTTATGTTCAAGTTATTGGATTTTATAACGAAATAAAATAAAGCACTTAGTAAATTAATTTTACTAAGTGCTTTATTTTACTTAATTACCCTATAGACAGCTTCCATTGGTTGCCGTTTCTTTGGTGTAATATCTTGATCACGATAACCAAAGCTGGCCATTACCGAAACGCCCCACTTTTCAGGATCAAAGGCACCGTAATCAGCTAAAATTTTATCTATATTTGCTCGATTAAAACCTTCAATCGGGCAACTGTCAATATCTAACGCAGCCGCAGCCGTTAACATGTTTGCCAACGGAATATAAGTTTGTTTAGAAGTCCAATCGAACAGTTCACGATCCGTATTTAACTGGAAATCATTTTCTTGAAAATCAATCACCTTTTTGGTAAAAGCAGAATTAGGATCAAAGTGATGTCCTTGAACATCTTCACTCATGTGCTTAATATGTGGTGATGTTGCGTTCATGTGTTTACGAGCTAAAATTACAATGAATTTATCTGCTCCCTCAAAACTATGTTGAGCACCCCAAGCATCCTTGAACATTTTTTGTTTTAATTCATCACTATCAATTAACAAGAATTCCCAAGGTTCAAATCCCATTGAACTTGGAGATAGTCGACCGACTTCCATAATCGTTTTCCAATCCTTATCGGAAATATGTTTATTTGGATTATACTTCTTAGTTGCATAACGACGATGTGCAATTTGAATCAATTCTTCATTCTTATCCATAATGTCACCTTCTGATTAATATCGTATACTATTTAAATTACCATAATCCTCAAAAATAACCAATCAATATGCTTAATTTCCTAAGACGCCATCAAAATCTCGACTCATTGGACGATTAAAATCGTGGGTTCTAATCTCTTCAACAGATTTAAAATGATAATCAGATCCAATCCCTAACATTAAATTGGTTGGATAATGATCCAAGGAAATCGTCATAGTTGACTTCCCTAAAGCTTTAGCAAAGCCCATTTCATAAGCAGTTCCAGCATCTGTATCAGCTTCATCAAAATCAAGGATTTCAATCGTACTATCGCACCAACGAATAGCTTCAATATCCCACTTATATATTGAATTGGCCCAGGAATATGATCCTTGTTCATGACCGGAACCATCTGAATCTTTTCGTGGTGAAACAAAGGCTTCAACAGTCGGATTATCATTTAATGCCGTTTCAACTTGTTCAATTTTTTCAATTTGCGTTTTACTAAAAAATGGTGCTGAAAGATATATTTTTGCCATAATAAATCTACTCCTTATAATTGAGCTAAAATATTTTTAGTTATAGATAAATTATTCATTGTATAGATATGAAACCGATTAATCCCATGATTTTGAAGTTCTTTAATCTGCACGACAATTTGTTCAATCCCCGCCTGTTGAAAGGCAATTTCATCGTTTGCGTAGTTGGTCATTATCTTACTAATGGAAGTAGGTAAATTAATTCCTGGAAAAGCAGCAATATGTTCAATCTGAGACTTACTGATGATTGGCATAATGCCAACAATCAAGGAATTGTCTAGCTTCACAGTTTTTAATTGCCTTTGTAACTCTAGTATCGCTTGGTTTTCAAAACAAACTTGCGATATAAAACTACTACTCCCCGCTTGATGTTTTTGAACTAGGAATGGTAATTGTTGACTCATAACATCTTTATCTGAACTTGCAAAACAAGCACTTGCCATTACTAAACTGTTATCTTGTTTCCTTAAATACTCAAGTAACTGATTGGCATGTTGAAAGATACCAGCAGGTCGTTTCCCATTAATCTTATCACCCTGTAAAACAAGAACATTATTGAGATGATTATTTTCCATTTTGATAACGAAATTATCAATATCCTGTTTAGTATGATAACGACCGGTTACATGAATCATCATTTTTGTTCCAAATTTTTGTTGAACCCAGCTAGCAAGCTCAATTCGATCGATCTCATCATAATGACCACCCGCCGCAGATGGAATTGAAATAAAAGCTGGCTTAAGGTCAACTAACTCCTTTAACATTGGTTTAACGTCTTGCTTCGCTAAAACCTCAAACGACATTTTTACCATTCTTCATTTTCCTTTTAAGTTTTTAAATCTATTATCTTCCAAAACTTTTCAAAAAACAATTTGACAAATAATTATTTTTCGTTTATTCTAATATCAACTTGAAAGTAGTAACTAAATTTATTTGACCAGAGAGCGCCTGAAAGTCTGAAAACGACGTACAAATAAACTAGTGAAGGCAGTCAAGTCATATCTGAATAGAAATCGAATTCTTAATGCGCATTAAGAAACTAAGGTATTGAGCGTGAGCTTAATATAAAAACTAGGTGGAACAGTGTTATTGACGCCCTTGTATTTTTATACAAGGGCGTCTTTTTTAATTTTAGGAGGAAAAATTATGTATAACTTCTCAGATCAAGACCCCGTAATTTGGAACGCTATTCAAAAAGAAGAAAAACGTCAAGAAAACGTAATTGAATTAATTGCTTCAGAAAATATTGCATCAAAAGCAGTTCGGGCTGCTCAAGGTTCAATTTTAACAAATAAATATGCCGTTGGTTATCCTGGCAAGCGAGTTTATACTGGAAATGAAGCCCTCGATGTAATTGATAATGTTGCAAAAGAACGTGCCCAAAAACTATTCCATGCTGAATATGCTAATGTCCATCCCCATTCTGGGACTCAAGCTAATCAAGCCGTTTATGCTGCTTTCTTAAAGCCAGGCGATACGATCTTATCAATGAGTGAACATGCTGGTGGTCATTTTACTCATGGTCAGAAACATAATTTTTCTGGACAACTATATGATGCTCATTTTTATGGTGTTGATCCCAAAACAGAATTGTTAGACTACCAGGAAATCGAGCGAATTGCTATGGAAGTCCATCCTAAATTAATTATTGCTGGAGCTTCTGCATATAGCCATATCATTGATTGGCAACAATTTAGAAAAATTGCTGATGAAGTTGGGGCTTACTTGATGGTTGACATGGCTCATATCGCTGGATTAGTTGCTGCCGGATTACATCCAAATCCAGTTGATGTTGCTGACGTTGTAACTTCAACTACCCATAAGACATTAAGAGGACCACGTGGTGGGATGATTTTAGCAAAAGCAAAATATGCTGATCAAATTGACAATGCCGTCTTCCCGATTTCACAAAGTGGTGCTTTAGAACATGTCATTGCCGCTAAAGCAATTGCTTATCAGGAAGCTTTGCAACCAGAGTTCACAGAATATGCTGAACAAGTCATTAAAAATGCTAAGGCAATGGCAAAAGTATTCAACGAAGATGCTAAAATTCGAGTTGTCTCTGGTGGGACAGAAAACCATGAAATGACATTAGACCTAAACAAAATTGGACTCACGGGTGACGAAGCAGCCAATTTACTCTACTCAATTGGAATTGCCACCAATAAAGAGTTATTACCATTAGAAAGTGGTTCGACGATGGAAGGAATTAGAATCGGTACTCCTACCATCACTAGCCGTAACTTTAATGAAGAAGCTGCAACAAAAGTAGCCCAAATTATTACTAATATTTTAAACAATCCTAGCAATCCAGAAATTTTACAAAATGCAAAAGAATCAGTTTCACTTTTAGTCAAGGAACATCCTATTACACGTTAATTTACAATATTTTTTATCAGTATTTTATTTCTAAATAATTGTTATCAAAATTATTAATAATATTATTATCAATTTTAAAAAAGCTTTTATATCAACATATAAAAGCCTTTTTTTATTTTAAAGATTGCTTTTCTTAATTTTTGTGATAGAATTATAACAATTTTATGCAAAGGAATGATATATATGAGTCGAAAAATTGGAGTTATTGGTTCTGGACACGTTGGTTCAACGGTTGCCCATTACATTGTCGCTTGTGGATTTGCAGATGACTTAGTTTTAATTGATAAAAATGAAGCTAAGGTCGTTTCAGATGCTACTGATTTTAGAGAAGCAATGGCAAATTTACCTGTTCACACAAATATTATTGTAAATGATTATGCCGCATTGAAGGACGCAGATGTTATCATTTCAGCGCTTGGAAACGTTAAATTACAAGAAACTTCTAACGGTAATCGATTTGTTGAATTACCAGGAAACAGTAAGAGCGTTAAAGAAGTTTCAGCTAAAATCAAAGAATCTGGTTTTAATGGTGTTTTAATTGCCATCACTAATCCTGTTGATGTCATTACTCAACTTTATCAAAAATACACTGGTTTACCAAAGAACCAAGTAATTGGAACTGGAACATTATTAGATACTGCCCGAATGAAACGTGCAGTTGGTGAAAAATTAGATGTTGATCCTCGATCCGTTAGTGGTTATAACTTAGGTGAACATGGTAATTCTCAATTCACTGCTTGGTCTACCGTAAAGGTCTTTGATCAACCAATTACCGAACTTGCTAAACAAAGAAATCTAAACTTAGATGAATTAGAAAAAGATGCCATTAAGGGTGGTTTTACTGTCTTTTATGGTAAGAACTATACTAACTATGGTGTTGCAACTGCTGGAGTTCGATTAGCAAACGCTGTTATTAGTGATGCTCATGAAGAATTATTAGCATCTAATTATCGTGAAGATTATGGCGTTTATATTTCATATCCTGCTATCATCGGTCGAAAGGGTGTTGTTGGTCAAGTTCATCTAGACTTAACTGATGAAGAAAAAGCCAAATTCCAAAATTCAGTTAACTACATTGAAGAATACTACAATAAGTACAAGGATTAATCTAAAAATCAACCATTATTTAAAAATGGTTGATTTTTTATTTGACACTCTTCATTAACGCATAGATAATGAAAACATTATATTTAAAGGAGTATTCACTATGCATTCGAAACCAATAACTTGGTTATACTTATTTATTAGTATCGCTATTTTGCCTATTTCATCCTGGATATTTAAAATGATCTGGCCATTTCATACTCACAGTAAAATCCTAACAGATAATCTTTATTCCCTCTTTCCTGGTGAAATAATGTGGATCGTCATAATTTTATTATTAAATCACTTCTTTATTAAACAAAAACTTTCTTTTAAAGTTAATGCTAAGGACGTGGTCCTCCCTTTTATTGTCACAATTGGAATTATCTTTGCAATGACTAGAACAACAATGAGTCAAACCCATTATTCACATCCAGTTATCATTGGGTGTTTAATTGGTTCTTTTGCTCTTTTCGTTGGTTTCTTTGAAGAAACACTATGTCGCGGAATTATGTTTCCCAAAATGTTAAGTACTTTTAAAAATGTATCATTAAAGAACGTTTATTTATCAGTCATCGGTTCAAGTTTATTATTTGGTGGAATGCATTTAATGAATTTAACTCGCCAAAGCTTGTTAACAACGCTTGTTCAAGTCGTTTTTGCGCTTTCAATTGGTTCATTTTTGTGTGCATTTTATGTGCGTTCTGGAGCACTTTGGATGCCAATGGCTATTCATGCTTTATGGGATTTTAACAGCATGTTTTATAAAAATACGATTAGCGACTCCCCCATTAAATCGGTTTGGCAAGGAGAATGGATTGCTATATTCATGTTCATATTTTTCGTCGGTTTAATGTTCATTCTGCTTCGTCCCCAAAAATTAAAAAATCGTTTAGTTTGGTTAACACAAATTTCTAATCATTAGCTAATAAAAATATTGGGCTAATCATAAAATTTTTATCAAGTTAATATGTAAAAATTAGATAGCCAACAATGGAGTGAGCATAAATTATGGAAAAAGAATCAGTAGGACAATTACTTAAAATTGCCTCAAATCAAATGATTATTATGTTTGATAGTTTCACACAAAAATTTGGATTAACTGGTAATCAAGTTTTAATTATTGATTACCTGTTCGATCATCAAGATACTCATGTTTATCAAAAGAACATTGAAAAAATGCTTTTAGTTCGAAGATCTACCGCAACAGGTTTACTCAATATAATGGAAGATCACGACCTAGTCAAACGTACTCCTGATAAACATGATGCGAGACTAAAACAACTTAGATTAACAAAAAAAGCATTAAAGATTCATGATGAAATTCCTGATTACTTTAAAATCGAAAATGACCTGCTAAGTAAAACAATGAGCAAGGATGAGATTTGTAACTTTATGGTGAATTTAAATAAAGTCATCAATGTGGCTTCAAAATTCTCCAATAATAAAGACACTCCACCGAAGTGAAGTGTCTCGTAGGGTTGCTAACAAAATTATGAACAATTCCCATTTATGAAAAGCACTTTGAATCTATAAAGAGAACCGTGAGTGAACGATTATATATAATTTATTTACTATCCCAATTATTTGGAATATTTGCGTAAATATAAATATTAGAAATAGTTTCATTACGCTTTTCATAAACAATAATATAATAAGCAATTTACTTACGTATTCGTACAAAAAAGATTTTTATTTAAAATAACTTAATATTATTGTTTTTACATTTAGTTATTAAATTACATTTCTCATGTCTAATATAATAAATAATTATTCAATCATCCTTGATGTTTCAAGGATGATTTTTTTATTTATTTAATTCCTTACACAAAAGAAACAATTGTGTTATTATAATATTTGTTAGTTACCTAACAAATAAATTGTGAGAGGGCATAAAATGAATCATGAAGTCATTAGCAAGTTATTAAGAATTGCCTCAAATCAAATTGGTAATGATTTTAATAACTACACCAAGAAATTCGGACTAACTGGTCATCAACTAATGGTAATTAATTTTTTGTATGCCCATCAAGGTCAACGAATTTATCCACGTGATATTAAAAAAATGCTGCTCGTGAAAAGATCAACTGTATCAGTTTTAATACATCGGATGGAAATTCATGGCTTGATCAATAGGCATACTGATGAAAAAGATGCCCGACTCAAAAGGATTACATTGACTGATAAAGCTCTTCGAATCAGAAATATAGTAAATGATGGTTATAACGCTGAAATTCAAAAACGTCATTCACCCATATCAGAAGAAGAGTCTCACCAGTTAATCAATTTATTAAATAAACTTATTTATGGAGGTAATACCAGTTATGGTAAATACTGAGGAAAATATTTCACCACGTTTGATGTTATCAATTGTAGCAGCAGGACTGATGTCATTTTGTGGTGTCATTGGAGAAACTGCAGTCAATATTGCATTCCCAACCCTAATGAATCAATTCAATGTCTCCACTGATGCTGTTCAATGGATGACTACAATCAACCTGTTAGTTATCGCAATTATTGTTCCACTATCAGCAATTTTGAAGAAACGTTATAAAATGAAGAGTGTGTTCATTGTTGCTGATATTCTATTTTTGATTGGTCTACTACTTGATTCATTTTCACCACAATTTTCATTGTTAATCTTAGGCCGAGCAATTCAAGGTTTTGGAACTGGTCTATCATTACCATTAATGTTCAACATTATCTTGGAACAAGTTCCTGATGCAAAGAAAGGTATGATGATGGGCTTTGGCTCATTGATCACTGCCGTTGCTCCTGCGATCGGACCTGTTTTCGGTGGCGCTGTTGTTTCATCGATTGGCTGGCGTTACATTTTCATTCTATTAATTCCATTGATTGTAATTTCTCTTTTCTTAGGAATGAGTACAATTAGACAATCTAGCCCAATTGAAAAAGTTAACTTCGATATTCCAAGCTTTTTATTAATCATTGTTACTTTTGGTGGTTTGGTTTTTGGATTTAGTGAATTAGGTAGTGCTATGTTTGAAAGTTTATCTTTCATTATTATTGGAATATTAGCAATGATCGTTTGGGTAGTTCGTTCAAATAAACTCAAAACCCCAATCATTAATTTAAAGACACTCTGCCATTTTGATTTTAGTAGTCATGTCTTTTCAATTGCTGCCCTTCAATTTACTACTTTAGGATTATCATTTATTTTACCTAACTATGTTCAATTAGTTAATGGTAAGAGTGCCTTGATGGCTGGATTGATTATGCTACCAGGAGCTGCATTAGGTGCTTGTATGTCACCTTTTGCTGGTAAGTTACTTGATAAATTTGGTCCTAAAATGCCATTGATGGTCGGTTCCATTGTTATGATTATTGCCAACCTATTATTTTTCATCTTTGGATTGAACCTATCCAATCCATTGATCATGGTCTTTTACTTCATTTACATGATTGGGATGGGAATGATGTTCAGTAATTTAATGACGAATGGTATTCGTTCCTTGAACGATAAATTAGCTTCAGATGGAAACGCCATTAACAATACGGTTCAACAATTAGCCGGTGCCATTGGGACTTCAATTATTTCAGCTATTGTTGCCCTCAGTCAAAATGCTAAGGGTGTTTCCAAAGCTGCTGGAACTGCGATTGGGGCCCAACATGGATTACTTTTATTATTAGTTTTAATGGTTATTCAAATGATTATCTTAGCAATCGCATTATTTAAAAACAAAACTACTAAATAGATAACAGCATAATAAAAAAGAGTTGTACTCCATGTACAACTCTTTTTTATTTAAGCTTAATTTTGAACATCCAACTTCTTATCTATAACAACTTCATTTTGTTGTGGATACAATACAAATGATAGATCACCATTAGTAATGGATGCTAAGAATACTTGATTAATATCATAATGTTTGCCATTACGGACTAACGCTGCTTTCAATTGATTGACACTAACGTTTGCATCCGCTAAATTTTCTTTATCAACTTCACCATCAATAATCACAGTGTACGTAATGGTATCATTATTACCTTGTACGGTTAACGTCCCATTTCGTTCAAATAAGGCGTTCTTAACGCTTCGGAAATTATCAACTCCTAAACTTCTCAAGTAAAACATTAAATCACTCGCGGTCATCCCATTTCTCAAAAGTACATCAACATTTACGTGCCCGTTCTTGATTACTGTTAGGGGTTCCCCCACCATTATTCGAGTAAAGAACTTGGAGTTTCGAGCCAATATCCGCCATCCAAAAATGATAATAGACCATAAGAGTAAAACGATAATGAACGTTAATAATGTTACTGAAGTATTGTAAAGTACTCCCCCAATGATTCCACCTAAAACATAGTTCTGCATTTGATCAATAACGGTTGATTGGGCAACATTAGATTTACCTGATAAATTAATTTGTAGAACTAATACAAAGAAACCAATCAGGAGCTTTAATCCCAATAGCAAATAAAGGTTATTGAAGATATTAAGTGAAAAATCATTTTTATTAACGTAATTTACCTTGTTCGGAATGGCTTTAATTTTTGATAACTGATATCCAGTCTGATTGGCATCCAAATTAACGATGTAGTATTTTCGATTAACTTTAATCATCATCCCTTGCTTAATTGTCGTTGAATCAGTATAAATATTTTTTAAACTAACGTGTTTATCATGACTGATCTGTCTCATCATACTGGCGGTCTGACGACCATGCGAATAGTTATTATTGCTAATGTTACTAATTTGAATTCCGATCACTAATAACACCATAAAAAATAAAATAATTAAAAGATCACGAAATTTTAGATTTGTTCGATTCCTTAAATATTTGATTCCAAAAAATAATAATAATATACCAAATACAATCATTACAACTAAAAATAAGTAATTTAAAAAATCATAGTTTTTGTTCACAAAATCATAAGAATATAAATTCATATTTTTCCCTCATCCATTACAAATAAAAATGTTCAGTATGATGAGTACTAAACGCTTTTAAATCATTTTGTTAGACATTAAATTTAATTACAAGCTTACCAGTTGTGTGCCCATTTTCGCTTTCTTGAAGGGCGTTCTTAACATTTTCAAGATCAAAATTAAACTGCTTGGAAATAACTGTTTTAATATCTTTATTAGCAATTTGTTTAGCAATTTTACTTAAAACGTCAGGCTTTACATCAGTTTTGTTGAATAAACCTTTAATTCCTAATTTAGCACAAGTGCTTTGATCAGGCATACCACTTGTTGAAACAATGGAACCACCCTTTTTAACCAATCCATAACTTGTTTCAAGTGTCTTACCACCAATTAAGTCTAAGACTTTATCAAATTTATCAACGTCCTCAAAGGCATTAGCTTTATGGTAATCGATAACACCATCAGCTCCCAAATCCTTTAAAAAACCATCATGATTAGGACTTGCAGTTACATAAACTCTAGCACCAGCATTTTTAGCAAGTTGAATCACAAACATATCAACGGCACCTGCACCACCTTGAATAAGTAATCTATCACCAGATTGAATATCCAGACCTTCAAACAAAGATTGCCAAGCAGTTAATCCTGCAACTGGAATGGTTGCTCCTTCTTCAAATGATACTTAATTAGGTAGGACTGCAGTTAAACTATCATCCGTTACCGTGTATTCTTGGTATGTTCCCTTATAAGTAGCAACAAAAGAAAAGACTCGATCACCTGGTTTAAAACTGGTTACAGCAGAACCAACTAACTTAACAATTCCTGCTACATCTAATCCTGGCGTTATTGGGAATTGTAACGGCATCATTTTTTGCATGAATCCTTTCATTAATTTCCAATCCATTGGATTAATACTAACAGCTTTGTTTTCAATCACAATTTCATGTTCTTTAGGACTAGGTGCTTTTTTATCAACTAAATTCAAAACAGAATTATCACCGTATTCATTGTATTCGATTGCTTTCATATCTATAGAGCTCTTTAATTTATAATACTATTATCAACCATTTATACAATAAATGTTAGTATCATAACAAATTAAAGTCAATAAATCTGGCTACAAAAAATTAACTGATTTTAGTGATTCACTAAGTTTAGACAAACTATATTCAACTTTAGGTATTACAACAACATAAAATTTCCAACTTACAATTGAGTGACGATTTTTAAGCATTAATAAAATAAAAAATCCGAATTACTAAAGTTAATTACTTAGTAATTCGGATTTGTCCTTGTTATATTACTACATATTTATCAACGCTTTAATCGTTCTTCGTTCAGCCATTGCTTTGTAGGCGTCGTTAATATGATCCAAGTCAAATGAATCAGTAAATACTTTTCCTGGATTAATACGTCCATCTAACACTGCTTTTAATAAAATATTCTTAACATAAGTTGTAACAGAAGCAGGACCACCAGCTACCGAAATATTTTTATAGAATTGTGGTTTTGGATCCAGCCCTTCACCATGTGGTAATCCAACACGACCAACTGAAGCCCCTGGACGAGCCACTCCAATTGCAGTTTCAGTTGATAATGAACTTCCCACACATTCTAAAACAGCATCAGCACCAGCGTGATTAGTCATTTTCATAAGTTTATCGATTGCTTCTTTACCACGTTCTGCAACAACATCCGTTGCACCAAACTCAATTGCTAATTTTTGACGGTCTTCATGCCGACTCATAATAATAATTCTTTTAGCACCACGAAGTTGTGCAGCAATCACACCACATAAACCTACCGCACCATCTCCCACAACAACAACAGTATCACCTTTTTGAACGTTCGCAGTTCTAGCAGCATGATAACCAGTAGCCATAACATCTGAAAGTGCTAAAAATGATTTAATCATTGCATCGCTGTAATCATCAGGCTTACCAGGAATCTTAATTAATGCCCAATTAGCGTGTTGGTATCGAATATATTCTGCTTGTTCACCATTACTAAAATTATCTGAGTGGTTCAAGCAATCACCATCAAATCCTGCCCGACAAGCTTCACAGTGTCCACAACCATGAACGAAAGGTGCAATTACAAAATCACCAGGTTTGAAAGTTGTTATTTCACTTCCCACTGATTCAATGATTCCAATTGCTTCATGACCGGTATTTTCAGAATGTTCTGATTTCTTTTCTAAACCGCGATATGCCCATAAATCTGATCCACATACACATGTTTTAACTGTCCGAATGATAACGTCATCTGTTTTTTCGATTTTTGGTTTGTCAGTTTCTTTAATAGCAACTTGACCTGCTTTTACAAATTCTGTTGTTTTCATTAAAATACATCTCCTATTTAATATATATTGATTAGTCCTCATTACCATAGTAAAAAGATGCTGTTGCACCACCATCAGCTAAGAACGTTGATCCAGTAATAAACGCCCCTCTGTCATTCATTAACAATTCAGCAACATTGGCGATTTCATCTGCAATTCCTGGTCTTCCAGCTGGTGATTTAGCAAACATTTTCTTATAAAAATCACCACGAATGCCATTAAATTCATCAATAGCTAATGGAGTAACAATAATTCCAGGTGCGTTGGCATTTAACACGAGCACCAACAACGATCATTACATCTTTTTTCATACTCCACAACCCTTCTAATGTTTTTACCAACATTATATTCAACTACAATATCTATCACTGTTTAATATGATATCGTTTATAGTACATTATAAGTCAAATGAAAGTTTTAGAATCATGATTAATGTAATGAATATTTGCCCTTTAATTAAAAATTTAGCAAAAATAGTTGCGTTTTTATTTATGGCAACAATTACTTATCTTTTTAAAATCATATCTAAATGAGGAATTCCATCTTCTAAATACACATCTGATGACGTCTTAAAACCAAATGAAGCATAAAAGTTCTTTAAGTAATTTTGGGCTTGAATTTTAATTTGTGCCGAAGGAATCCGTCTAAAAATTTCATCAATGGTAGCTTGAACAATTTTTCGGCCAAGTTTTAATTTTCGATATTCTTTAACGACTAATACCCTTCCAAAACTAATGTAATTCTTATCATCATTGGGTACAATCCGTGTATAAGCAATAAATATGGTTATTTTGTAAAAAGGTAAACGTGCGTTGCATTATTATCCTTATCATCTACTTCTTGATAAGGACATTTTTGTTCTACAACGAATACTTTTACCCGTTCTTTCATAATATCAACGACTTCTTGTGGTGTTAACTGCTCAGTTGTTTTAACTACTTTTGTGATATTTTCCATTTTAATCTTCCTATCTAGAATTACATGGTTACTTTATTTAACTAGTTCATCATGAACTTTTTTCATCTGTGATGGTGCCATTTCACAACAACCACCAATCCACTTTGCTCCTAATTCATGCCATTTGTGTGCGTTATCAGCATACACGTTCTCAATTGGTTTACCCCATTTTTTAACACTTGGATTGTACTTAGCACCGGCATTAGGAGCTACTAAGATTTCTTTATCGCCCTTAGCAGTTTGACTTAAGTAACTCACTGCGCCATCAGCATATTTAGGATCGAAGCAGTTTACCCCATAAGCAATAATTGATGATTGTTGCTCTAAATAAGATTGAACATCACGCAAATTCGTTCCATCACTGATATGATGAGCATCTTTTAATGAACATGAGAAATAAACAGGAACATTAGGAAATTCACTAATCAAACTACATAAAGATTTAATTTCATCAAAATTAGGAATTGTTTTAATCGCTAATAATTCAACTCCAGCTTCAATCAACCACTTCATTCGATCAATATGAAAAGCTTTAAAATCATTGTCAGAAACATTATAGTCACCACGATACTCTGAACCATCTGCTAAATATGCTCCATAAGGTCCAATGGCTCCTGCAATCCACTTAGCTTGTTTCCCTGTACTATCCTCTCGAGCCTTTTGAGCTAATTGAACTGATTCTTTAATCCATTTTTCTGCTTGTCCTTTTGTATAACCAGAATCAATAAAACCTACAACATTCGCCTGATAAGTATCCGTTGAAGTAACATTTGAACCAGCATCAAAGTAACTCTTATGCACTTCATATATCTTTTCTGGATCAGTAATCAAAGCTTTAGCAGTCCAAAGTTTGTTGTTAACATCAAACCCTAAGTTCTTCAATCCTAATCCCATTGAACTATCAAACAATACTACTGGTTGTTTTGCTTCCCATTCTTTAAAATTCATTTTTATCCCGTCCTTTATATTTTGGCTTAACGATTACATAGTACAAGTAACATAAAACTGAAAATGGAATTCCAAAAATCAATGCAATCCGTTGGTTTGGATCAAACCCAATTCCAATAATTGAAGCAATACAAATAATGATTACTAACCATGGTATTATTGGGTATAGTGGTACATGATATTTTAAATCTGATAACTGATGATTCTTTAAATATTGTTTTCTAAAATTCAATTGAGCCCAACCAATTACCAACCAAACGGCAACAACTGCAAAAGCTGATAATGCATTTAAAGCCAAATAAACAGTTTGTGCTGCATAAATACTTGAAAACAATGATAAAAATCCACCTAACATGGTCAATAAGAGCCCATAAATTGGTAATCCGTGATGATTCAACTTCCCTAATTTAGGACTAATCTCTCCATGATCCGCTAATGACCAAATCATTCTTGAAGCTGCATATACTCCGGCATTAGATGCTGAAAACAACGTTATGATCAATACGGCATTCATCACATCTGCCGCATATGGAATTCCCGCTTGATTCAAAATGGCTACGAACGGACTTGTCGCTAGTGCTTTGCTATGTGGTGATAGTAACGCTCCCATAACGATAATTGCCCCGATGAACAAAACAATTAAAATAATCAATGTTTTACGAATGGCATCCGGAATTGTCTTAGATGGATCCTTAGTTTCACCAGCTGCGACTCCAATCATTTCCGTTCCTGAATAAGCAAAGTTAGCAGTTAGAATCGTTGCTAAAATTGGTCCAACCCCATGTGGTAAAATTCCACCCCTAAACAATTCACGAAAATGAGGCAACACATCTGTGTGCTTCACCATTGGCACTACTCCTAAAGTCATTAAAACCCCAATAATTATAAATGCCAATAAGGCAATTGTTTTGATCCACGACATTAACGACTCACTTTTAGTGAACCAAGATAAATTAATTAGGTTCAATCCTAATATAATAATCCCCAAAAATAAACTCAATTTCCAAATTGATATTTTTGGAAACCAGCGTTGAGTTAATAGGGACATCGTCAAAAAATTAGAACCTAAGGCAATTGTCCAAGTTAACCAGTATAGCCATGCAACTACAAAACCAACTCCAGGATTAATGAAGCGATTAGCATAATCATGAAAAGCCCCAGTTGTTGGCATATATACAGATAATTCACTTAAACACTGCATTACTAAACAAACGAGAATTGCCCCAATTAAATATGCAAAAATGGTTCCAATCGCTCCGGCACTCTGAATGAAGTACCCAGGACTCATAAAGATTCCAGTCCCAATTACGCCACCTAGTGACAAAGCAATTAAATGATTTGTTTTCATTGATTGATTCAACTTCGGTTCAGCCATTACAATTTTCCTCCTAAAATAAAAAAGCACTCGTCCTAAAAGGACAAATGCTCGTGGTACCACCTTAATTTATAAATCATCAAATAATCTATCTCTTAGTTCACTATAACGAGTGATATCGTAATAAATTAATTAATTCGTTTATTATCTCTCCAAGACCATCGTTCACTTAATCTCAATTTCCTGCTCTCACTATCTCAGGCTCGCTTTGCACCAAAATTAAATTACTCATCTTTTCAAAGAGAAACTATTAAATTGTTTTGATTATATCACCGTTATGATTTGAGTAGCAAGTATAATAATGAGATAATAATAAAACTTATTTTAAGCGTAAAAAATTCATTATCGGTTCTTTAATATCTTTTGCGATTTAATAGTTGTAGTAATGAAGAAATAAAGACGAGTGTTTATCATAAACGTAGTTTATGATATCATTTGTTGTAATTTAATTTCAGCTTAACTTCATAAATTATATTCTGGATCAAAATAACTATAATCTAGGAATTTTACTAATTTGATATGCACATTTGGTAATATGCCCATAACTTGTAATCTTATAGCCATGTTTATAACGTGTTAGCTTAATTGTTTCAGTTGGCTTATTTATCCCAAATACTTTATGAGCCTCAATATAATAAGTATTACCTTTTTTATGATAATTGGTTGCTATAACTGTATTCCTACCAGCATTCATAGCAATGAAATCCATTACATTACTACTTTTTACATATTTATTATAACGTGCATCCAATATTAAACAATTAGATGGCCTGTGTTCTTTCATTAGTTTCTTGTTAGCTCTTTCAGCATGTGTGACACTACTATAATTACTGAAAATCTTACCTTTGATGGCATTTGGGAGTCCATTATGTTGCACACTTGCATTAGCAGATACACCACTACTAACTATAAAAAATAAACCTACAATTGCAATTACAACAAAAATTAGATTACGTAACTTCATATTTAATATATCTCCTATTTTGAATGAATTGCTTAATTCAGCAGTAAATGTCTGAATACAATTTCATTCTACATTATTTAAAGAACAACTTCTAGAATCTTTATTATAGAATAATAGAACTATTTCTTGATAGTTTTTCATTTTAAATTTGATATTCTAACTAAGTAACATATATAATTATCGTCATTAAGAAAATTCTAAATAAACTAATAAGGATAATCATGATAAATAAGCTAAAATTTTTGTATAATAAATTCAACATTTAACGACACATTAGTAGTAAGGCTAATCGTGTGGCTTTATTTATAATTCTTAATACGATTTTGAACACTTTTTCAACCTTATTTAAAATTGGACTAGGTATCTTTTATGCAATCATTTTGGTTCTTGATATTTGTTTTTTATTATTTGATCTTACTAAGTAATCCGCGCTTATTTTCTAACCCGATATACACAAATTAGAACTATGAATTTACCATTAATCAATAAATTATCTTATGTTAGGATTAGAATAAGTAATAATTGTAATATAATGTCAGCATTTGAAACAGAAGAGTTCATAAAATAATTTAATTCAAAACATTAAAAAATATCTTTTTTTATGGATATTTTTGTTCGATAAATGATAGGAGATGAAAAAATAAGATAATGAAATGGTTTACTAAAAACTTATATGTCAATCTATTAGTAGTATTCATAGCAGTCATAATGATCGTGTTGGCATTCATCTTTTCTAACAGCACTGCCATTTCAACATTTGCTGGAACTTCACTAGGTTCAGTTTTAAGTTACTTTATTGCCAATTGGCAAATGCACAAACAAATTGATATCGAAAGATGGAGTAGAGAACATTCCGAAAAGGAAGATTACCTTATTCGGATTAGAAAAAATGCAGTTAGAATAAAGGAAACCATTAGAAAAACTGATAATTGGTTAGATGGAATGCCAACTACATTTAATAAAACTAGGAATGAAAAAATTCTTTTCTTTGAAATCCCCGACGAAATGGGTTCTTATGTTACAAATTACTTAAAGGAACTGAAAAATCTTAATGATAGTATTGATGAATATGCTTGGAATGCTGTTACAGTAATTTTTGTTCACAAACCCAAATATAATAACGATATTAATAAAGCTTTTCAGGATATTTTAGAGCAGAAAACAAAAATTAGTAAGGAGATTCGTAACATTGCTTTAGTCCATTCTCGCATTAATGATAGTGGTAAATTTAATCAAAACGAGTATAACGATAATCTTAAATCAATCAAAAAACATTTTAAATTCATTGATGATAAAGCAACTAGTATTATGGAAGACATTAAACTAATAAAATAATAGCGATTCACCCGTCACTGGGTAAGTCGCTATTTTTGGATAATCAATTAAATTATTTTTAGAATTTATATAAGTCAATTGATAGATAACGATCGTTGCCATCAGGAGCAACTGTCACTACCTTATGACCCTTTCCTAACTTCTTTGCAATTTCAATTTCTCCATAAACATTAGCTCCAGAAGAAATTCCAGGTATAAAACGTAATACTGTAAAATACAGTTGATTACTAACACTTTTCGAAAATATCACTAATAATAATTTAAACTCACTTAACCTTGATTATCAGAATCTACTTTCAGAAAAAATGAATAACATAGTCAACCGCTAAATTCCAACAACAAACCTTACAGTAGTTCATATCATCATAATCTACAACTGTTTACAATAAACCAATTTTACTTTAATTCATTCAAGCACTATTTTATTGATTGGTGAGAGCCAACTAAGAACTAAAATAATATACTTTTTAAAACAAAAGCCACTTTCATTCATTCGAACGAAAGTGGCTAAATAATTTTTATTGGTTAAGTGTATATTTATTTCGTTTGTTCGAAACATTTGGTGTTTTATGCATACTTTGATAAATAGCAAGAACAATCATTAAAATGATTAACAATAACCCAAACATTCCAATTCCGGGAGCAATTCCACCTAATGGGGAAAAACTACCTAAGAAGTTAACAACTGTTGGTGAGAAAGCAGTTCCGATGTTAGCACCAACAAGTAAAATGGAGTTAGCCAAAGCATCAGAACCCTTAGGAGCTGCAACCTCCATTAAGTTGAATAAGTAGTTTCCAGCTAATGGAAAGGCACATCCAATGATCATAACTGAAACAATCAACATTGGAAAAGTAGTTGCATAGTTCATGATAAGTGTTCCAACGGCTAACATGATGACTCCAAGAGTAAAGACGAATCGTTTGATCACATCGTAGATTTTACCAAACATAAAGCCCATTACCATACTAGTTAAAGTGAAGATGGTAATAACGAAACTAGCATCAGTGGCGGAACCCATCTTGTTACCAACCACAATGGATGGAGTCAAAATACTTACAATGGCCATTCCCATGGTTAGAATTCCACAGAAAATTCCGGCAGTAATAACTTTGAAGTTAACCTTAGGTTTTTCACTCTTTTTAGTTTTAGCTTGAGAAGATTGAGTTGCGGCATCATCAGTAAATGGTGGCACTACGAACCAGAACAATGCTAAAACAGCAAAAATAACTGCATATGATAAGAATGAAAATTGCCAACTAATGTTCAACATGAATCCAATTGAAAGGTTCATAATACATAAACCAATTTGTTCAAAGGAACTCCGGTTCCCTAACATTTGGGAACGATCATCACCGCTATAGAACAAGTTAACCATCGTAATTGCTAACGAGTTCAGAAGACCAATTCCAATCCCGAAGACAATCCGAGAAAGCAAAATAATCCAAAGATTAGGAATGAACGATGGGATAACTCCTGAAATTCCCATGATCAATAATCCTAATCCAATACAGTTCTTCATTCCTAATTTCCGTGAAATGGAAGCGGAGAACAATAAAACAATAAATGCTGGAATTTGTTGAATCGTCGCAATCGTATCAACTAATGAAGAAGGATAATTTGAAAAGGTCTTCTCCATCGCTGGTAATGCTGGCGAAATTGCAGTACCAATAGTAATAACTAGTGATACTGCTAAAATTGAAAATCGATGGAACAACGTTTTAGCGTTCCAACTATTCTTATCCTTAGCCATATCTTACAACTCCTATTGTGAATTTATTAATATTCACTCACTATTGTACTACCAGTCTTAAGATTGTGTTAATACTTTGCTCTATTCATTATCAGTTATGCTCATTTATAGATTTCTTAATTGCCATTTTTTGATTAATGTTTCGACCATAACGAGTTGACTGAACACCACTACTTAACTTACTCAATTCTTTACCACTAATGTTATGTGAATTCATCATAGTGATTTTACCTACTTTCTATTTGACAATTGGCAAACCTAAATTTTGATAAACTTTACTATCTCTAGCTTCAATTTTAGAAATAACATTCGAATCATCTAACTTAGCCGGAATTTCAAATTTATCAAATTTGAACCAATCATCTAAATCAGGAGAATATGATAGAATCCCCCATAACTTATTTTCAGCACTCTTTGATAAGTACTTTAATTCATGTTCATTATCATAAACTGTATTTAACGTAAAAGGTGTAGCATGTTTATTCAATGCAAAAGTTGCTTTTATATCAGTCTCATCTACTAATGATGCATCCTGAATTTGAACAATACAACTTAATACATGATGTCCATTAACCATTTCGTCATTAATTACTAAATTATTCATTTTAAAAAATCTCCTTTATTTACTTTCTAAATCTGGATTATCGGAATCAATATCATTTGTAACTTTCAAACATCTACTAATATAACTAATAATATTTTCTCGTTGTTTCTTAATAGCAGTTGTCCGGTCATTATCATTACTAGCATCCATAATTTCATTAACAGCCTCTAGTAATGAACTTAAATTAGCTTCAGATATCTTTTTTAACTTTGCATTTTGATCTTGAATTTTTTGTGCTGTAGTTAATTCATTTTGAAGCTTTTCAATCTTATCTTTCTTCTCATCAAACATACGACAAATCCCCCTATTGTGTTGTAAAGTTGTAACATATATGAATCATGATATCTAAATTGTCACAACAACAAATCAATATTAATATTTTAAATCCTTAATATCAATTAAATTGCTTATATGCTCACAGTGAGGGCAAATTCTTTGCCTAATTAACAAAAGTTCCTATAATTTAACTATAAACTTAAATAAAACATTTTGGAGGAATTATTATGTTAGTAGGAAAGAGAAAATGGTTCAAAGATGCTGTCGTTTATCAAGTTTATCCAATGAGCTTTCAAGATAGTAATCATGATGGAATTGGTGATATCAACGGAATTCGTAAGCGTTTAGATTACATAAAAAATTTAGGTGCAAATACGATTTGGTTAAACCCAATTTATAAGTCACCAAATAAGGATAATGGATATGACATTTCTGATTATGAATCCATTCAACCTGCATATGGGACCATGGAAGACTTTGATAAGATGCTTAAAGAAATGCATGAAAAGGGTCTTAAGTTGTTAATGGACCTTGTTGTTAACCATAATTCTGACCAAAGTAAGTGGTTCCAAATCAGTAAAACTTCACAAGATAATGAGTATGCTGATTTCTACATTTGGCGTGACCCCGTTGATGGCCATGAACCTAATAACTGGGGTTCTAACTTCAGTGGTTCTGCTTGGACCTATGTTCCTGCTAGAAAACAATACTACTTGCATTGTTTTGCTCCATGTCAACCAGACTTAAACTGGGACAATCCTAAACTACGTCAAACCATTTATAAAATGATGCGTTTCTGGTTAGATAAGGGTGTTGATGGTTTCAGAATGGATGTTATCAATTACATTTCTAAACCTGAAGGTCTTCTTGATGGTCCTGTTATGAAAGGCCAAAAATACTCTCCGGTCGATGTTCAAGTTACTAACGGTCCCCGTTTAGGTGAATATCTTAGTGAAATGAACAAGGAAGTTCTTTCTAAGTATGATGATATGACCGTTGGTGAAATGCCTGATTCCGAACCTGAAAATGCCATCGACTATGCTAACCTAGACGGTAGTCGTTTGAACATGGTCTTCCAATTCGAACACGTTAGTTTAGGTGTTAATCCTGACCGTCGTTTTGGTAAATGGTATGATTCCGCAGTTCCACTGAAAGATTTAAAGCTTTCATTAACTAAATGGCAACTTGCTCTTCAAGGTAAAAGTTGGAACAGTCTTTACTGGAGTAACCATGATCAACCTCGTGCCGTTTCTCGTTTTGGAAATGATGATCCTAAATACCGTGTAGTTTCAGCCAAAATGTTAGCTAATACTTTACACATGATGCAAGGTACTCCTTATGTTTATGAAGGAGAAGAACTTGGTATGACCAACGCTCATTTCAAGAAACTTTCTGATTATGAAGACATTGAATCGATCAACGCTTACCACCAATACGTTGACGAAGAAAAGATTGCTAAACCTGAACAAATGCTTAGCTACCTTGAAAGTCGTTCTCGTGATAATGCACGGACACTAATGCAATGGGACGATAGTGAAAATGCTGGTTTCTCCGATGCTAAACCTTGGTACACAGTAAATAATAACTACAAAGAAATTAATGCCAAAGCAGAAGTTGGGAAACCAGGTTCAGTATATAGTTACTATCAAAGAGTGATTAAATTACGTCATGACTACGATATCATTCGTTATGGTGACTTTGAAAAGTTAGACATTAATGATACAGAAGTCTTTGCATACAAACGTCATTATCAAGGTCAAACTTTATTAGTAATCAGCAACTTTACCGATAAAGAACTTACCCGTGATTATGATCAAAAAGATGGTCAATTATTAATTGGTAACTACGATGATGATAAAGGAACTACTTTCCGTCCATACGAAAGCAAAGTTTACTTATTCAAATAAAAAATAACTTAAAAAACAAGCTCTCCATCATTAAAATGGAGGACTTGTTTTTTAAGTTAAGGCAAAAGCTAGCAAGTATATCCCAATTATTAATAGGAGGAAAAATAAATATTTTAGAAATTTATTTTCTCCGTATTTAGATATTCCACTTAATGATAACAGGATTATTGTGCCTCCCATCATGATGATTAATATCATCCTTATAATGCTATATAACACATCGTTCACCCTTAATATAATTTTTATAAGATATCAAATTACGTTTCTAATGATTCACACTTGTGATATATCACAAGTGTGTTATACTTATATAGTTCACATATGTGAAATAGTAGATTACTATTCATATATGTGGATTCACCACACCTCTTAGCAAGGGTGAGATGATATATCGATTGCTAGATCGACACAGTAGGGTATATCTAACTTGCATTGTTTTATATCAATGCTCTTAGAAACCACGACCTTATCCTTGAATAAATTCAAAGATAGGTTGTGGTTTTTATTTTATCCAAACTGTTATCTAGTAATTTCTAATCACTTACCTGCTTTAGAGATTGGTAGATTAATGAATCATAGTCATGTGGAATAATTTTCCTAGTTTACATTTTATAAAGTAGTATCCAACATTTAATCCAGTGATATAGCCATCACTTACCCGTTTTAAAGTACCTCTTAAATAATCGTTAGAATTAACTTTTCTATAAATATAATTCTTCTTTGTTTCAGCAACGTCTTCCTTATCCATAAATAATATCTCCCTATTGTGTTTGTGTATTGTCTTAAATATTGTCATTTCACTTTAATACACTGTTTGATATAATGTAATAAATTTATTACATATTGTAAGTAAGGAGGAAGTTAAATGAGTAATCATGCTACACCTAAAAAAAAACAGTAAAAATAACATTATATTATTAATTATTATCCTTTCAATAACAACTGTTGGACAAGGTATTATGAATCCATCCGCTCGCTCTAGTTTTATAAAGGGTTTTGAAAAGGGTAGAAACGCTGCCGTAGCTAAACATCAAGTTAAAAACAAAAGTAATATTAATCAAGATAAATGAAACAAGTAATATTTATAATCATGTATAAAAAACATCCTGAAATTTTTTAGAGTAGTAAGTAAATAATTTCAGGATGTTTTTTATATTAATACTTCTCATCATACCCCCCATTTGTATAGTGAGTATCTTTAAAACTGTCATCATTTCGCTTTTTACGCTTTTCATGACTTTCTTCTTTAAATAAGTTTTCTTTAACAAATTGCTTCATTGCATGTTTACTGATTTGCGGATAGAGAACAAAACTAACTTTTCGATCAGTAACTTGAGCTAAGAAAACTTGATCAATTTTATACTGTTTTCCATTACGTTGTAATTGCACTTCAAGTTCATCCATAGATAACTTAGATTCATCCAGTGCTTGATGATTCAGATGCCCATCAACGATTACCGAATGGGTATCATTTTCATCTTTGACATGAACGGTTAGAGACCCATTTCGTTCAAACTCAGCATCCCTAACATTTCGGAAATCTTCAGCATCATGTTCCCGCAAATTGAACAATAAATCATCGGCTGACATTCCATTTTTTAATAGTGCATCAACATTCACAAGGCCGTTCCGAATGACTTTCGTTGGATGACCTATTAAGAAACGTTTGAACAGTCTAACATTTCGAGATAAAATTCGAACCGCAAACACAATTATTGACCATAATAACAATATAATCGTAAATTCAAGAATTGTAATGTTAGGCAAATAAATCATTACCCCAACTAAACTGCCCAAAACATAATTTTGCATTTGATCCAAAACAGTTGATTGAACTAAGGTTGATTTTCCAGAAAGGTTTATTTGAATTACCAACATGGCACAACCAAGCAGTAATTTTAATCCTAACGTTAAATAAGATGCCTCAAACAGGGTAATTCTGGGATGATGTTTTGGATTATACTTGATTGCATTAGGTGAAACAACTTTTGTTGGTGTCAAAGAATAACTCGTTTTGTGAGCATTGAAGTTAACATTATAAAACTTATTTTTTAATTTAATTGTCATCCCATTATGAAGGACTCGCGAATCACTTGCTACATCCTTAATTGGTGTTTTTTGAGCTAAACTCATCTCATACAAAAAATGGGCTGTTTGGCGACTATTATTCTGACTGCTTAATTCAACATTATGCCATTGTAATCCCATTAACAAAAATGAAATAAATAAAACCAGAATAAATAAATCCCTAAATTTTAAATTCGTTCGATGACGTAAATATTGCACCCCAAAAAAGATAAGCACAAAAATAAAAATGACTAATGCTGCCATTAAATAATAATTAACATTACTAACGTTGTGTTGCAAATAATGATAAGTATATAGGTTCATTAAATTGCTCCTTGCTTTAAAATTCTTGAATCATTAGAACACCTAGAAGTAGAATCACTAATCCAATAATTCGTTTTATGGTAATTGGGCGTTTGGGATTCCCCAAAAGTCCAAAACCATCAATTAAAGTACTTTCAATCATATTTCCTAATAGAACCACAACAATTGCAGTTCCTGTTCCCAGTAATGGTGCTAAAAATAAATTACCAGTGGTATATAAAGCTCCTAAAATTCCACCACTCCAAATTGATAGCGAAAAATCAGCACCTAAAACATTACCAAGTTGCCTAAAGTTATGTTGAATGATTCCCACCATGATCACCATAATTAATCCACCAGTTAAAAACGAAAAAGTCCCTGCTTTAATTGGTGACATAAACTCTTTATTTAACGCACCATTAATTGCTGTTTGGATAGCTAGTAAAATTCCATTTCCAATCCCTAGTAATTGCCATAACTCTTTTCCATGATTATTATTTTGTCCTTTAGAAGTACTAGTTGGTTTAATGATCATGAAAACTCCTATAAACAAAACCAATATTCCTAACAATCTGGGAACTGAAAAGGAATGAACTAAAGAATGGAACCAGCCCATATCATCAATTGTCATGCTTGCAATGATTTGACCAAGTAATGGCATTATAATCGTTTGAACAGCTCCTAATTTAGGTAATAATAAAACATTGATCGTTAATGCAATATCACCAAGTAATCCTCCAATCCATAACCAACTTGGTAACCGTTGAAATGATTGTAATGACACAACTGGCCACTGCATTGTGATTAAACTAAGGAATAACATGAAACAGGCTGCTACAACCATTGATACCATTGAAGCTAAATATGCTGATTGTACTTTTTTTCCTAATTCAGCATTAATTGATGTTTGAATTGGAAGAGCAAATCCTGCAATAATGCCTACTATAAATAACATAAAATCCACACTCTTCTTTATTATTTATAAATAATAAAAGGGTCATATCAACTGATATGACCCTTTTTAATAAATCATTGATTATTCACTAACTCTAGCATAACCAATCAAATTCCACCAAGGAGCATTTACGTTTTCAGTAATAACTCCACGGTCTTGAGCATCAATCATTTTACCGTTCCCCATATAGATTCCCACATGACTAATGTTATTTTCACTTGAACCAAAAAAGACTAAATCACCCTTCTTGGCATCACTAGCATCAACATGTTCAAAGGAATCATATTGTTGTTGAGCGGTTCTTGGTAGGGAAATATGATAATGTTGGTAAATATATTTTGTAAAACCAGAACAGTCGAATGTACCATTTTCGCCAGTTGCACCATATTCATAAGCTGCTCCAAGATATTTTTTACCTTCATTAATTATTTTTTTCATCGTTGAACTACTAGTATTATCACTAACAACAACAGAACTACTTGAATTATCAGCAGCGCTAGAGCTAGAATTTGCAGATGATGAATTTTGTGATGATTGGGAACTTTGATCCGAAACAGTCATCATGCTCTTATCAGCAGAACTAACTGTCATATCACTATCTGTGTTATGTAATGCACGCGATTTAAAACTAGCTGACTTCTTTTTCTTTGGTTTTAATTTTGTCATTACGCTAGCATTTTTAATTTGAGCTTTGTATTTTTTAATATTCTTCTTAGAAATCTTTGTTGCCTTTTTGGCTGTTGAATAAATATCACTCTTACCGGAATTTGTAGTAGTGGAGTTCTTTTTACTAGAAATACTGTAATTTACTGCAGCCCCACCTGCAACTGCAGCAGGTTTGTATCTATTGACCTTAACTTTCTTTACCTTAGGCTTTACGTTATTATATGTTACACCATTAACATTTTGTTTCTTAGTGGTGTTGGTATTATTAGCGTTATATGTAACTTGCTTATTAGCTGAGTAATTAGTATTGTTCTTAACATTTTTCACTTTATTTCTAACATTATTTACAGCAGCTTTAGCATCGTTCTGTAACCCTAACCCCCCAGCAATGATACCAACTGAGACAATTCCAGTTTTAATCAGTTTTGAATTTGTCATGTCAATACTCCCCTCAAACTCTATTTGTAATCTTTAAAAAATATGTAAGATTAATTATTGTGTATAGCTAAATTTTAACATATTTAAAAATAAATATCGAAAAAATTTAATTTTTTATTGACAAGAAATTAATTAGTAGATATAATCATAATCATAAATTTAATCGAATCCAAAGACAAAGCGTGAAATAGTAACCATCGGAAAGATTCCAGTGAGCTTCGTTAAGTGAAAAGAAGTAATCGGCAATTTGGTGAATGTAATTCACAAGTCATAACTATGATTTTTAAGTGTAGTAGTTATTGGGAATGCGCCCATTATCGCAATCGAGTATCGCGGCTTTTATAAGCTTGCCGTACTTGCAGAGTCTAGTATTGTAAAATACTGGAGAAAATGGGTGGTACCACGCTGAAAGCGTCCTTAGTTTATTCTAAGGGCGCTTTTTTTGTCGCCTGGATTTAAATCTTTTTTTGGAGGAATGACTTATGACTAATAAGTTGAGTTTGAAACATTATTTTCTTTTAGCATCATTAATTTTCGGTTTGTTTTTTGGCGCAGGTAATTTAATTTTCCCGCTTCATTTAGGACAATTGGCTGGCCATAACTGGGGATTAGCCACAATTGGATTTTTAATTTCTGCAATTGTTTTACCCCTGCTTTCAATTTTGGCGATTAGTAATACTGAATGTAATAGTTTGTATGATATTGCCTTACCAGCAGGAAAATGGTTTGCTTATATTTTCCTAGCCTTAATTCATCTATCACTAGGGGTTTTGATTTCATCTCCTAGAACTGCAACTGTTACTTATTCAATGGGAGTTCAACCTTTCTTACCACACGCAGGTCACATTGGATTATTCATTTTTTCATTTATTTTCTTTGCAATTGCATATATTCTTGCCTTCAAACAAGCAAAGTTAACTGATTACATCGGCAAAATTTTGAATCCTCTTTTCATTATTATTATATTTATTATTTTTATCATTGCTTTCTTTATTGAAGGTGATTTACGTTCTTTACCACTTATTGCTGCTCATCCCCAAACTAGTCAAATTACAAATGGATTTCTTCAAGGTTATAACACCATGGATGCAATTGCTGGTTTAGGATTTGGAGTTACAATCATTTCGGCTTTTGATCAATTTCACTTTAAGAATCATGATGAACGCTCACTTGCTGTTGCTAAAGTTGGAACATTAAGTATGGGTCTTGAAGCTCTAATTTATATTTTCTTGATTGCATTAGGGGCATCAAGTTTAAATTATCTTCATCTTTCTGCTGATGGTGGAACTGCATTTACCCAAATCATGACTCACTACACTGGATTAGCAGGAAGCGCTATTCTAGCCGCATTAACATTTTTAGCCTGTATCACTACTGAGATCGGGTTAATTACTTCCCTTTCTCAAGATTGGGGAAAACGTTTTCCAAAATTGGGCTATCATTTTTTCCTAACCATTGCAACCGTTCTTTCATTTATCATTGCTAATTTTGGTTTAGATAACATTATTTTATACTCTGCTCCGTTTTTAAATTTAGTTTATCCATTTGCTATTGCAATTATTTTACTTGGCCTCTTAACAAAATGGATTGATAGAAACACTATTTATTACAAAACTACGATTGTTTGGACAACAATTCCTGCTATCTTAGATTTTATCAATAACTTACCACCATTCTTTGCTCAATGGAATTGGATCAACACTCTTAAAATTTGGGGAACTAATCACATTCCACTATATAAAGAAGGTTTAGACTTTATTCCATTCTTAATCATTGGATTAATCTGTAGTTGGCTTATTAATAAGTTTACAAATAAAAAGGCATAAGTTCGAATTATTACTTCTCTTTAAAATCAATGTTAAAATAGGTTTATCGTATAAGATATAATTTATGAAAGTGAGTGAAATTCGGTGAATAAGAAATATGATTATGATGTTATCTACTTAGGCGGTGGCGTTGGTGCCGTTAATGGTGCGGTCCCCCTTGGCAAAAAGGGATTTAAGGCGGCAATTATTGAATCCACTGCAATTGGTGGCACCTGTCCTAACTTTGGTTGTACTCCTAAGTTCACACTAGATGTTCCCGCTGAATTAGCATATCATACTAAACAATTTCAAAAAATTTATGGTGGAAATGAATTAAAGGTTGATTGGTTTGAAGACATGCAGCGTAAGCATCGCAATATTGATGCGGCACCTGCAACTGGCATGCAAAAACGATTAAAAGAAGCAAAGGTTAAAGTTATTAAGGGTGTAGGTTCATTTGTAGATTCCCATACCATTAGTGTCAACGGTCAACATCTATCTGCCGATAAAATTGTGATTGCAACTGGTTTAACACCAAATCATATTGATGTTCCAGGAACTGAATTGACTCATGATAGCACTCACTTCTTATCAATTGATCATTTACCAAAACGATTAGCCGTGATTGGAAGTGGATATGTTGCAATTGAACTAGCTACCCTTGCTAACGAAGCAGGAGCTGATGTAACAATTCTAATGCATCATGATAAAGTCCTTCGGGCATTTGATGATTATCTTGTTGATAAATTAGTTGATGATTTAAAAAAACGGGGAATGAAGTTCATTCCTAATTCTGGTATCAATAAAATTAGTCAAAATGATAATGACTTAACCGTTCATTTTGGTGATAATAAAACTATTGAAACCGACTACGTTCTAGATGCTAGTGGTCGTCATCCTAACATTGACAAATTGAGGTTATCTGCTGTAAACGTTAAATATGATGAAAAAGGAATCAAAGTAAACAATCATCTTCAAACTAATGTAGATAACATTTATGCAGATGGAGATGTAATTGATTTTGGAAAACCGGAACTTTCTCCAGTTGCCACATTTGAATCTAAATATTTAACAAAACTTTTCAGTGGTGAAACTAATGATGAAATTAAGTTTCCAGCTATCCCCACAGCTGTCTTTACATCACCTCGAATAGCTCAAACAGGAGTTTCAATTCATGAAGCTGAAAGTAATCCTAACTATCGTATTGAACGTTCTGAATTAGGTGGCCAAATGTATTATAAAGCTTCTGGTGAATATGTATCTGCAAGAACTTTGATATTTGATCAAGATAATTATCTAGTTGGTGCTGGTGAATTAAGTGATGAAGCTGAAAATGCGGTTGGAATTTTTAATATGATTATTTCCTGGCATATTAGTCGAGAAAAAATTCAGGGATTAATAAATATTTTCCCATCATTAGGTAGTAATATTTTAACAAGTTTTTAGAAATAAAAAAACGTGATTTAAAATCACGTTTTTTTATTTTAATTTTTGGTTGTAATAATTAATTTCTTTAACATCTTTACGATTAGCACTAATATAAACACCATCAAAGGTCTTCAAAACTGTTTTATGATGACTTTTAACAATCGAAGTAACTGGAACTAATGATTTATATTGATAACCAATTGCATTTCCAGCACTATCATGTTGTAATTGAACAATCGTTTGACTAGGAGTATAGTTGTTACCCTTTTTTACTTCATTACTTTTTGTAAAATTCGTTGTTCTATAGGCAGTTAATCCCTTTTGATTAATGATTTTGAACCAATGCCAATTTCCCATTATTTTTAAAGTTGATTGAATTTCTTTTTCAGTTCTGTGTTCACTTTTAAGTTTATCAGCTAACCCAAAATATTTAAAACTAGTATAATAGTTTTTACTATTAACCCCACTCATTTTATTCTTAACAGCTACAGATTTATTTTTATGACTAGCATTAGCAACTGGACTAACTGCAGTTCCAATACTCATCGCTGCAACAAGCGTAATCAAAAATTTATTCTTCAATTTACCAACCTCCTTAATGAATCATGTACAATACTTTATTTTAAATCAAAAATCCAAAACTGCAACTATATTTACTAAATTGAAATCTAAATGACATATTTTACTCCTAATGATATCATGTAATCAAAGGAGGTTTTAATATTGTCTAAACCAGTTTTTATTAACAATCAAAAAGAATCAACATATAAAAGATACTGGACTCATTACTTTGATTTTAAGTCTAAAAGTACTAGAAAACAGTTTTGGTTCCCCATTCTTTGGAATACTTTTATTTATATTGCACTTATTATCTTAAATGTTATCTTATCAATTGTATTCCTTGATTTGGGAACTACATTTATAATTTCAATCTATACAATTCCAATAATATTTAGTTTAGCAACGCTAATTCCAAACATTGCCAATACTATCCGCCGTTATCGTGATGCTGGATTTGCCTGGTGGTATTTTATTCTATTAGATATACTTCCATTTATTTTAGCATTTTATTCTGAAAATATCGCAAGTAACCTGTTCATAAATATTGTAATTATAATCTTATGCTTTATAAATTTGTTTGTATTAATAAAGCCAAGTAAATAATAAAAATCGATAATCAAACGATTATCGATTTTTATCATTGATTTACAACCGTAAATCGTTTATTTACATATCTCGGATTCTTAACTTCATCAATAATTGCTTGAGCAAAGGTTCCACTGTTTACAACTGAAATCCCATCAAAATTACTCATTAAATTACTTGCTCCTCGAACATATCTAGTAACGGGACCTGCATGAAAATCTAAAGATGGAGAAACTCCCACCCAATTAACATTTTTAACGGTTTTAAGAAATTGATATTCATCAATTTGATTTTCTGAAATTGGAAGATATGGTTTTGCTTTAGGATCTTTTTCCAAATCCTTATAAACAAAATGACCATCTGAGCCACTGTGTAAACTGCCGGCACCAAGAATAAAGAAAATCCGTGGTGTTTTAGTATCCCTAAACATTGCAACTAATCGAGTAGCTAAATCAACATGTAGATATGCATGTTTTGGATCAGTCGCAAAGGCATCAACTAAAATATCAAATTTCGCTAATTGTTCATGATTAATTTCAAAAATATCTCCTACAATCCGAGGAGTATCTTTACCTAATTTCTCATTAATCTTATCTTCATTACGCGCGATTGCAGTCATTTCAAAACCAGCTTGACGACCTTGTTCCATAATAGCTGCACCAGCCATTCCGGTAGCACCAATTACACCAATCTTCATTTTAATCCACCCGCCTTTTATTTATCTACTTCCATATTAATTAAATTCTAAACTAAAAGCAATTAATTACTAAAATGAACGTGCAATCTTAGTAATTCCAAAAAACATTAATGCAAATGATAAAAAGAATAATGCAAATGAAATTGCTAACATTGGTTTAAATAACAAAACAATTCCAATAATAAATCCTAAAACAGACATTACTAAATTTAACCAATAATATCCGCCATGATCAATGTCAGTAAATTGATTTACCCAAAATTCAATAACCGCATTTAAAATTACAAATAACGAAATCGTAATCCAAATCATTGCAACTCCAAATCCTGGCATAATAAACAACAAAACACCAAATAAGATATCCAATACACTTGAAAAGTACCAACCACGTCGATCAATAGTTTTAAGTTGATCAACTTTTCGAATTTCAATAATCTTACTTATTCCCTGAACAATTGAAATTGCCCCAATTAAAAATGCTAAAGAAGCAATTGAACTTAACGGATTTCTCATTACTAATAATGAGGCAATAACTGATAAAACTCCTATAATTAATGAAAATGGATTGAACGTTGTTTCATTTGTCATGATAAAAACTCCCTTTTTAATTCTTCAATTATAATATTATCACGATTTGTCATTTTTAAACAAAAAATAGATTGTATTTCTACAATCTATCTTCAAAAATTATTTAATTGTAAGAGCTTTTTTACCGTATTCTTGTTTGAATTGAGCAAAGGATTCCCATGAAATTGCACCATGATCATATTTCATGTTCTTACCGCCGCTTCCAGCTGGTTTACTTGAGTTCGAGTACAATGGATCATAGACTCTGAACTGATGATTCTTATATCCAGTAATCGTTTTGATGTGATTACGAACATTATCACCTGGTTTTTGATAAGAAGAATAACCATAGAAAATTACGCAATGTCCACCTTGAATGTACTTTTTAATGTCATTCGTTGTTGCTCCAGAAATATTATAAACCTTTTTATCCCAATGACGAGCATATTTTGTTAAGGCACCAGGTTGAATAACATGACCAAATCCTGCTCCAGTAAATACATTTCCTTTTTGTCCTCCTTTAGTTGGGACCATTGGTAAATGATCTTGAGCATATTTTAAATCAACAGTTTTACCCTTAGAACTTAAAAGCATTGCCATCGAAGCGGATGCGCATCCCCAAGGAGCAAAAACTGGTTTATATTGACTAACGTATTTAACGTTATTTAACATAACAGTTTGGTTGGTTCCAGCTACTGCTTTTTTATTTACATATCCAATTACTGCATGTTTTTTAGAGTCAGTTAGTTGATAATATTTTTTATCATCTTTTTTAAACTCTTTTTTGACTAAATATTCATAATGAAACTTCTTCTTAGTAGTTGAAACCTTTTTATTAGCATCATTATAAATCTTGTATCCAGATTTAACGATGGAAACTTTAAAAGGTTTTACCTTCTTCATTACAATATTGGAGTTATTAGAATCTGCATTAACCATTGTTGGTAAACTACTGATCCCTAATAAACACACACTAAATACTAAAGCTACTTTGCTAGCTATTCTATACATATAAGACACTCCTGTTAGTTTAACAAAAAAATTTATAATTAATCATTTAATTAATTATTTTGTATTTTTATTAAATTAATTTATATTATTTTATAATTATATAATATGTCATTAAATTTTGTCAATCACCCAAAAAATTCAGAATGCGTTTTACTACTTTTTTTTTTAATATAATCTTATAATTATAGAAGTAAAATATAAAAGAAGAAGTGAAAATGATGAAATTATATTCATATCAATATTTAACCCATAATTCACACTTATTGGATTATTTATTTATCATTATTGGGTTAATCGTTGGAATCAGTATCATTATTCTTGGAATGAAATATGCCAAGGATCGAACCAATTTAAAGTTCAGAAATATTTTAATCGTAATGTTTGCGTTCGCTGCAATGATTATTTGTTTTGAAGTTGGTAAAATTCAAAATCAAGCTTCAACTAAAAGTGATTCTGGTGAAATTGCTCGGATCATGAAAAAAATTAGTCGGGATAAACATGTTGATATTAATAAAATGTATGTTAGTTCACCAACATTAGCTAAAGATCTTGTAATCAAAGCTGGAAAAACGTACTATCAAGCTGATATTAATAGTACAACTGAAGTTTACAGCATCAAAAAAGTTCATCCATATGTTAATAATGTAAAATACATCCATAAACAAGGTGCTAATTTAAATATTTCTAATAGTATGTTCTTTAATATTGCTGGAAAATTATTAATTGGATTTTTAATGTTAGTATTTCAAATTAATCTTTCTGGTAAGGGGAACCTTGATCCATCAAATGCTGTCGACCAATTGCAGAACTATGTCCTTGGTGGAATTGTCGGTGGAACCGTTTTTAATTTAGGAATCTCATTATTAGATTTTATTATCATTGTTTTAATTTGGACGATTATTATCTTTACTAGTAAGATATTGATTGATCAAAGTGACTTCTTTAAGAATTTAATGAATGGTAGCCCGAAGATACTAATTAGAAAAGGTAAGATTGATGTTGCGACTGCACTACGAAGTGGTGTTTCAGCAAGCGCGTTAGTATTTAAATTAAACAATTCAGGAGTTGCAGACCTAAGCAAAATCAGTAAGGTTACCCTTGAACAAAATGGTGAATTACAAATCAGTAATTATCATGATACAACCACTAACTTACCAATTATTACTGATGGTAATATAAATCAAGATGTTTTAGACACATTACATCAAAGTAAAAACTGGTTAATGAAACTTCTTAAACAAGAACACCATAAACTAAGTGATGTCTATTTAGGACAAATTGTTAATGGTAATTTGGTCTTAACACTATATCCAAATAAACACAGTGGTTTACTTCATTTTAATAAAAACGAAATCATTCACATTAAAAATGTAATTAGTGATGAAGTCGAAAAACGTAAATAATAGTACAAAAAAAGAGTGAGTGCATAAAATAAAATGCATTCACTCTTTTTTTATTAACCCAAGAAATGACGTAATTTAGCCATTCTTTCAATTAACATCGTTCTAGTTTCCTTATCTCTAATTTCATTCAAGTCGGCAGCTAATTCAGCATGTTCCTGTTCTTCCTTAGTTGTTGGGCCTGCTTGAATATCGAATAACTCATCCAATGCTTTCACGTCTTCTTCAACAAAGCTCCAAGCTGGATTTTGTTTCTTAAGAACCTTCATTGCTTCAGGACTGTAAAATTTACATACATGAGCAAAATCATGACGAATGTTAGGATAATACTTCAACAATGTTTCAAATTCTTTTTTGTTCAAGCGTTTCAATACTCGACCCGTTCCAATCAATTCTGGTGGTACTCCAACTGAGTAAAGACTTCCAGCAAATGTGATTGCTCGTGGCATCTTGTATCCATCAACATCACGAGAATATCCAATGATACCAACGTGTTGACGACGATCACGACGCTTAGGAAAGACATCAAAAATATGTTGTAAATCATTAATCAATGGATCCAATGCATCGTGATATTCCTTAGCCGTCTTACCAGCAATATTAAGCAATATTTTTTGGTCTTCATCCTTGATTGGACGGAATTCATTGTTTTGCAAACCTGTCTTTAATTTCTTAATCGCAGGTTTAACAATATCCATTGGGAAGTCATATCTAAATGCTGATTGAATTGTAGCAGTCTTTAAACCAGGAAATTCTTGAAGATAACGATCGATCATCAATGGTGAAAGTCCACCTCTAAAGATAGTACTACCAGTTCCGGCAATTGGATAAACTGGGATGTTAGCATCTTCAGAAAATTCAGCTAACTTAGTTAAGGCTAGTTTATTCCCAATGATACTATTAATGAATCCATTCGAGAGCGCTGAATCTGAACCGGCTAAGAAAACTCGTAAGTATGGTAATTCACGTCCAAAGTGTTCTTTATAAAGTTCAACGAACTTCTTCAATACTTTAGGAGCATTTAATTGAGCTTCAAAGCTTTCAAATAATGGAATCATTTGAAGAGTATCAGAATTCTTATATCCTTGACTGAATTCTTTATCCTTAAAATGAGCTAAACGGGAGAATTTTTCTTCCATTTCAAACAATTGATCAGCAGATTGACACATTGGTAAAATGGCTTCAAATAAAGGTCTCGTGTCAAATTTTAAGTCATGAGCGAAATCTTCAGCTAATAACATTGTGGTCATTGCTTGCATTAAGCTATAACCCTTTTCTTCCCAAATATTTGGTAACCGGAAAGTTAAGAATTTATCTTCACCTAATTGATGTTCTTTAAAGTAATCATAGTGTTTCGTAAATAAACGATCAATAACAGATGAATCAGCATGCTTTCCTTCCCAATCCCACATATATTCATCAGCACCTAATTTGGAAAAGTTTTGAAAAGCCTCTTCAACTTCATTTGATGCAGAAACAAATGCGGAATCTTTCATAAAGAAAGGTTTAAAAGCGTTATCTGGATGTTGCGTTCCCATAATGTTAGGAATTTTTCGTTTCATAATTTTGGTCCTCCTCGATTTGCGTTAGCTTCTTTATTTTTGTTCAGCTAAATACTTTTCAATTCGATCCATACTAGTCTTAATTGCTTCATCAGAAGCAGCATATGACATCCGAACATATCCTTCTCCACCAGCACCAAAGGCACTACCTGGAATTACACCCACTTTAGCATCTTTTGCTAATGAAAGGGCAAATTTAACATCATCTTTTCCAAAAGCACTTGGAATCTTAGCAAACATGTAGAAAGCACCTTCAGGATCAGCAGTTTCAAAGCCCATTTCGTCCAAACGAGATTTGATAAAATTACGTCTCTTTTCGTAAATCTTACACATTTCAACAGGATCGTTCATTCCATTTGTTAATGCTTCGGCAGCAGCAGCTTGATCAATATCGGAGGCACAAGTTACCATGAAAGCATGAACCTTAATAATCTTAGCCATCATTTCGGCAGGTCCAGCAACATATCCAATTCTCCAACCAGTCATGGCATGAGACTTTGAAACTCCATTAATATAGAGTGTTTGGCCAGGTAATAACTTGGCAATTGAGAAATGTTTCTTGCCATAAGTTAATTCGCTATAAATTTCATCAGATAAAATAAAAATATCTCTATCTTTTAAAACATCTGCAATTTCACGGATTTGATCTTCTGAATATTCAACTCCAAGTGGATTACTTGGATAGTTCAATAAGACAGCTTTAACACTGTCACCTTCTCGATCTAAAGTTTCTTTTAATCTTTCAGGAGTTAAAACGAAATTATCCTTTGAGGTATCAACTTGAATAACTTCTCCACCTAATAAGGTTACGATTGGATCGTAAAGAGCAAACGTAGGTGTTGGTAAAATAACCTTATCTCCTGGATTAATAATTGTTTCAAAAGTAGCATAAAGGGCTTCAGTTGCCCCAACAGTAACTACAATTTCTGATTCTGGATCATAATCAAGACCATCCTTTACCTTAAGGTAATTAGCAATAGCCTTTCTTAATTCCATTGTTCCAGGTTGTGGAGCATAATGAGTATCATTATTATTGATTGCTCTCACCGCGGCTGCTTTAATGTGATCAGGGGTATTTAAATCAGGTTCCCCAATCGTAAGTTTGATAATGCCATCAACATCAGAAATTTTCTTATCAAAACTTCTGATACCTGATGGTTTAACTAAATCTAATCTTTGGTTATAAACTTTACTAAGTCTTGGTGATAACTCAGGCATAATAATTTCGACTCCTTTATTTTCTATATTTTTATATAACTATAAATTGTACTTATTCTACAGTAAATACTTCCTTTTAACAAGTAAAATTTAAATTTTACTATTAAAATGCGAACAATGTACTAAAAAAAGCGCATTTTCATTAGAAAATACGCTTTAAGTTTTTAACTCATGTGTTGATCAGCAAATTCTTCAACATCACTAACTTGGTCTTTTTTAGCCCCAAAACCAATTCCAACTGATTTTCTAGTTGGTGCTAAGAGATTTTGATAATGACCACCGGTTGGGCCTTCATTTAAGTATAGTTTCATAAAGCCACACCCACCACGATAAGCTTGAGACTTACTAATATAAACCGTATTAATAGAATTATTATTAAATAACTCATTACTTTCGGTTGCTAGATTTTCACTCATGGTAGCAGAAGCTTGTTTATAATTCTTAAAAATCCCCATTGCAACAGCATCTAATGCTCCAACACCTTGGTGCTTAGAATTATAATGAATGCTTTCTCCATCAGCCCACAAACTCTTATTCTTAGGTTCCATTACTTGATAAGCACGACGTTGCGCAACCCGGTTCAACTTATTACTTAACGTAACTGGAGAACGACCGTTTTGCTTTCTAAATTTATTAATGGTAGCTAAAGCTCCTTCACGATATTCCTTGATGAATTGAGCATTAACAAGCTTTTGACTATATTTAGGATTACTAGGATGTTGTTTTAAATAACTAATATAATTAGCTTTAACATAAACATTATTCTTAACATTAATATAATTTTGGTTATGGTAATGATAAGTTTTTCCAACAGTGTACTTAGTCGAACCACAATAAGAATATTCACGAGTCAACTTATGGGTTTTTGAGTTCATATAGTACTCATGCAAAACCTGATTTTTAATATTTAATGTTGTTGGACGGGCAACGAACGTTGCTCCAATTAATAATAATACAACAATTAAAATTCCACCGATCCATTTTGATGACCGTTTTTTTAAAATTGCTTTTAAATTATCCATATTCAATTTCTCCCAACTTACTTAGAAGTTGAAGGATCTAACCCTCCACCATTTTTAACACTATTAACAATTGACCATAAATCTCCATCCTCAATTGATTTTCTAACGGTTTGATTTCCTGCCGTAAACCATTCTCTTCGAACTGCTTGAACATATTGTTGTGGAACTTGATTCTTTTGAGCAAGTTGATCGAACAATGCCTCATTATTGGCAGCCCTTTGCAACTCACTTAAAGGTGTATTAGAAATAATTTTGATGATTTGGGGACGAACATCTTTTGGTGCATTTTTTTTGGCTAATTGTTTCCCTTGATTTTTAATAATATTATCAAGAGTCGTATCATTTCTTCGCTGGGTATCACTCAACTCATTAATTTGATGAACTGTTTCAAATCCGAATATTAACAAGATTGCAACGATTGCCAATAAGAACCATCTCATATAATGATGTTTCTTCTTTCTTTCCGGACGTTGATAATCCTGATTATTTATCTGATTAGGATGGTTATTAGAATCATCATACTCTTGATTTTCAATGTCCTGACGATAGTTACTATATCGATTTTGTCGACTTTCTGGTTCATTATTATCCATGAACATGACCCCCTATTAGTCAGTCGTTTTCTTTATCGTATCACGTTTAAATTCATTTTTACATTAAAGAAGTCGAATCTTAACTTTTACAAATAAAAAAGCTGATAAAAATCAGCTTTTAAATCTTCTATTAAACTTCTTTTGGCATTTTAACGTTTAATTCTTTTGAAATTTTTTCCATTTGTGAAATTGTTACGTCATCAATTGAAACTCCATGTTTCTTATTTTCATCATAGAAGTGATATTCACGATCACCAGGAATTTTAATTTTAGTTCCTGGAATACTATCTAAATGACGGATTCGATTGAACATATCGGTTGCTTTAACCTTCAAAGCTTCAATGTCGCCGAAGAAACTAGGATCGATTGCTAGTAAGCATTGACTAAAATCATGCTTCCCAACGTTCGTATCAGCTGAAATTGAACCTTGAGCCAAAATTCCAGTCAACAATTCAACAACCAATGAATTTCCAAAACCCTTGTAGTTAGAGTTGTGTTCAGATGAACCACCCATTGTTAACACTCCGCCACCCTTTTGGTCTGGTGTTAATGCAGCAGTAGCTAAAATATCTTCAGCTTCTTTTGCATCTGAAACGACATTATGATTTTTATCAACAGCCCATTCACCGGGAAGTGGCTTCTTTTTCTTATCTAATACTTGAATCTTTCCTCCTGAAACAACGGAAGTTGCCCCATCAAAAACAAATGGATGGGGTTCGGCTGGAAAAGTGAAAGCAAAGGCGTTTGATCCCAAAAATGCTTCTAATGCATTCGTAGGGACAACCAATGGTCTTGTATTAGTAAATGCAATCCCAATTAATCCCTTCTTAACAGCTTTACGAGCCCAATATCCTGCCGTTCCAAAATGATTGGAGTTTCTGATAACAGCCATTGAAATAACGGATTTTTTAGCTTTTTTAATTAATTCATCCATTGCAAAATCACAAGCAATTTGACCCATGTTTTGATTAGCATCAATCAATAAGCTAGTTGGACTTTCCTTCAAAACCCGATATTTATTTTTGGGCTTAATAGTCTCATCATTTACCATGTTTAGATACCATGCTAATCTTTGAATTCCATGGGAAGAAATTCCCCGGAGATCAGCATCAACTAATGTATCTGCTAATAACTTACTATCTTCGTTAGAAAAACCACTGTTTTCAAAAACTTGTTGTAAATATTCAAACTCATCATTCGCATTTATCTTCATAAATCAATCACCTCAAATTATGTAATATTTTTAAAAAATATTTTGTCTTATTATATATCAATTTTATAAAATAGCAAGATTTAGCAAATTAAATAATTTATTATTTCTAATTTATAATTATTTCTGATTATAAAAAAAATTACTATAAATTATTTTTAATCAATAATTTGTAGTAACTATATTCTAGTAAACGACCATTGCTAGCCGATCTCGTTTATTGTATATCTTTGTAAAGTCAGCAGTTTTTACCCAGAAGACTTTGTTGGTATCGTTTTTATCCATGTAAGGATCAGCAACTAAAATTTTTCCATCTTTGTATCCAAGAGCTGCTAACACGTGGGAAGAATCTGTATTCTTCATTCTGAAAGAACCTTCAAATAAAATCGGATTGCCACGCTTAATTTCAGAAATTAATCTTGTTACTGGAGCTCCAGTAATATCTTTTGAATCAGCATTATATTTCTTGGCATATTTAACCAACGCCGAAGGATAAATCGTTGCCCCTACACCTTTTTTATATGGATTGGCATCGTATCCCTTTTTAGCATCCTTATTTCTTGGAATCCCGTCTAAGAATTTCTTATAACTAACGTTTTTAGCAATTCCCTTAGTAGATAAGGCCATCTTTAAACTTGCCGCTTCACATCCACTTGGGGCATAGGTAGGATATAATTGACTAGTGTAAGTGTAAGGCAATACATATTCCTTCGTTGTTTTTAAAGAAGATGAATTAATCCATCCATATACTTTGCCTTCTCTTTTAATTTGATAGAATAATTGTTTACCGACTTTAGCCTTAGCAACAATACTAACTTCTTTGTTTGCTAAATCATTAGTATTACCAACAACTCTTGATTTTAAGCTAACTGGATTACTATAAATATTCTTAGCATCCCCAACAACTTTTCTCATATTTATAGTACTTACTTTTTCGACTTTATAATCAGTTCTAGCTTTAACAGCGATTGATGTCAATGCTACCCCACTGGTTACCACACAAAAAATCCAGGCAAACATTACTAATATTTTATGAAATTTATTCATTCTATCAACTCTTTTCGTTTTAGTATCTTCTACTCATATAATAACGCTATTATAACCAAATGTTTAATGACTTGACATCTATTGTACACAATATTATTAATTTAATAATTTATTTTAAGCTTTCTTAATGAAATTTATTTGCAGTTTAGTGTAACTTTGATTATAATTTATCAAAAATTTAAAGCGGTGATGTTATGAATAAAATTGAGGGGCACACTCATACTGAATTATGTCCACATGGAAGTAAAGAATCAACAAGAAAAATGATCGAACGCGCAATCAAGCTTGGATTTAATGAATATTGGATCACGGAACATTCTCCAATGCCAAAAGATTTTGCTAGACACTTTAAAGGTCCGAAAGATGATTGGCAATCTGAAGGACTCTCTGAAAAACAAGTTGATACGTACCTCAAATTAGCAACTGACTTGCAACATGAATATAAAGATCAAATTCAAATTAGTGTTGGATTTGAAGTAGAATACTTAAAGGACTTTAATTCTGAAACTTTCAAGTTCCTAAATCAATATGGTCCAGATACTCAACATAACATTTTATCTGTCCACTATCTTAAAGATGATCAAAACAAGTATTGGGGAATCGACTATTCACCAGAAGAATTAAGGGCTGGATTTAACAGCGAAATTAAAACACCTCAAAACTTATATTCACATTATTTAAAGACTGTTTTAGAAAGTGCGTCAACAGATTTTGGCAAATATCAACCGGACAAACTAGGCCACATTAGTTTAATTAGAAAATTCCAAGATTATTTTAATTTTCCTGATGATTTCAATAATTCAAATCAAAAATTAATTGCCGAAATTATTCTTCAAATGCAGCGAAAAAATTTAAGTTTAGATTTTAATTCAGCAGGATTATATAAAAAAAATTGCAATGACTTTTATCCCGGAACTTTTATTCTAAAAAAAGCACTCCAAGCCAATATTCCCATTGTGTTTGGTTCTGATGCTCACGCAATCGATGAGATTGGTCGTGGGTACCATATGATGATGAATTTTAAAAAAAGTGTTGACAATTAATATAAATAATTATAATATAACTTCAACATCAATTACATTTTATGAATATTAAAAGTTATGAGTCGGAGAGTAATATTGATTCCAACATTTGAGAGAACCCTACTAAGCTGAGAATGGGAATGTTGCTTAATATGAACCACACCGATAAAACTGATTAATTGAAACTAGTAGGTTAATCCGGGTTTCCCGTTATTGAAGTTGAAATATAATTTCAACATGAGAATTATTTCGTGAGAAATAATTGAACATGAGGTGGAACCACGTTAAAACGTCCTCTTTGTCTAATATAGACAAAGAGGACGTTTTTTATTTATAAAAAATCATTTGATTAAAGGAGGAAAGCAAAATGAGCAAAATTAAATTACCATTAGGTTTACGAGATGAGTTCGGTGAATTTGCAACTAAGAAAGATTACATTACAGCTTGGTTATTAAATTCATTTCAACAACGCGGTTATCTTAGAGTTAAAACTCCAGTCGTAGAACAAAAATCTTTATTTAAGGGTTTCGATACTACCAATAAGCAATATCGGGTTTTCGATCCAGCTGGTGACGATTTAGTATTACGACCTGATTTAACTTTACCAATTGCAAGATTTTTATCAAACGTAAACATCAAGTTACCACAAAAAATTTATTATTCTGGAGATAAATTTGAAATTTCTCCTAAATTATCAGGTGGCAAGAATACCCAAACTCAAGTTGGCGTAGAGCTAATTGGATTTAATTCATTAAAAGCAGAAATGGAAGAGGTGATTATAATGCATCAATTGAACAGACATTTTCTAAAGCGACATCAATTAACAATTGAAATTGGTCATGCAAAGCTAGTCGATAAAGTTCTAGCTGAATTGCATCTCGATCATAAAATGCAAACTCAATTGGCAGAAGCCCTCTATCATAAAAACTTTCCAGCATATGCTGAACTACTTAATGAAATTGGGCCATGCGATGAAATTCCATTCCTTCAAAAATGGCCCCGCCTGTTCGGAACCGTTTCAGAAATTAGGCAAACTCTTAAAAATATAAGAGTTCCTGAGGCTGCAAAACCGATATTAAAAGAAGTAGTAACGCTAGCTGAATTTACAGCTAAGTTACCAGAACAAAAAGTCATTATCGATTTAAGTAGCAAGGTCCCCCAGAAATACTACACCGGGATCATTTTTAAAGGATACACAGCTAAATCAAATCAGTACGTTGTAAGTGGTGGAAGATATAACAAGCTACTAGCAAACTTTGAAACTGAACTTGAACCGGCCGTTGGATTAGGAATCAACATCGATGCATTCACGTCAATTGCAGATGTTAAATTATCTAATCAGCGACCGGTTTTTGTATACGCTAATTTTGATGATTTAGCTGAAGTTTCACTAATAATCGAAAAAAATCAAAACTATTCCCTATCATTAGCTGACAATTTAAAACTTGCTAAAGAACAAGCTGCACAGGCGAATGCAAAACTAATGATTTGGAATAAAGAGGAAGGATTGATTGAATGTTAAAAATCGCGCTTACAAAAGGACGCGTTGAAAAAGATCTAATTCCATTGTTAGAAAAATGTGGACTGGATTGTCAACCGCTAATAAATAAAGGGCGCAAATTAATTATTACGATTGCTGATCAATATCAATTTATTCTAGTAAAAGGTGAAGATGTTTGTACTTATTTAACGAGAGGAGCAGTTGATTTAGGAATTGTAGGCAGTGATATTTTAGCAGAGCAAGAAACAATTGATGAAGTTGATGAGCTCTTGAATCTAAACACTGGTCGTTGTCAATTCATTGTTGCTGCTCAGGAAAAATTTAACTGGAATCAACCCCGCCGAAAAGTTATTGGGACAAAATATCCAAACATCACTAGCAAATATTTCAATCAAATTGGTGAAGACGTTGAAATAATCAAAATATCAGGGTCAGTCGAACTTGGACCAATAACCGGCCTAACTGATGCAATCGTAGATATTACCGAAACTGGTCAAACCCTCAAAGCAAACCACCTCGTTATTCATGACAGATTAGATATGATTACCAGTCGGCTAGTAGCTAACCCCGTCGCATTAAAACAAAAACGAAATGAAATTTTCAAACTAATTGATAAATTACAAACAGAAATGGAGAAATAAAATTATGAAAATCTACAAAAAGAACCTCTCAGAAATGAAAAAAGTTGTCGCTCAATACACAAGTAACACAATTGATTTAGAGATCGAAAAAACGGTTAGTAACATTATTCAAAATGTTGCCAAAAATGGTGATGATGCCCTTCGCGATTATGAAAGAAAATTTGATAATGTTAATTTAGCAGATTTCTCTGTTCCGCAATTTCAACTAGATAATGCATTAGAATCAATTGATGATGAATTGTTAGCAGCATTAAAACTAGCTAAAAAGAATATTACTAGTTTTCACAAACTAGAAATCGAAAATAGTTTTGTTGATGTAAATACACCAGGAATTATCCGTGGTGAAAAAATATTACCATTAGAAAGTGTTGGTTTATATGTTCCAGGTGGGACTGCCGCTTATCCATCAACAATCTTAATGTCAGGAATTCCTGCTAAATTAGCCGGCGTTAAACGAATCGTCATGGTCACCCCTCCTCAACCAAATGGAATCAATCCAGCCGTTTTAGCAGCAGCAAAATTGGCTGGAGTCGATGAAGTGTATCAACTCGGTGGTGCTCAAGCAATCGCCGCTTTAGCATATGGAACAAAAACGATTAAACCTGTAGATAAAATTATGGGTCCTGGAAACATTTTCGTTGCTACTGCTAAAAAACAAGTTTTTGGTAAAGTCGCAATCGACATGGTGGCAGGTCCTTCCGAAATTGGTATCTTAGCTGATGAAACCGCAGATGCGAGTGAAGTTGCAGCTGATTTATTATCACAAGCGGAACATGATAAGAGAGCTCGGCCAATGTTAATTACCGATAGTGAAAAGCTTGCTGAAGAAGTATCAAAAGAAGTTGATAAGCAATTAGAAACATTACCAAGAAAAGAAATTGCAACTGCTTCTGTAAATGAACGTGGTTTTATCGCTATTATGAAAAATATTAGCGAAATGTTCGAATTAATGAACACTGTGGCTCCAGAACACTTGGAAGTACAACTAAAGAACCCGTCTCAATACATTGGAGCAATTAAAAATGCTGGATCCGTCTTTTTAGGCCGTTACGCAAGTGAACCACTTGGTGATTATGTTGCTGGTCCAAACCACGTTTTACCAACCGGTGGAACTGCTCGTTTTGCATCACCATTAGGCGTTTATGATTTTGTAAAAAGAACCCAATTCATTCAATTTAATGAAACTAACCTGAAGCAAGATCTAGCTGCCATTACTAAATTAGCACGAACAGAAGGTCTTGAAGCCCACGCCCGTGCTGTTGAAAGTCGATTCAATAAAAAGGAAGGTAAATAGCATGCGAAAAAGTAAAATTACTAGAAATACTGGTGAAACTCAAATTACTGTTGAACTAAACTTAGATCAACAAACTGGGATCGAAATTGATACTGGAGTCGGTTTTTTTAACCACATGTTAACGCTATTTGCTAAACATGGTCGTTTAGGATTAAAAGTAACAGTCAGTGGTGATTTAGATGTCGATGTTCACCATAGTGTTGAAGATACCGGAATTGTAATCGGCGAATGCCTAAAAGAAGCCCTTGGTGATAAAAAACAAATCGAACGCTATGGGGATGCTTGGGTCCCAATGGACGAAACTCTTTCTCAAGTTGTCATTGATTTAAGCGGTCGTCCCTATCTTGTCTTTAATGCTGAATTATCAAATCCCCGTCTTGGCGATTATGAAACTGAAGTTACCGAAGACTTCTTTCAATCGTTTGCCTTTAATGGCTTGATGAATTTACATGCCCGCGTTATATATGGAAGAAATACCCATCATGAAATTGAATCACTTTTTAAGGCAACCGGAAGAGCCCTTAGAAAAGCGATTACCATCAATCCCGAAATTAATGGAGTTAATTCAACTAAAGGAGTGATCTAATGATTGCCGTCATTGATTATAAAGCTGGTAATGTTTTCAATGTTTTAAAAGCTTGTCATAAAATTGGTTTAAAGGCTAAACTTACTGCTGATTCCAATGAAATTAAGAATGCCGATGCGGTTATTTTCCCGGGAGTTGGTGCTTTCTACAGTGCCATGAAAACCCTTGAAGAACGAAACTTAATTTCGGCGATTAAAACCACCATTAAAAAGGGAACCCCCTTTTTAGGAATCTGCTTAGGAATGCAGTTATTATTTGATTCATCGACTGAATTTGGAAATTGTAAAGGTTTGGGTATTATTCCAGGAAAAGTCGTTAAGATTCCTGATGAAAATGGTAAATTAATCGTCCCTGAAGTTGGTTGGAATCAAAATAAATTAAATCAACCAAGTCAACTTTTTTCAGATATTGAAGATCAATATACTTATTTTACCCATTCCTACTACGCTGTTTGTGATTCCCAAAATGTAGTCTCATACGTTGACTATGGAGTTAAAATTCCTGCCATCGTTCAAAAAGATAACGTATATGGATTCCAATTTCATCCAGAAAAAAGCGGTAAAGTCGGTTTGGAATTACTAAAGAACTTTTTTAATCAGGTGGTGAAGAAATGATATATCCTGCAATTGATATCTATCAAGGCAAAAGTGTTCGTTTATACAAAGGTCAATATGACCAATCAACAGTTATTAATCAAAGTCCCATCAAACAAGCTCAAATCATTAGTCAGTCTGAAATTCCCTTTTTACATCTCGTTGATCTTGATGGTGCCAAAAAAGGAAGTCCGGTTAACTACGATTTATGCTGTCAAGTAGCTAGAACTATCAATGGAATTACAGAAGTTGGTGGTGGGATTAGAACTGAAGAAACTATTGCTAACTACCTTAATAATGGTCTTTCAAGAGTTATTCTTGGATCTGTTGCCTTAAAAAATCCCGATTTTACAATTAAAATGTTACAAAAATATGGTGCTAATAATATTACCATCGGGATTGATGGTCGAAATGGTAAAGTTGCTACAGAAGGTTGGTTAAAGCAATCCAAAGTATCAATGAATGCTTTAATTCAAAAGTTAATTGAAAATGGTGCAAATCGATTCATCATAACCGATACCGAAACAGATGGCACATTACAAGGACCTAATTTTAATTTAATTACAGTTTTAAAAAATAAGTTTCCAAATGCATCAATCGTTGCTTCTGGTGGCATTAGAGATTTAGCAGATATCAAACAACTTCAGAAACTGAAAATCAATGATATCATCGTTGGAAAAGCACTCGCAGCAAATAAGATCACCCTAAAACAAATTGCGGAGGTGAACAATAATGTTAGCTAAAAGAATTATCCCCTGCTTAGATGTAGATGACGGAAGAGTAAAAAAAGGCGTTAACTTTGTTAATCTTCGGGATGTCGGAGACCCTGTTGAAATTGCTAAAATGTATGAGAAACAAGGCGCAGATGAATTAGTTTTTTTAGACATTTCCGCAACCAATCAACAAAGAAAAACAATTAGTGAAGTGATATCTGCAGTTTCACAAGAAGTTTTCATGCCACTAACAGTTGGTGGTGGTATAACTAATATAACTGATATGGCAAAAATTTTAGCTGCGGGTGCAGATAAAATATCAATCAACTCAGCAGCAGTTAGTAATCCTAATTTAATCAGTGACGGTGCCAAACGATTTGGCAGCCAAGCCATTGTTGTCGCAATTGATGTTAGTTGGGATACTAATCAAAACAAATACTTTGTCTATACTCATGGTGGAAAGAAAAAAACAGAGTTAGAAGCCCTTAGTTGGGCAAAACAAGCTGTTAATTTGGGTGCTGGTGAACTGTTGGTTACAAGTATGGATAAAGACGGAACTAAAAAAGGATTCGATTTATCACTATATGAACAATTAACAAAAATGATCAACGTACCAGTTATTGCTTCAGGAGGTGCCGGTAATATCAATGACTTTAAACAATTGTTCAAAGAAACGAATGTTTCAGGTGCTTTAGCTGCTTCTGTCTTTCATTTTAAAACCATTTCAATTCCTGAACTAAAAGTTGAACTTAGAAACGATGGTGTGGAGGTTAGATGATGAACCCCAATTTTGATAAGACCAATGGCTTACTAACAACGGTCGTTGTTGATAATAAAACAAAAAATGTTCTAATGGTTGCTTGGATGAATAAAGAAAGTTATCAAAGAACCATTAAGAGTAAAGAAACGTGGTTTTGGTCCCGTTCCAGACAAGAACTCTGGCATAAGGGTGCAACAAGTGGTAACACTCAAAAAGTAGTTAGCATGACACTAGATTGTGATCAGGATACCCTCTTGGTCAATGTCATTCCAAATGGTCCAGCTTGTCATACTGGCCATAAAACCTGTTTCTTTAACTCAATCCCAATAAATAAAAAAGAAGGTCATGATAATGGAAAAACAAAATCTCGATGAATTATATAACATGGTTAAAGATCGGAAAGACAATCCGGTTAAGGGCTCTTATACTGAATATCTATTTAATAAGGGACTTGATAAAATTCTCAAGAAAGTTGGTGAAGAAACTACAGAGGTCATTGTTGCAGCTAAAAATAATGATAAAAAAGAACTTCAATATGAAACCGCTGATATGTTGTACCATTTAATGGTATTACTAGTAGAATCTAATGTTTCATATGATGATATAAAAACTGAATTAGGGTCTCGCATTGGAAATCTAAGTCAATTCAAGGACCGCGCTCCAATTAAAAAACTATAAACAGGTGATAAAAATGAAGGAAATAATCAAAAAATTAGTTCCATATACTCCTCCTAAATCAATTTCAGAATTAAAAAAGGAATTTTCACTTAATCACATTGCAAAATTATCTGCAAATGAAAATCCTTATGGAACTTCTCCTAAAGTTGCTAAATCAGTGATTGATGCCGTTCCTCAAAATGAGAACTACTATCCTGATGGGAATGCTTCGGAACTTCGAAGTTTAATTGCTAATAAATTATCTATAAATGTCGATCAAATCTCTTTTGGATGTGGATTAGATGAAATCATTGCAGTAATTTCTAGAGTTTTCTTAACCCCAAACGATGAGATCATTGTTTCAAACCCAACTTTTTCCGAATATGAGCTAAATGCAGAAATTGAAGGTGCTAAAACGGTTAAAGTCCCTGTCAATTCAAATACCGGCTCAAATAATTTATCCAAAATGCTTCAAGCTATCACTTCCAAAACCAAAATCATTTGGATTTGTAACCCAAATAATCCCACTGGTGGATACAATTCTACCAGTGAATTACGAAAATTTATTCAACAAGTCCCTAATGATATTTTGGTTGTTATTGATGAAGCATACATTGATTTTGTAACCGTTGATGGTCCTGCTTCTGCCATTGAATTACTAAATGAGTTTCAGAATGTCTCAATCATGAGAACTTTCTCAAAGGCTTACGGGTTAGCAAGTTATCGAGTTGGTTACGTAATTTCATCTTCTAAAAATACTAAGTATTTAGAATCTGTTCGTCTTCCTTACAACCTGAACCAATTATCACAAGTAGCTGCTATTGCGGCTCTCAAAGACCAATCATTCTTAAAATCAGTGGTTGTAAAGAATGCTGAAGAAAGAAAAAAATGGGAACAATTCCTACAAAAAAATAGCATCGATTTTTACCCTTCACAGACTAATTTCATCTATTTTAAAATTAAAAATTCATCAGCGATTGAACATGCCCTTCTCAAAAAAGGTTATCAAATTAAATCATATTCTCCAACAGATTGGTTCCGTATTACAATTGGAACTAAAGAAGAAAACCAAGAAATTCAATCAATTATTAAAAAATATAAATAAAACCTGTTAATCACTTTATAATCTGTGATCAACAGGTTTTTTTCATTAATTTTGGGAACCCATATCGTAAGCTACGTATACATATCCATTGGATTTTACGCTAATTCCAATTCCAATTTCATTCATTTCAGAATTCAAGAAATTATCCCGATGGCCCCAGTTAGAAGCTGCATCATTATACATCATTTCATGAATATCATTTAAAACTGCCGAATTCAAACTAGTTCTAAGATAATCCATTCCAATGTTTTCAGCTATTTCAGAGATTTGGTACCCCTGTGTACTAGCCAAATCCATTGCAATAAAATTACCATTATCATCAACGTGACTAAAACTAGTTGTAATCTGCTGAGCTCTTTGGTCTGCAACATTTGATAAGGTGGCATTAAAAGTGTAAGGACTAATCCCTCGCGATTGTCTTTCTTTATTAATTTGATCTAAGGCAACTTGTTTGGCTGCATTAATATCAGCTTGGTTAATTGGCTTATTAACGGCCTTTTTTTGTTTCTTGGTCTTCTTAACACTGTGTTTCTTTTTGCTTTGTTTGTGCTTTTTATGTCCATGCGCAGAAATTCCAATCGTTGCAGTAACTGTATAAGCATGGGCAATTGTTAAAAATGTTGATGTTGTGGTTGCAAATAAAGCAGCTCCTAACATCACTAATAATTTTTTCTTCATATAAATAACTCCTATTTTTTTATAAATAGTATTTTATATGAAAATGCTCAATTTGTAAACTAGAAAAGTATCTTTTACAAATTAATGATATAATTGAAAAAATACATTGGGAAGTGAAACCATGACTGAGGAAGACCAGATTGCTCATTTTTGTTGCGAAGTTGGAAAAACACTATTAATTAGTGGGGCAGAAATTAATCGTGTCGAACAGACTGTTGAATACATTGGCCAAAAAACTGGTTTAGATTTACATTGTTACGCTGATTTAAATATGTTGTTCGTTTACTATCATGATGGGATGAAAGATCAAGCTTTAAAGGTCCGTGAACATCAATTAAATTTTCAAAAAGTTGATGAAATCAATGATTTATCTAGACGATATGTTGCTGGGGAAATTGGGTATGATTTTTTACAAAGTGACTACTATCGAATTAAAGCAAAAGTAATTGATTTTCCATTATGGAAAAAAATTTTAGGAGCTGGTTTAGTTTCAGTTGCTCCAATGTTACTATTCCACACGCCTTGGTATAATCTGTTAATTGCTTTTTTTGTTGGTATCCTAGGATATCTTGCGTGTCTTGGAATGCAACAATTTACTAATAGACCCTATTTAGATGTTGCTAGTGGAGGATTAGTAATTGGAATCGTTGCTGCAATTATTTATGAAATTCTCCCATTTAGTAACTTAGAAACAGTTTTATTTAGTGCTCTCATGCCATTAGTCCCCGGAGTTGCGTTGACGAACTCATTTCGTGAATTCATGGCAAGGAACATTTTATCAGGAGTGATTCTATTCATCGATGCTACAACAACAGCTTTAGCAATCAGCAGTAGTGTTATTATTGGACGTTTGCTAATTACATGGGCATTAGGAGGTCATTTATGATTTTATTAATTGAATTTATATTTGGCTTTTTATCAACTTGGGGATATGGAATCATTACAAACGTTCCTAGAAGAACCCTACTATTTTCAGGATTAGTTGGCGCACTATCATGGACCGTTTATATCATTATCTCTGGAGTTACTACTAACGTAATTATTCCTAACCTTATGGCTGCGATTATTATTGGATTATTTGCAAACATTGAAGCCGTCATTATTAGAACTCCCGTTAACTTAATATTCGTTCCAGCCGTTATTTCACTAGTTCCCGGAGCTTTATTCTACAAAAGTATGGAATTATTAACTGTTGGAGCTAATCAATCAGCAATGGGAAAGTTTTTAAAAACTGGTTTGATCGCAATGGCTTTGGTAATTGGATTTATTATTGGTGAAATTATTTTTACTTTAGTTAAACCATTGATCATTAAACTATCTAAAAGAATCAATCACAAAAAAAGTTGAAATCAAAAGATTTCAACTTTTTTCTTTAACTAATTTTTCTTTTCATGAACGGGAGCGACTCCGATTTTTGAAACCCCGTCGTCTTTTCTACAATGTATAAAGGGCGTTCACGAGATTGTTCAAAAATACGGTACAAGTATGCATTCATGATTCCAGAAGCAATCATTAAACTACCGATTAACCCAAACATTGAAACGATTACAAATTGAAGGGTATGAAAACCAGTAAACAAACTTACGATTCCATAAACTCCACCAAATAATAACGATAAAGTACCTAAAAATGTAACCAATTTTAATGGTAAATCTGAAAATGAAGTTAATCCATTTGCGGATAAATGAAGCATCTTAGATAATGGATATTTCGTTTTCCCAGCAACTCGTTCTTCTCGTTCATATGGGACAAAAGTTTGTTTAAATCCAACCCAACTAACCATCCCTCGAACGAAAGGATCAGGTTCGTTCATCTTGGATAAAACATTAATTACTTTTCGATCCATTAAGCGAAAATCACCAGTATCCATTGGAATATCAATACTTGCAACTCGATGTAAAATCCGGTAAAAAGCAGCAGCAGTTACCTTTTTGAACCAGCTCTCGCCGTCTCTTTGAATTCGTTTCCCATAAACAACGTCACTGCCATCTTGCCACTGTTTAATCATTTCTGGAATTACCGATGGTGGATCTTGTAAATCTGCATCCATCACAACAACAGCGTCCCCTGATGCATATCTAATTCCAGCCGTAATTGCTAATTGATGTCCAAAATTACGTGAGAAACTTATTAAACGAATATTATTATGCTCTTGTGAAGCTAACTTTATAATATCAGGACTACGATCGCTACAACCGTCATCAACAAATACTAATTCATATCTTTCTTTTTGACTATTAACATAATTTTCTAGGACTTCAATCGTTCTTTTAATTCCAGGTTCTTCATTAAAAACTGGTAACACGATCGAAATCAATGGATTGCTATTTCTTAACATTATTTATAACCTCCCTATTTGTAAATAGTTGATAAATCGTAAAGGGTTCCATTATTACCACCCATCATGCCACCACCGTTGCTAGGCATTCCTGATTTCTTATTATTTCCAGATGGCTTTTGTGATGGTTTCTGGGATGGTTTTTGACCTGTCATCTTTTTACCAGACATCTTCATCCTACTTGGCATTTTATTCATTCCTGATGATTGATTTGTTTGCTTAGAACTGGATGTGCCACCGTATTCGCTGGCTTTTACTTTAGTTGCATTTTTCTTGATCCAGTTAACGATTGAGCTATTTGCAGAACCAGCCTTACCACCAGAGTAGTAGTACTTCAATTGACCAGTTTTTACTAACTTCTTGAATTGAGTTAATGTAATTGCCGGGTCAGTTCCATTGAAACCACCCATTGCCATAACAGCTTTACCAGTTTTTACAATGTATGGAGCCGCAGTTGATGAATCATCAGTTGCAAATAAATATTTGGCATTTCCTTGATTCTTTTCAACGTACTTCAACAATTTATTGTTAACGGAACCACTACCAATGCCACCCATGTTGTTTCCGCCACTAGTTAGTAAATCGGGACCAGCGGTTGGAATTGCTGCAGATTCACCAGCAATTGCAGGTGTCATTGACCAAAAACCTGGTGCCAGCATAATGGCAACTAAACTCCCCAATGTGAACGTTCTTAATGACTTCTTGGGGCGAATTAATAAAACAATTGAAAGTACACTACCGACTATGACTAACAACCAAGCAGCCCACATGTAGTAGCTACTTAAGTACCAGGCTTGTAGAAATGATGTTGAAGCAACAGCTAATGGTAATAAGTACCGTTTCCAATCACGGAACGTTGCGCTTTTTAGTTGCTTGAACATCGTTACGAATCCAATTCCGAAGAAAGCGGCAATTGGTGGTGCTAACATGATCGTGTAGTATGGATGAAAGAAACTAGCCACGGAGAAGAATCCGTATACCGGAACTAACCAACCAGCCCAAAGAACAATTTCTTTTTGTTGTTCAGTTAATTGAAGTTGGTACCATTTCTTTTTACGTTTCATAAAGTATACAAATGAACTGATTAATCCAAAGATTGCAAATGGTAACATCCAACTTATTTGTGGTCCTAGTGCACTTTGGAACAATCTAAATGGTCCAGCTGTTCCGATGTTGAAGGCACCACCTCCACCACCGGCTCCCATACCACCTTTTTGCTTTCCGCCGGGTTGACCAGAAGGCTTCGTTCCACCAGGTTGTTGAGAACCAGAAGGTTTAGTCCCCTTACCAGGATTCCCTTTCATTCCTTGAGGCTTATTTTTACTGTTAGATCCACCAGGTTGACCCATTTGACCACCTGGTTGACCACTCTTACTCTTACTTTTACTGCTATTTCCCATTCCTGGGAATGCTCCACCAGTTCCAGTAGTTTGACCTAATAAACGCTGAGTCCCATTGTATCCAAACGCTAATTCCATCACAGAATTATGTTGAGAACCACCTTCATATGGTCGTTTACTAGCTGGTGTCATATCAACTGACAATGGCCAGATTAACGTGAAGATAGCCAGTACAACCGTTGCTGCTGATAAATGAGCAAGTTTCTTTTTCCAGTTGTAATGAGAGGCAATCCAGTAAAAGATAACGATTGCTGGTAATACCATAAACGCTTGAAGCATTTTGGTATTAAATGCAATCCCGATAATTGCAAAACTAATCAATAATTTCCAGATACTCTTAGTATCAACTGCTTTTTGAACAAAGTAGAAAGCTAATAGTAAGAAGTACACTAACGTTGCATCCATATTATTAGTTCTAGAATCTGCAACTACGATTGGTGTAATTGTCATTATTAACGCTGAAAGGTTCGCTGCCAATCTACCGAACTTCGGTTTTACCAAACGGTAAATTAGATATACGGAACCAATCCCAAAGAGCACTGATGGTAATACAACACTCCATTGATGAACCCCGAATATCTTAGCACTAATTGCCATGAACCAAAGTGCAACTGGTGGCTTATCAACAGTTATATATCCAGCAGGATCAAAACTAGCATACCAGAAGTTTTTCCAGCTTTCCGTCATACTAGTAATCGCCGATGTATAAAAATCATTGGCACTCCCTGACTCCCAAATTTTCCATGTATATAGCAATGCTGATGCGACCAATATAACAGTTAAGAACCAATCAATTTTAAATTGGTGGTTCGACTTTGGTCTTGATCGAATGTTTTCTTGATCTGACATTTTCGATTGCCCCTTTCCTTTATTGAATATCTGTATTCTAAAGGGTGAACCATAAATCAACCTTAAAAAATAAAATTAAAATGATATTTTTTCTCAATCAAGTTACAATATTATCTATTAGGAGTGATTACGAATGAAAAATTTAAAAATATTGATCGTTGAAGATGATGAAGCATTAGCGAAAAGCATTGCAACTTTTTTAAAACCCCTTGGTGAAACAGCAATCGCAAATGATGGTCTCACTGGAACTCAAATGGGCCAGGATAACATCTATGATATTGCCATTTTGGATTTAATGCTCCCTGATCGGGATGGCTACAGCGTACTACATCATTGGCGTAACGAAGATCATTTATCATTACCAGTTTTAATATTAACTGCTAAAGATACAATTGCGGATAAGGTTCAAGGATTTTCAAACGGAGCCGATGATTACCTAACGAAACCATTTCATCGTGAAGAATTAATGATGCGAGTTAAGGCAATTCTAAAACGTTCTGGTCGTTTAGGAGCTGAAAATCAATTAGTTGTGGGACCATTTCACGCTGATCTAGATAATCACACGATTGAAATCAATGGTAAACAAGTTCAATTGAACGGAAAAGAATATGATTTATTAATCTACTTTATGCAGAACCCCAATATTATTATTACCAAGGATCAAATTTTTGATCGATTATGGGGATTTGATTCTGAAACAACATTAACGGTTGTTGAAGTTTATATGAGTAACCTTAGAAAAAAAATTAAACCATTACTAGATCAACAACCAATCAAAACATTGCGAAATGTCGGATATATTTTAGAAACGGAGTAAGTAATGAAGGATAATCCACAGAAAAAACAACAATTCAACTTATTTATTAAAGAACTATTTGCCTTTGCACTAATATTTATTAGTTTAGGATTCGTGATTTACTTTTTCTTTAATCAATCTATATATAAAAACATTGACCATAGCCTTAATTTTCAAAAGACCCAATTAATTCATCCAAAACAACCTAAACAACAACAAAGACCCATGCAGCCTCAATTTACTCATGGGCGTAACTTTTCTCAAGGTCCATCAGTAAACAGTCCTTTTCGAACAACTCAACTGGTTTTCAATAAAAAGGGCAAAATTGAAAATTCTGCTTCGATTGGAAATCGTAATTTTAAATTATTGAACACAGCTCAATTGGATAAAAGAACAGTAAATAAGGTTCTAGATATGAGTCTTTCTTATGACGGAATTGTTAGCCATTTTCGTTCATTATTAATTAAAATTCCTAACTCAAATACTGATAAACGAGTTGCTGGTAAATACGTTCTATTGTTAGAAAACGTTGATAGTGATTTATTGGCAATCAATAGCTTTAAAAATTCGTTAGTTGCAACGCTGTTAATTTTCTGGCTATTAGCAATTATTGTTGCTTTCTTATTGTCCCGTTCCTCAATGAAACCAATTCTAAAATCATGGCAACGCCAAAGCGAATTTAGTTCAAATGCTGCTCATGAACTTAGAACCCCATTAACAGTTATTCAAAACCAAATGGAAACGTTACTTACTAAACCGAAAGATACCATCATGAATCAAGTTGAAGCTGTTTCAACGACCTTAGATGAAACGAAACATCTTAAAATTTTGACTGATCGATTACTAATGTTGTCCCGTTCCGATTCAAATATCATTCAAATAAATCGTCAATCAACGCCAATTAAGCCTTGGTTAACTAATATTATTCGTCCCTATAAAGAAATAGCCATTAGTCAACAAAAACATTTTGAAGAAAGAATTCAAACTGATTCGTCAGCTAATATTGACGCAGATTTAATTCACCAGTTACTTACCATTATCTTTGATAATGCATTTAAATATACTAAAGCTAGTGACACAATCAGTATTTCTGCAACTAATAATGAACATTATCTAACAATAAAAATAAGTAACTCTGGTCCTTCAATTAGTGATGAAGATAAAAGTCACATTTTTGATCGGTTCTATCGAACGGATAAATCAAGGGCATCTTCGACTGGTGGTTATGGGCTCGGACTTTCAATCGCTAAATGGATCGTTAACGAACATCATGGTCGAATATCAGTAAGGGATTTACTTCCCCACGGAATTGTCTTTTCAATCCAAATTCCACTTCATTAGAGATATATAAAATATTAATCGCTCCAACCTTAAACGAAACTAAAAAATGAATTAAGAAAGATTAGCAAATAATGAATTTCGTTGTTTCTAATTATGATAAATGGCATCCTTAATTACAGGGCAAGAATCCTTTATAATTTCTTCATAAGACACCCTAAAAATATCTTCTATCTTGCCCTTATTCAAAGAGCCATATCCAATACTTAAAAGTAATGGATATGGCTTTTTTTAATATTATTAAAATTCACTAATTAAAATATTCATGTTGAATTTTCTTAAAGCTAGCTAGTTTTGTTAATCGATGTAATAACAACATTGCAATTACAGATCCTGATATTGCACCACCAAAGAAACGTGGAGTAAATATCCACCAATATAAATTGCTAGTAGTACCAGTATAAAGAACCATTATTGGATAAGAAGCCAATGAGCCTAATAATCCAGTCCCAATAATTTCTCCTAATGCTGCTAACCAAATATTCTTACTATATTTATAAAAGAATCCTGCTAATAAAGCACCAAAGAATGCCCCGGTAAATGCTAATGGTGGAATTCCAAAAAGTAGCATTCTCATTGCAGCGCATATTAATGCCATCAAAACTGTATATTCTGGTCCCATTAAAACTGCAGCAGTAACATTCATCACACTCGACATTGGTGCCATCCCTTCAATTCTAAATATTGGAGACAAAATGAAGTCCATTGCAATCATTAATGATAAAATCGTTATTTTTTGTAATTTAGTATTGTTATTCAATTATCTTATCTATCCCTTCATTGCTATGTTACTAGGCCAACTTTGTTTTTCATAGGCCATTGTCCAAAATAGATATTCATAACGCGTTGTGTTAATAAAAATTTGTTCTAACCTCTTTAGATAATTTTTATCCAAATCAGAAGTGAGCTTATCCAACAAACTGATGGTCCAATTAGTTAGTTCAGTATATTCATTACTGCAATACATTTTGATCCAGTTTGAATATAATTCACTTTTTGCCCCAGGTGTATCTACTAATTTTAAGCCAATTTGGTTGTAACTCCACATACACGGTAATAGTGCAACGATAACCATTTCTAATCCACTACTTTGTGCCACTGATAACATGTAGTTGGTATAGCTTAACGTAACTGGAGTTGGTTCTGCGTTTTCTAATTCATTTTCACTAATTTTAAACCGCTTTGCATATTGACGATGTAAACCCATTTCCGTATTAAGAGTTTCAGATAACAAGTCAGCAAACTTTGCTTCAACTTTTAAATCATTAGCCTTAAATGATCCTAGAGCAAATAATTTTGCATAGTCTTTTAAATATAAATAGTCTTGAATCATATAAAACCTAAATTTTTCAACCGGCAATGTTCCAGCAGCTAATTCCTTTACGAATGGGTGTTGATGATTAGCTTCCCAAATACTACCTAAATCATTAATTAATTGTTCACTAAATTTCATTAATATTATCCTTTCTTAGTATTTAACCATTCATACATAAATTTAATTAATACTTTGGTATAGTCTACTAAATCATCAATCGAAACTGATTCGTTAACAGAATGCGCTTCTTCAATTTGTCCTGGTCCATAAATAGCAGCTGGAATTCCCTTATAACCAAACCAACCACCATCCGTAACACTTGGCGACACATCTTCTACTGCTGTTGTTTTGGTAACCTGTTCATGGGTTTGTTTAAGCATTTTTACAGAATTAGCATCCTTATTCAAATCTAACGCTGGAAACACTTCACCGCGGTCTTCAATCATGGATTTACCACCCCACTTGTACAATGGCATGTGATCCTTCAACCAAACATCTGCTTTTGCCACATTATTAATATGAGTTTCAACTTCTTTAATTACTTCCTTATAATCTTCATTCGGATAAAAATGCACTGTTACCCACAATCGACATTCATCCGCAACAAAAGCAGCGTTTCGACCACCTTCAATTACTGCTGGATTGATCGTATCTGAGCCAGGTTCAACACCAGGATAGCTTTTATTAATTGACCAATCTCGTTCTAATTCATTAAGTCCTTGAATGATTTTCATCATTTTTTCAATTGCACTTGCTCCACGTAACTTACCACCCGCGTTAATCATTTGCCGTCTCGTAGCATCGTGAAACGTCTGATCACTTTTTATCGTTATCCAACCAGTAATAACACCACCTTGACCTTGAATGTGAAAATCACTAATGTCACCAACAATTGCAAAATCCGATTTATAGCCATGTTCAATTGCAGCTAAGGTTCCAGCTTCACCACTTTCTTCGCCAATAACAGATTCAAAGGTTAAATTGCCAGGTAAATCGATTGCAGAATTTCTCAATAATTTTATCGCAAGTAACATTGCAGCCATAGCTCCTTTCATATCCGCAACACCACGACCATATGCTCGATTCCCTTTAACCAATAATTTAAATGGATTCGAATTCCATTTTTCGTCCTTTTGTAATTCTGCAACGTCAATATGCCCATTTAAAATCAAGTTTTGGTATGTGCCAGAATTATTTTTTGATGAAGTTCCAACAACTATTGAATCGTCGCGGTACATCTCCCATTGATCAACATTAAAATTTAAATTTTTCAAGAAATCCACAATAAAACCTTGAGCTTCATTAGAATTTCGACCGGGTGGATCTAAAGTTGGGAATGACACCAATTTATCTAATAATTGTAAAAGCTCATTTTTACTTACTTTATTAATAACTTCATCTATTTCAGTCATAATAACCTCCTAATAAAATTATTTTCTATTAAATTATCTAATCTAAAAATATCATTTCAAAAAAATATTTTAAAACAGTTTAAAAAATAATTAATTAGTATGTTTCGATCAAAAAAATCAGAGACTTACAATAATTATCTATATATTTATGAGATTTATTTTTAACATTATCAATATAAGTAAATCCACCCCACCTCATATGACAATAATTTGAAAAAGACTGTAAAGGAGATATTACTTGTCTAATAGAAATATTGTTAGCTATGGATCCGAAAGTAAGCGAAACTATTAATGTTTTATTAGCAAGTTTTTTCTTCTCATTACCATAAGCGAATCCCTTAGTAAATACATCTTCAATCCATTTCTTTAGTAAAAAGGGCGTAGACCCCCAATACACCGGAAATTGAAAAACAATTACATCTGCTTTAATAATCTTTGATTGTTCTTGAGTTATATTAAATTCATAATTATTATTATTTAAATTTAATATATCAATTGTTGCATTAGAAAGTTTCTTTTGTAAGTTGCTAATAATATAATCGTTTAACATTGAATTAGATTTAGGATGTCCAGAAATAAATAATACATTAGACATTTAAAAGCCCCCTTAATTTCCAAGATTATCCCTTAAAGTTTTACCTGTATATTGCTTTCTAAATAATTCTCTTTTTTGCAAAACTGGTACAACATAATTAACAAAGTCTTCTAGAGATTCTGGATAAGTTGGTTCCATAATATTAAATCCATCTGCTCCATTATTGTTAAACCATTTTTGCATCATGTCAGCTATTTCGTCTGGGGAACCAACAACAGTTGCATGACCTCCTCCAGCAGCTAATCTTTGGAATAATTGTCTAACAGTTGGTTTATCAACATCTACAATTCTTTTTATAACTTCATAGCGACCTTTTGGTCCACTAAATTCATCAACTGATGGTAATTGTGGAACAGGACCATCTAAATCCCACTTACTAACATCTTGATTTATAAAATCACCAAGTTGTGCAACTGATTCATTTAGTGGTAATAAATCGTCTAATTTCTTCTGTTTTCTTACAGCTTCTTCATGTGTACTGCCAACGTAAGGAACTAATCCTGGTAAAATTAATGGGATGTTTTTAGGACGTGAAAACGAATCAGCTCTTCGTTTAATATCATTATAATAATTTTGTGATTCTTTTAAATCCCAAGCTACTGAATAAATCGCATCAGCATATTTAGCTCCTAGGTTTTTACCTTGTTCCGATGCTCCTGCTTGAAAAATAACTGGATCTCCTTGTGGAGATGAAGGTATATTTAAAGGACCCTTTACATTAAAGTATTTTCCTTTATGATTAATGGGCTTAATTATGGAACGATCAAGCCATTGATTATTCTTATAATCATCAATAATCGACTCTTTAGGAAAAGAATTCCAGAGTTGTTTCATAACACTTATAAATTCATCAGATCTAGAATAACGTTCAGAATGATTAGGTAACCTACTTAGTCCATGATTTTGAGCTTCTGCATCAAACATGGATGTTACAATATTAACACCTGCTCGGCCATGACTAATATGATCTAAACTTAAAATTAATCTTGCTATATTATATGGATCATATAATGTTGAAGAAACTGTAGGAACTAAACCAATGTGTTTTGTTTTTGTTGCAATAGCTGTCATACATGTTATTGGCTCTAGAAAATATGAAACTCCACCATAATAGCCACCCATAATCGATTGGCCGTCAGCTAAAAACAAACAATCAAATTTACCACTTTCTGCAATCTGTCCTAATTTTTGAAAATATTCAATATTTCCGACTTGATCAATACTACTATTAGGTCTTTTCCAAGCTGCTCCATGATGACCTGAACTAAATAAAAGCGCTCCTAAATGCATCTGCTTTTTCAATTTAATTTTCCTCCTATACATAAGCATAATTAACAATAATAAATTGAATCTGAAGTAATTGATTTCTAATTTATTAATATAGATAAATAAAAAGCACTCCTAAAAAGAAGTGCTTTAAATATTTTTCACAATAAGACAATATTTAAACATTCACTTCCCTACGCTAGTATTAACTAGTTCAAGTTCAAAGGGTTTCATCTCAGCTATAAAAGCACCCCTAGTGATTTTTATTCTTCTGTTATAATAATAATAAAGTGATTGGAATCAATAAAATTACAATTCCTACTATTATATATTGAATCAATGGAATCTTAATTTGCTCTAAGTGTGTCCTTGGAGCATCCTCAACAAAACCATGCGAAAACATTGCTTTAGTAAGGTTATCTGACCAACGCCACGTCTTTAAAATCGCTTTAAAATACAATTTGGGAGACCAAAAAGATAGGTATGTTCCCCGCATTAACGCTGCAGAACGAATTTCATTAATTGCAACTTGGACTTTGCCAAACAAATTCATTGCTCCATAGACTCCATAAACAACCTTTGTTGGAACTTTAAAAGTCTGTTCTAACGTCATAGCAAACTGACGAGAATTATTAACTTGGATAAAAGCTGCCCCCAAAAAGATATAAGCATAGATTCTCGTAGCAAGCACTTCCCCCTTAAATGGACTTCCAAAGGTCCTTTGCGCAATGTAAGTCCCAATTGCAGGGAGCAGCGGTGAAAAAATCAATGCATAAATTATTTTCTTGCTTGGATGATTTGTTAAAACGATAATTAAACAAATTAGCATTATAATAATATTAATCGGGATTACATTAGTAAATGTAATTTCAAGTCCTAAAATCAGAACCATTAAAAAACTTAGTACCGGATTCATTTTTTCACCACTTTCATTTCCGTAAGAGTTTTGTTTTTAAATTGAACATAGTGATCAATAATTGATTCTAAGCCGTTCAATTGATGAGTAATGATAATAATCGTCTGACCAAATTTATTTTTTGCATCAATCAATAGCTCACATACAACCTGAATTGAGTGATAATCCAATCCTGCAAAAGGTTCATCCATTAACAAAATTTTCTGCCCCATAATTAACATTAATAATATTTGTAATTTTTTCTTTTGCCCGCCACTTAACGTGTAAACAACTTGATCCTTATGTTCAAATAAATTCAGCTGTTTTAACCACTTGTTGATTAGTTCGTCTGAAAAAAGATTAGTAACTGAATTTTGTTTCGATAATTGGATCTCCTCTTTAACCGTCATCATAATAAATTGCGTATTGGCTTCTTGAAAAAGCAAAGCCACATGTTTTAGATATTGTCTGGTCTTAATTTTTTGAATTGATTTCTTATCATACAGAATTGTCCCAGTATATGGGAAAGCTTTAGTCATCGCTTTAAATAATGTTGACTTTCCTACACCGTTCTCTCCTTGAATGATAGTAATAGCGTTTACACACCACTTAAAATCACTAACATTCAATAACACTTGATCATAATTATTTAATTGTAACTGATTTAACTGCAAATTAAATTGAAATGAAGGATTCTCATCAACTTTAACAAATTGAAGCTGTTCTTGATTAAAGTTTGCAGTTAATGAATTGATTTCAGATTTAGATAATTGTTTAATGGTATGTTGCTTTAATTCAAAAATATTCTTGGTTATATCTTCATAACCACTTAAATCATGATCAACAATAATAATGGTTTTCTTAAGTTGACGTAAAACGTTCATCAATTGTTTACGACTTTGTTGATCAATATTTGCAAATGGTTCATCTAAAACAATAATTTTAGAATCCATTGCAATGATGACTGCCAAAGCAATTTTTTGTTGTTCACCACCAGATAAATGATTAACTGGATGGTCAACAATGTTTTGTATTCCAGTAATTTTAACTGCTTGCTCAATTCTTTTAGAAATTTCTTTAACAGGAGTACAGATATTTTCGAGAGCAAATTGAATTTCTTGCCTCCCTGTTGGCATTGCAAATTGTTGATCAGGATTCTGAAATAACATTGCTACCCATTTGCTCCGTTCTTCTTTAGAAATTTCAGAATCTTCCTTACCGTCAAACGTGATTGTCCCCTTAATTGCTAAATTATCATCAATGTTCCCTTCTGTAATTAATTCACATAATGTTGATTTACCCATCCCAGAAGGCCCTATTAATAATGATATTTGTTGACTTGGAAAGGTTACATCAACATTGGTTATTAATGGTTGTTGATCAACATAACCTAAAGTTAAACTATGCAATTGAATTGTTGGCATTATCTTCCTCCAAATTTATAAATAAAAAGCGGCACCTAAAAAGGAACCGCTGAATCAAATCATTATAGGTATAATCTCAGCCAGCTGGCACCCCAAAATTAATTCAATTTAATTAAACTATTTGTTCGCAATCTGGCTTCGATTCAGCAACTTATTAATCAACAATGGGAATGGGTCACTGAAAATCCAAATTGAAATAAATCTAACAATGAACATAACCACTAATAAGCCAAATGCGTATTCGTTGTAACCGTTCTTAAACCAATCCCAAGCAAACGTGATGATGGTGGTAAAAACAGCCCCAAGTGTTAAACTCACATGATTATATTTCTTATATCCAGTTAGGGCAAAACCTGCTTCAGCACCAGCACCTTGAATAATACCAGATACAACAGCCATTACGCCCCATTGACTTCCAACTAACATTTCAACTACTGCACCAAGTACTTCTCCAAACAAAGCTGCACCAGGTCGTCTCAAAATCAATCCTGCTAATGGTCCCGCAACAATCCAAAGTCCTAATAGCATATCGTTCGATAATGGTTGTAATCCAACTGGGGTTAATGCTAATTGTAACAGATTATAAGCAAAACCAGCTAACCAAAAAATAATCCCACAAACAATTGAAATCAAAGTTAGTAAAATAATTGATTTCAAATTCCATTTTTTTAATGCCATAACTCTTGTCTCCCAACAAATAATTTATAGATTTCAAATTATAACTCACTAAAAAAGGCACTCCTCGAAAAGGAGTGCCTAAAAATATCACTATTAATACATCGATATTTAAACATTCACTTTCCTTCCGCTAGTCCTGACTAGTTCAAGTTCAAAGGGTTCAATCTCAGCTATTTATAGCGCCCCTAGTGATTTATTAATTTGATTTTTAACAATTAAAATCTTAACTTAAAAAAGAATTAAATGCAAGTTAAAATAAAAAAGTAAAGTCGACAATTTTTTTAGATTGTGATATATTATTTTCGTAATTAAATAAATTAATGTCCACTGGGGTGCCATTAGGCTGAGATCATACCCATTGAACCTGACTCTAGATAATACTAGCGTAGGAAACGTGGTTAAATAATCGAATGTATTAGGCGATTAATTATAAGCAAATTCTGGAGTTAGTGCGGAATTTGCTTTTTTATTTTTCAGTGGAAATAATCATTTAGGAGGAATTCAAATGAAAGAATACCCAGAAGCTCTTACGATTGCTGGAACTGATTCTGGTGGTGGTGCTGGTATGATGGCTGATATTAAAACGATGCAGGAATGCCATGTTTTTAGTACAAACGTTGTCGTTGGTGTCACAGCCCAAAATACGCTTGGCGTTCAAGATGTTTATCCTTTACCCTTGGAAATGCTAGATAAACAGTTCAAATCAATTGATGATGACTTTCATATTAAGGCTTGTAAGACCGGTGCTCTGTTTGATGCCGAACACGTGAGAAACGTTGCTCAAAATATTAAAAAATACTCATTCGGAACTTTAGTAGTTGATCCAGTAATGGTTGCCAAAGGAGGTGCCAAACTACTTAGTGATGATGCAATTAATGTTGTTATCAATGAACTATTACCATTGGCGACAATCGTTACTCCCAATCTACCTGAAGCTGAAACAATCGTGAAACATTCGATAAATAATGATCAAGATATTATTAAAGCTGCAAACGAAATTAAAACTTTAGGAGCTAATAATGTTGTTATCAAGGGTGGTCATTCAAACGGTCCAGTAAATAAAGATTACGTTTTACTCGCAGATCGAACTCATTTTTGGATGAGCGGTCAACACGTCAATTCAAAAAGAAAACATGGTACTGGAGATACCCTTTCATCAGTTATGGTTGCGGAACTTGCTAAAGGATCTACGATTGAAAAAGCAATTAAAAAAGCTAAGAGATACCTTAATCAAATTTTGCAACATGAAATTCATGTTGGCCAGGGCCATGGTCCGTTAAATCATTGGGGAGCTGAAGAGTCTAATGTTGAAATTTAAACCAGAATATCTACAAGTATATTTTGTTGGTGGAACCCAAAATATTGATGGTAATGTTGAAAAATTTTTAAACCAAGTTGAACTTGCTTGTCAAAATGGGATTACAATGTTTCAATATCGTGAAAAAGGGCCTCATTCATTACCTGATAATAAAAAATTAATCGTTGGCTCAGCCATCAGAAAAATCACTAGTAAGTACAATATCCCGTTAGTAGTTGATGATGATATTCAATTAGCACATCAAATTGATGCTGATGGCATTCACGTTGGCCAATCAGATACGCCAATTCAAGAAACAATTAAAGAAGCTGACGGTTTATTTGTTGGGTTATCTGTACACGATTTAAAAGAATTATCACAAAGTAATCTTAAAAATGTTAACTACCTTGGTGTTGGTCCAATTTTTCAAACTCATAGTAAAGTTGATCCAAAACCTCAGATTGGAACTAAAGGATTAAGAACTGTGATGAATCATGTTTCTTTACCAATTGTTGCAATTGGGGGAATTAAAAGCTTTAATGTCAAAGAGGTTCTTCAAACTGGTGTCCAGGGAATTTCAGTCATTTCAGACATTATGAAATCTAGTAACTTAAAGGATACAATTTCAATGCTAAAAGGAGAAAAATAATTATGACTTCAAGACTAGAGATAAAGCAAAAATCCCCTGTCATTTTAAATGTTGCTAACATGGTTACCCCACAAAGAGTGGCTGACGCCATTAATTTCTTTGGGGGCTCCCCTATCATGTTCACTGACTCAAGAGAAGCAGAAGACTTAACTGCGATTTCTTCAGCTGTTGTATTTAATCTAGGTTCAACGAATAAAGAACGAATCGATAATATTTTAAAAAGTGGAAAAGTAGCTAATAAAAATAAAATCCCTGTAATTGTTGATCCTGTCGCTGTTGGTGCAACTCAATTACGTCACGAAAATTTCATGTTAATTAGCAAACAACTTCATTTTTCAGTTATTCGTGGTAATGCCGGTGAAATTGCCCATTTAGCAAATGTTCCTTGGCATGCCAATGGAATCGATGCTGGCAATGGTTCTGCAGATATTGCAAAAATATCAAAAATCGTTGCTAAAAAATATAATTGTTTTGTTGTTACATCTGGCCAATACGACATCGTAACTGATGGAACAGAAACTTATGAAGTAAAAAACGGTCATCCTTTTTTTAAGACCAATGTTGGTTCTGGAGATATGTTGGATGGTGTAATTGCAGCTGCTTTAGCATGTACAAACGATTTACAAACATTAGCTTGGGGCACTTCTCTTTTCAGCATTTGTGGTGAAATAGCTGGCAAAAAATATCCTAATGATCCAGCTTCTTTCATGCTTGAATTTTTTAATCAATTAGCAAAAATAGATGATAAAAAAATCAATGAAAATCAAAATATAATTACAATATAGGGATTAAGTCAAATGAATAATAAAAACTTCTTCGTTAGTTTGAGCCAACGAAGAAGTTTTTTAATTAAATATACCGATAAATACTGAATCTATAGTTTTATATCGTCAATAATGAGATTAGCTTTATCATCAATAAACTTAAAATTTTCTATATTCTATAATCAGATTTAGTAGTTTTATTGATAATTTCACTGAAGAATTCGTTAATGTCATTATCATACTTAGGTTTATGAACAAAAATATATGATATAGTTTTCATATGAGGAGAAATTCATATGAAAATAAATATTGATCAAAATCACTTAGAAGAAGTTAAAGATATCTTTCAAATGCTTAGTAATATTAATCGTTTAAAAATACTATATTTAATTGACCACAATCCGTTACCAGTAAATAGCATTGCTAATCAATTAAGCTTAGAACAATCAGCTGTTTCACATCAGCTGAAAGTTCTTCGTGATTTTCAACTAGTAAGCGTTAAAGCCATAGGCAAAAGCAAGGAATATCAAGTTGATGATCCGCATATTTTCGATATTATAAATGAAGCAATCGAACATTCAGATCACGTTATTAGGGGTGTTAAACATGGAAAATAGAGAACGACTAAGTTACAAAGCAATTCATATTGAAATTTTTTCTAATTTTTGGATGGCATTAGAATTTATTATTGCAGTAATCGCAGGTATTCAAGCCCACTCAATCCTATTAATTGCTTTCGGCTTAGATAGCATTCTAGAAGTAATTGCTGGTTGTATTTTAATCTGGCGGTTACATAAGGAATTTAAAGGCGCTGATATCAATAACATAAAAAAAGCTGAAGAAAAAACAGAATTATTCATTAACTGGATATTATTATTACTGATTGCTTACATTGTTATTAATTCTATCTATAACCTATGGACTCATGAAGTCCCAGATAATAGTACAAGTGGACTATTGATAACTCTTGGGTCGATTATTGTAATGCCAATTCTAATTAAATTAAAAAGGAACCTAGGTAAGAAACTAAATTCCCATGCACTAATTGAAGATAGTATATGTAATCTTACTTGTTTTGCATTAGCTACAACTGTTTTAATTGGATTGTTTTGTAACCAATTCTTTGGTTTCTGGTGGGCAGAATCAATTGCATCATTATTTGTAGCGATTTTAATTGCAAAAGAAGCAATTAATGAACTAAGAGAATAATCAATATTAAATTGTATTTCTACTATTAACTCGTTTAACTTAAAAACAGATTTATATTTAGCCCAGAGTAAAGACACTACTTTCGTTTTTTCTACATTTTTCCTTCCTTCTTCAACTGGGCAATCATTTTTAACGCTATGTAATCGATTTGATAACCTCTCAATTCTTTCTTCATTTTAGGCGATCTCACTTTAGGAACAGGTTTTAAGCCTTTAATACCTTCGGCATTAAAAATTATAATCCAAGAGTAAAATTGAGAAGCATTAATATCAAACTTAGCAGCAAATTTACTTAGACCCATCTTATGATTTAAATAATATTTAATCGTCTTTATTTTAAAAGATAAGTCATATTAGATCTTATGGTGTTTTACACGAAGACCAATATAGCCCTGTTCTTTCCACGTATTGATCCATCTCCTAATAACAGAAGAATCCGTATCAAGTTCTCTAGCAATAGAGTTCATTGATTTATCGTCATTTAAATAGGATTTAACAGCTTGATATTTATTTTGAAAATTATATTAGTCATAAAAAAGTGCTCCAAAATTATTAGATTTTGTCTAACAATTTTAGAGCACTTCATAAATTATAAGGGATGCTTCATTTTATTTATTTTCGCTCATAAACAATAATTCAGGATCTTTTACGGTATAGTCATTAATATGTTCTTTAAAATTAATTAAATGCGGGGTTTTTAAATGTGCATCGAGATCAGCTTGATTATCCCAATGTTCTAAAATTAAATATTTTTCAGTATTATTTATATCTTGATAATGTCCATAAGCAAGATTTCCTTTGTCCTTAAGTGACTTAGTAACTAAGTCTTCAATAAATGAAAGATACTCTGCTCGTTTATTAGCATCGATGGTAATTCTTACGTTTACAATAATCATGAAATCACCTCATATATTATATAATGATTTAATTTTATCATTATTTATCATTTAAACAGTGTACAATCGTTCAAAATTAAGATGATATTAATAATTACAATATATAAATCAACAGCCAGTAAAATAAAAATTAATAATTATAATAGCAAGCATCAAAAAACTTCCTAAACACAGTATTATAAAAAGCTTTCTTAATTTAGTATTTATAAAAGATAATATTAAAGAAAAAATAAAAATCATAAAAATTGGCATTATCATAAAATCATCTCTTTAATTTTAAATATTACTTTACAGCATTGACCGCATTTTCAGGTTTTTTACCATTTAATACAGCTAAGACATTATTCAACGCTTGGTTAGCCATCTTAGTCCATCCTTCTATTGAATGGCCAGCACAATGAGGCGTTAAGAAGACATTATCTAACTTACGAATCGGACTATCCATTGGTAATGGTTCTTTGTCATAAACATCTAGGGCTGCTCCAGCAATTTCTTTGCTTTTAATCGCATCAACAAAAGCGTCTTGATCAACCAATGGACCACGACCTAAGTTCAACAAATAAGCTGATTTTTTCATCATCTTAAATTCATCTTTTGAAACAGTGTTAATAGTTCCTTTAACTGCTGGTAAGTGTAAGGTAATGTAATCGCTGTTCTTAAATAACTCTTCTTTTGAAACAAATTTACCATAAGTTGTATTCTTAGGAGTTCGATTATAAATTAAAACATTCATTCCTAAAGCTTGGGCGCGCTTAGCCACTTCTTGACCAATATGACCAAGACCAACTACTCCTAGGGTTTTATCAGTGATTTGAGTGCTCATGATGGTTTGACCATAATCGCTGTCTCCCTCACGCATCTTGTTAGAGATGGTATAGGAATGTTTAGACAAAATCAACATATCAGTAATTACATTTTCAGCAACTGAAACCGCATTACCACCAGGTGTATTAGTTACCCAAATATTATGTTCAGCAGCGGCTTGAGTATCCACATTATCATAACCAACCCCTTGACGAGCAATGATTTTTAATTTAGGCATTTTATCATACATAGAATTAGGAAATGGTAATTCCATTAAAATAGCTGCATCAACATCACTTGCTTTATCTAAAATGGATTTTTCATCTTCAGATTTCAAGATTACTGGATCCAGACCATTATCAATGATTCGTTGATGAATAAGATTATCGATAACTGGTGTTAATAAAATTTTTTTACTCAAAATAATCCCTCCTAGTTTTAATTCACTATATTTTATATCTTAGTTCTAAACAATAAATTATGTCTAATAAAACAACTTGAAGAAATGATGTTAGAGAATGAATAAATTATCAATTATTAATGGTGGTGTGGCCTCCTCATCAATTTGGCAAGAAATGTTAAAAATAATCATAGTATTGGTCATCATTAATTTATGTATCATTTATATGACATTAAAATGTATTGTTTTTGCATTAATCGGAATTCCAGCAAAGTTTAATATAACTCCAAAAGATAATCAGCATATTGGATTAGGTTTGCTCTAAAAATTTGATTGGTAACATTATCTTTTCAGTCATCACAATAACCGTTTGTACGTTAATTTCTGGTAACTCTTGGGTCCTTATGTCGTTTTTCCCTGGATGCTTTGGTTTCTTTATGTTCTTCAAGTCTAATCACCAAAGCAAGGCAGAAAAACAAGCTCGTTTTGATAAATAAAATCATTATGCATTATATTGAACCTAAAAAAGGTGCCGTGAAATGGCATGAATAAATTAGTTAAAAAAGAGAAGGTAACAGTTTATGCCTTTGTTACCTTCTCTTTTATACCTAAACTCATCTTTAATTAATTTAACAATAATAACCCGCGGTATAAATGATATTTATTATATATATTCTTAACCTAGTTCATTTAGTCATCAAACGCTAGTTTATATATTTTATCATCAATTCGTTCTACTTCTATATTCCATAATGGAATAAATTTTAGTGAGGTGTTGGAAAATTGAATGATGATATTTGCATCATCATAAAATTGAACGCCACCACTATTATTTAAAACCCTCATAAATAATACATTATTATATCTCTTATCAAAAAAATAAGTCATATTATCAGCATATAAAAATATATAGTCGTTTAGAATAACTTTCTTCATATATCTAATCTCCTATTCTAATAAGATGACTCAATTTGGTACAGATTATCCTCGACCTCATAAATATTAACACTAACTCCTGGATGAAAAACAACTTCATGATCAACTATATCTATAACTAACTGCATTTCAGAACCTTGAATAAATGCCGCACGCTGATTTGAGTTATCAAAAAAACAAACCATCTCATCTTCGTCGTATTGAAAAGTAAACTTTTCAATTTTAATTGTCCTCATTTTTTACCTCGTTAATTATAATGAAATAATCTTATATTGAAAACCTAATAACGCAACTATTTTAAATTTTTGTATATCTACATGTTCAGTTGGAATAAACTCAACCTCATTTTCTGAAACAACAATTTTCAATAGCACATTTGAATAATCATCATCAAGAACTAATAATAAATTGTTATTATTGGTTATTAACGGATTATTTTCTTCATCGTAAAGAAATGAATACTTCCCAACTTTTATGTTATTAATCATCGTTCCCTCCATAATCTTCATTGGACATCAATATATATTCTCTAGTTTTACTTTTCCGAATGGTTACGCTATTTCTGGGTCTAAATAATAATTTACCATCATCAATTGAAATATTAATTCTTACTTCATCATCAAAATTAATTAGTGTTAAATTATTACTATAAATAATACAATTAGAAAGTGAATAATCGTAATAAAACGTGTATTCTTTAAATTTTATTTTTTTCATAAATATACCTACATTAATCTAAAATATCCCCTAGTCTATTTAAGGAGTGAAATCATGCTATTCAAAAATTTTTACAAGTCACCGATTGGTGAAATTGTATTATTAAGTGATGAATCAAATTTATTGGGATTATGGTTTAAAGATCAAATTAATTTCGGTGGAAGCTATAAGTTATCTGATGCCAAAGTCTATGCATCCACCCCCATCAAGATAGCAACAAAATGGTTAAACCTTTATTTTGATGGACAAAATCCGAATCCATTCAACGTCCCGGTCAAATTAAATGAAACCCCTTTTCGAAACAACGTTCTTAATAAATTAAAAAGGGTTTCCTATGGTCATACAGTAACCTATAAACAACTATCAGACAAAATGCAGGAAAACATCCCACATAAAGTCAATAAAGCTCGCGCAACTGGAAATGCAGTTGGTCACAATCCCATTTTGTTAATAATACCATGCCATCGTGTAATTGGAAATGATGGCAAATTAACCGGATACGCTGCTGGGATTCAAAGAAAAAGTTTCTTATTGGAACTAGAAAAGAACACCATTCATAATGGCCCTAATTCACTTTAGGTATAATAAATTTGCTTTCAATTTTATCATGTAAAATTATTTTGTGAGCGTTATATTAACTAATATTAAAAAAGTATGCTATTATAATAACTGCTTACAAATAATAAGTAATTTTTAGGAGGCCATATTATGAAAGTTAGAGCATCTGTGAAGAAACGCGATAAAGATAGTCAAGTTGTTCATCGTCGTGGTCATGTTTTTATTATCAATAAAAAGAATCCAAAGTTAAATCAACGTCAGGGATAAACCTATCAAAAGACTGCTAATCAGCAGTCTTTTTTAGTCTAATCAACTTAACGTGATATACTTATTTTATTAAATGACTTCCTAATTTCCTCGGCGGGTAAAAAACCAATTAATTGGCAGGCGGGTTCGTGTTAGATAGGCACGAAGGAAAATTTATTAAGGGAGTTTTATTATGCAAGATCGTAAAAAATGGTTTGCTTTAATTGCGGTTTGTTTAGGTTTTTTTATGGGTTTACTAGATGTAACTGTTGTTAACGTTGCTCTACCCACTATCCAAAAAAGTTTTAATAGTAGTTTTAGTCAACTTCAATGGGTAATTAATGCCTACACGTTAATTTTTGCTGCCATCCTATTTTTAATTTCAAAGTTAGGGGATTTAATCGGAAGGAAAATTATTTTTATTGCTTCGCTATTAATTTTTTCTACCTTTTCGCTTGCTTGTAGTTTAGCCCCTAGTATCTGGTTATTAATTATTTTTCGTGGCTGCCAAGCAATTGGTGGAGCTGGGATGCTTAGTCTTTCAATGAGCATTATTGCAGATACATTTACTGGTCGTTCAAGAGGCCTTGCCCTAGGAATCTGGGGGAGTGTAGCTGGGTTATCCACAGCATTAGGTCCTTTAATTGGTGGAATCTTACTAAGTTTCTTTAGCTGGGAATCTATTTTTTTAGTCAATCTGCCAATTGGAGTTATCGCTTTAATCATGAGTATTAGTTTCATTCCAAAATCAAAGACTTTCAATAGTGGAAAAGTTGATATTATTGGAATGCTTCTCTCAGTTGCATTCATGTTCTGCTTAATTTTAGGATTGATTCAAAAAGAAACCCATTATAATTATTCTTGGTTAAATTATCATGTTTCTTCATTATTAATTACGGGAATTGTTCTAATTATCATTTTTATTTTCTTAGAGAGTAGGATTCAAGCTCCAATGTTAGATCTAAGTCTATTTAAAAATAAGGCCGTTGTTGGTTGCGCAATTTCAAACTTGACCTTAGGAATGGCTATTTACGCTCTCTTTAGTTATCTAATTGTTTTATCTCAAGACTATATGGGATATTCTGCATTAGAAAGTGGATCTCAATTAATGGTAATAAGTGCTTTTTCTTTAGTTCTTGGACCTATTTCTGGAAAAATAGCTAGTCGAATTAATCCCGGTTACGTTATTACTGCAGTCTTATTTTTAGCAGGATTTGGAATGTTCATTTTACCTAAAATACTAGGTAATCATAATTCGTGGTTATTGTTTATTCCAACGTTCATTACAATTGGAATGGCAAATGCATTGATTAATCCACTATCATCTAATATTGCAGTTAGTGCTGTTAAACCTCAAGAAATTGGAATGACATCTGGGTTATTAAATGTTGGTAAACAATTTGGAACGAGTTTAGGATTAGTTATTTTAGGTCTCGCAATGACTAACACCTATGATGCTCATTTAGCAAGTTCCGTTTTACCAGGTAAATTAATTACTGTATTACAAAAAGCCGGTCCATTTTCAGGAAGTTCCTTAGCTCAAAAGATCGATCACTTTAACATTCAAAATATTGTCCACACTGCTTTTTTCAGAGGGATGGATAGTGTTTCACTTGTCGCAGGAAGTTTCTTTATTATATCTGGAATCATTTGTTATTTCTTATTATGCCATGGTAATAAAGTTATCCAAAAATCCAATTATTAAATAAAAAGCCCAACCAAATGGTTGGACTTTTTTAATATACTTCTTTTGCAATTTTAAATGCTGACCATGCCTTTGGCCACCCAACATAAAATGACAAGTGGGTAATAATCTCACTAATTTCTTCCTCAGTTATTCCATTTTGCTTACCAAGTGTTAAATGTGCTTTTAACTGAGCAAAATTACCACCACTAATAATTGCTGAAATTGTAATCATACTTCTGTCATGAGCAGATAACTTATCAGTTCTCGACCAAATTTGACCGAACAATACATCATCATTAATTTTTGCAAATTCAGGTGCAAATGATCCTAAGTTATCTCTTCCAGCCGTTTGTTTCTTTACCATTTTAATTCTCCTTTACTTGTTCAAAAGCTTCGCTGAATTGTTCATCGGAAACAATTTCTAGCCATTCTGGTGTTCCTGTAGTGATTGCCACATGAGCGAACCAACTATTTGGTGTTGCTCCATGCCAATGCTTAATTCCATCATGAGTTACCACTACATCACCTGGATTCAAAAGACGAGCTGGTTTGCCAGCTTCTTGATATAATCCCTGTCCATCAGTAACTAATAAGATTTGATATCCATCATGATGAATATGCCAATTATTTCGGCACCCAGGTTCAAAAGTTACATTTCCCACTCCAACATTTACTTCATTTTGTGCTTTTACTAACATTTTTAAATAACTTTGTCCTTGAAAATACTTAGCATAAGCATCATTTTTTTGTCCTAATCTGAATAAACTATCATTTTTTGTCATTTTGTCATTCCCCTTCATTAAATTGTTTTAAATAATTTTCAAAATCCTCAGAAATCGTATGATTTAACTTTCCATCATACCAATCAATTTTATGCGTAAGAATTTTTAAATTAGCTTTAGTTTCCCTAATTTTATCCTCGCTTCGTGCTTTAACATTTGATAGTAGAGACCGGCGCTCGGAAATAGTACTATCTCCTTGTGATCTTAAACGAACATATTTAATCATTTCTTGCATAGTCATCCCTGTCCCCTTCAAATGTAACAAAAATCCAATCCATTTAATATCGTGTTCAGTGTAATAACGATTATTATTGCTATCCCGATGAGGAAGAATTAAATGTTCTTTTTCATAATATCTAAGAGTATATGTTGTTAATCCTACATGACTAGCAAATTCGCCAATTGAATATTTCTTCATCTCTAACTCCTTAGTAAGGGCGATCCCCATCTGTACCAGGTTGATCAATACCAACACTACTTCTTTGATCTATCTCAGGATTTTGAATTACTTTAACGATATAATCAGCGATGCTTACCCTAGAAACAATTGTTCCTTTAAATGGCTCACCTTTCTGAGTTGTTTCATAATTAATTTTGGAATTATTATTCATGTATGCTGCTCTAATAATCGTATAGTCCAAGGTTGATGCTTCAATGATTGCAGCAGCTCTTCTTGTATCATCCATGATGACACTTCCAAGACTCTTTTCAATCCAACGACCAAATTCACCTGGGACTTCATGATACAATCCCAATCCTGTAACATAAATTAATCGTTGAACTTTGTCTGTCTGCATTGCTTTAACAATGTTCTTAGCCATTGGTTCAAAACGACCACCTAAATTAGCATAAACGATATCTTGACCGACGATTGCTTTAGACAACGTTTCAAAATCATTCACATCACCCTCAACTACTTTTTCTCTTTTTAAATCAACATCCTTTAAACGCGATGCATTTCGTAAATATAGTGTCAGTTGAACATCTGTTTCTTTTAATAGGCGTTGTCTTACAATCCGTGCAATTTGACCATAAGCACCTAAAATAATTATCTTTTTCATAATGACTCCTCCTTTATTTATTTCATAGTGTATTCCTTAGAGTTAACTGTAAGTCAATTAAAAACAAAAAACAATCTGAATTCAGATTGTTTTTTGTTGGTTATTTTTTAGCAATACTAATGTCATGACCCTTGTAAATAATGTGTAAGTGCTTACTCAATCCAGATACCTTACTAAATTTACCCTTCCGTTGATTGTAATGAATAATCTTATCACCTGCTTTAAGATGATCACCATTCAATTTAAGGGTTCCACCTAACTTTGCTGTTTTTTTAGTTACTAAACTATCACCATTTGAAATTTGAGTTATTCCCTTTTGTGATTGACTATAATTTCCCTTGATAACAACTCCTTTTTGGCTTAATTTTAAGGTTCCTTTATTAACGTTTACATTACCAGTACCCAATGCGTGCTTATTATTAGCTACAATTACTCCATTCTTAAGTACCAAGCCACCCTTATAAGTATTATTTCCATTAAGCGCTAAACTACCAGTGCCAAGCTTAGTTAATTTACCAACTCCTGAAATGTCATTACTCCAGTCATCGTTAGCATTAAATGTCCCCTTCTTGGCATCCATGTTAACGGTTGTATTAGATACTAATTGACCATATCCATTAGCTGCATTATAAAGGTTTAAACGACCCCATCCTTCTCCATCATCAAGAATTGGATAACCGGTTGGTAATTCTGTAGTAGCTAGAATTGCTCTTCTTTGCGTTGCATTTAGATATGGGAATCTAGTTGCTAATAAGACTTCCGCTCCTTTAGGAACCTTATAAGTATGGGTAGAATTAGCAATTTTAGAAAATCCATACGTTAAGCGGTAATTGTATTGTTTAGCATTTTTATCAGAATTATTCATTCCATAAGAGTCATTATCTCCTTTGGAATCCTTTAAAACGGATTGAGCTTCTTTAAACGCATCCGTTTTTAAATCCTTATTCGCTGGATCATTTAAAATCGAAGCAGCTAAGGCTGTTCCCAACACTCTTCCTCCGATAACATCTAATGGTGAATGCCGACCTGCTAAGATTCGATCATTTCCAACTTCTGATGCTCTCGTAAGTAAACTTTGAAATTTTTGAGGATATGCATACGCTAATGCAAATGCTGTTAAATAAGAACTATTCGTGTGCCCACTTGGAAAGCCATAATCATTCGTTGGATCTGCTTTAGCAGATAGTTTTAACGTTGGTAAAATTACGCCGTTATCTTGAGCATTTGTAACCGTTGTCCCATCCCATCGAAATGGTCTCGGATATTTAAAATAAAGCTTAGCAGAACTACTGGAAGAGTTATTACCATCTTTCAATGTGTCAGCTAATTTTACAACAGCTCCTAATGCTGAATTAGAATCACCAGTAACTTCCTCTTTATCCCAGTTGGTGTCATAATCCTTAGTTTCAGCATCATTTGGCACTTCTTTATATCCACCAGTAATATTAGCTTCTTTTCTAAAGTAGTCGGTTAAATTACCAAGCCCTTCTTGAACTGAATAGTCCATATCATTCTTATCATCTAACCAGGCTTGTTTTGCTTCACTACTAGTTCTATTCTTAGCAATTGATTGAGCAAGATTAATATTTTCATCCAATATCTTGGTATTTAATCTTTTTCCATTATCCCAACTAGAACCGGGTTGCCATAGTTTATTCATTTGTGACAACAAATCGATCGAAGCATTGGTTTCTGGAGTTGTATTGCTTTTATCATTTGTTTTATAGTCTTGAATAAAATATCTTCCCGCATCTGACTTACGATCTTCATTTATTTCCTGAAGTGCATTTTTATCATCATGCTTAGATGCATGGACTTTATTCGAAACGTTGATACTTAATAAAGCTAATCCTAAAAATATACTTGAACCAATTGCTTTCTTCATCTATATTCCTCTTCTCATATTTATTAATTTACAATTATTATTCTAAAAAATTAATTTGAATTTCTTGTAGAAGGAAAGTAAATGATTTGTAAAGATTTTATTGAAGCAACGGAAAACGACTCAATCCAGGTAATTATCTGAATCAAGTCGTTTTTTAGTTCAATTATTTATTATTTTTTTGTAAATTTTGACCAAACAATGTATCTAAATCCGTATTTAAATGTTGTGCTAAACTTAAACATAATTTTAAACTTGGATTATAATCATATTTCTCAATCAAACTTAACGTCTGGCGGGAAATCCCCACTTTAGACGCTAATTGCTTTTGCTGTAATCCTTCTTCAACTCGGATAATCTTAACTCGATTTTTAATCATTCTTTCCCACCTCAATCACTTTTGATTGGAAAAAGCTTGATTTAATTTCGTAAAGTTAACGGTTCCTAATCCCGTTGCTTGATTATATATCTTACCAGGTTGACCAGTATAGAACATATTATCATCATCAGTACTATTTAACGGAGTAAATGGCGATTCACTTGTTTTAGCAAAACGATAGATTTGTGGATTCCAAAATCCAGTTCTTTGGCCCTGAGCACTATTGATCACTGCTGCCATCGCTGCCATTTGTGGTGTCACAACACTGGTTCCACCACCACTAGAAACAAGATTTCCAAGTGCATAAACATCATATCCTGTTAATGGATCTGCATTTCCAGAAATATCTGGGACGTTCCGACCCTTAGTATAACCAGAAAATACTGGCGCTGTAACATCAATTTCCATCTTTTTAAGATTTAAAATATCCTTAGCATTATATCTTCCAACACCACTAACGCCTCTTTGATATTCAGGAAGGGGTTCAACTCTACTAAATCCGCCTCCGCTTGCTTGAACATTTTTTAATTGTTCTTGGAAAATTGCTCTTTTTTCCTTAGCAGTTAATTTCTTATTCCCAATTCTCAATGAGTTAATAGCTTCAGTGTACTTTGCATTCGCTTTTGAGCTTTGTTGATTAACATAACTATTCCCATATAATTGATAAAGTAATGAATAAGTCCAGGAATGTTCTTTAGAAAGGGTTGCCAATTTATCATTTTGAACGTTTGATTCCATTACATCAGAATATGGAACGTTTTTAAATGGTAATGTTGTTCCACCTACTGAAGTAACAAATTGAGATGTAGATGGGAAAAAGAGTCCTTTATTATTACTACCAAAAGCAAAAGCATAAGCTCCATTATCACCACTACATGCAAAAGAAGTAATTCCTTGAGCAGCAGCTTGCTTCATTAAGCGATCAATCGTTTGATAATAACCCTTATAAAAATTATTTTTGGTCAATGATTGTTCATACATTCCCCAACTAAGAGATAATACACTAGCTTGGTTAGAACTAATTGCTGTTGCATAATCAGTAACAAAATCGTCACCAATATATGCATTTATCTGCGCTTTAGGTGCTAATGCAGATGCTTGTTCCACATCCATCGATGATTCGAAGGGACCATAAAAAGCATTATCACCACTTAATTTAGGTTTATTTACCATTATTTTGTGGAATCGACTAGCATCATAATTTAAATGTTCTAAATTAAAGTAGTGTTGAACATCACTTTGACGATAGTTAGATAAGGTAATAATTCCAATCGTTTGATTCTGACCTAATGCATGATTTTGATAAAGACTACTAGCATTATAGTTACGAACAAATTTATTAGTTGTCCGATCTTGAATATTAGGATCCTTAGATTTAAATGTCCATTTTTTAGTTTTAGATTGTGCTGAAGCTCCTGTTGTTGTAGCATTCTTACCATCGAAAGTTTTTGAAAGTTCTAAAACATATTCAATATTCTTAGCCACTTTTTTAGGAAGTTGATAATGACGGTTTGGAACTTGATAATTAGTTCCCTTCTTATAATTACTTTGTTTTAATTTGATTTTCAAGGCTCGATTAATGTTCTTAGTTTTTCCGGAAATTTTCATTAATACATTTCCTGCATACGGAGTCGCCTTTAAATGATATTTCCGAAAATAATTTCCAACCACTTTTACATTAGCAGATGATAATCCATATTTACGACCAAAAGAATTAGGGGTCAAATATTTGTGAAAGTTAGCACTTCCTGGGGTGACAGTTTGATAAATAAAATTAGTCAACTGTGAATTATTTTGCCCTTTTAATGTTAAAAAGAACGTTTGCTGATGGTTACCACGAACATTTACAATTCGTTTACTTGCCTTTGCTCCCGTTGGAGTCATTAAAATCAAGCCGGTAGATATCAATAACATTCCAATAAATCGATTTCGTTTTAAAAACATGTTTTAACTCCTCTTATGCGTTCTATATTACTCTTAACGTTATGAAGTAAAATATAATTGACGGTTTATATAATTTGTATTTTACGCTCATCAAAAAAAAAATCAATATCATTAATATTAATGTAAGAATCATGAAAATTAACTTTACTTGTAATGCCTTTCGAATTAAGATAGGGACAATGTATTTAAAAAGGTAGGTGCCCAATTTATGTTTAGTAAGATTGGTCAATTAATTTTTGACAACGAAGCGGTTGCAAAGACTTCAGATTTTAAAGTTGGTCTAGAAGTTGAAATGGATCGTGCTGATGAAAGTGGTCATCTTAGTACGGAACCTTATCCTGATACAATTGGCGATGAAACCACCAATCCTTGGATAACTAATGACTTCCTGGAAGCAATGTCAGAAGTCGTTACTCCTCCTGCTAAGAATGCTACAGATGCAATTCACTTTCTATACAGTATCAATACAACGTTAAGAACTGCATTATCCCCAGGTGAAATTTTATGGCCTCTCTCAATGCCACCAATTATGCCAAAAGAAAAGAATATGAATTTAGTTGCAAAAACGACTCCTAAAAAAAGAAAATACTTTGAAACTTGGTTAAAAAAACACAGTATTTCAGAAGGAGCTCCTTGTGGAATTCATATCAATATGAGTATTAATGATCATATTATTGATTTAGTTTTCAACAAGTTTAAAAATCGGTTTAAGACCCGGGACGAAGCTCAAACGTATCTTTATCTTAAGATGGGTCAAGGTTTCATTAGATATCGTTGGTTAATCACCTATTTATTTGGAGCAAGCCCGATTGCAGAAGAAAATTACTTCGATAATGATGCCAAGCGCCCTCATCATCCCGTACGAAGTCTAAGACAAAGTACTAACTTTGGTTTTGGCGCTAAGTTCTTTGCTAACTATACTAATCTTAATACCTATGTTGATTCAATGAACGATGCCGTTAAAAACAAAGTTTTACTTAGTACTGCAGAGGGTCAAGGTCCCGTTAGATTCCGTGGTAATAACGATTTGAATAAGTTAAAAACTGAAGGAATCAAATACATTGAACTTAGAATGCTTGATTTAGACCCAAGCAGTTCTGTTGGAATTAGAACTGGAACGATTCGTTTCATGCGTTTATTAGCAACGTATTTTATTATGAGTCCTGGACTCAAACCTAGTGAGGTCGATAAAGCCCTTAAACGTGCTAACGATATGAATAATACGGTTTCATTAGAAAAACCTGATGAATGTACTTATCACGTTCAAGCTAGGTCAATGATCAAACAATTAAAATTCTTTATTAACTCGATTCAAGCTGGTCCTGAATATCAAGAAATTATCCAAGACATGGAATTAAGAGTTAAATACCCTCGATTAACCCCAAGTGGTCAATTGGAAGAAGAAATTAAAGACAATTCTTTAGTTGATTTTGCTGTAAAGAAGGGTGAAGAATACCAAGATGGTGCTCTTCAAGCACTTCGTCCATTTCGTGGTTTTGAAGATGACGGTAAAATGTCAGAAAAAGATCTTCGTGATTACCTATTTGGTGGTAGTTGGGAAGTATAATATTTTAACCATTACAACAAAAATGTTGTAATGGTTTTTTATTTATATTTTAAATTCATTAGAGTAAAATTAAATTGTACTCAACACAGGAGGAAAAATATGAATAAAAAAGTTGGAATTATCGTTGGATCAACACGCCCCACTAGAATTGGACTTCAAATTGCTAAATGGACTAAAACAATTCTTGATAAAACTAAGATTCAATATGACATTATTGACCTTGCAAAAATAAACTTACCAATGTTAGATGAACCAGAAATGCCAATGAAGGGTAACTATCAAAAGGATCACACCATTAAATGGCAACATCTTATTGATAGTTATGAAGGAATTATCTTCTTATTTCCACAATATAATTGGGGATTGCCAGCACCCTTAAAAAATGCAATCGATTATTTAGGATCAGAATGGCGAGATAAACCAGTTGCTTGTATAACCTATGGTTTTCATGGTGGAAATCAAGCTTATTCTACTATGCTATTAGTAATGAATGCTCTCAAAATGAAAAGAATGGCTGTTAATCCACCTCTAAACATTAACGGTGAAATGTTCGATGATAAGAATAATTTTAAGGATATTGACAAAGCATTTACTAAAGAAAGTTTTAGTATTCAACTACTTGGAAAAGATTTTGAGAACATCCTTAAATAAAAATAAAACCCGTTTCCGAATTTAATTTGGAAATGGGTTTTATTTCATATTACTTAAAATTGCATCTTGTACAGTTACATCATCAGCAAATTGATCAGCAACTTCTTGAAGCCGTGGTTCAGATAAAAAGTTTGTTGCATTCTTAATTCTTTGAACAAAAGCTTGTTTAGCTTCCATATCATTGCTATCATCGCCAACGTATTTCTTACCATTAATAAAATATGAATTAAAGTAATCTTTCATACTGCCATCACCAGTTCCATAAAGCAGGTCTGAATCAATGTCATTATAGACATGATCCACTGTCGATAGATAATACCAGTAGTTGCCATTATGGAAAAAGCCTCTGATGTGCTTGGACATACTTAAAGCGGATTCTTTGCTAGTGATACCTAAATCACGACCATACCAATCACGCATATATTCAGTTAGGGTTGAGTGGCGTTTAACTTCATTCAATAAGACATGATGTTGTTCCAAGTATTCTTCTGCCATTTTAGCTTGATTGGCAGCTTTTGATTTGTTATCCATTGCCATAATTTCATCTTCAGAAAATTTATCTTTTAAATTCATTTCACGTTCAATTGCAATGTGTGAAATCATGATTAAATCTTGGCGATGCTTTTCTTCCCGTAATTTTTGAATATCATAACTTCTGATATTTTCTAATGGATCACAATATGTCTTATTTGATATTTTCATTTTAAAACCAACCTTTCAAATTTAAATCCCCAAAACTGGGAAAATCATGTAAACACCGAATGCCATCACAATTAGCGAAAAGATAATCGTTGCGTACTTATAAATTCCCTTCATTCGATAACGTTTAGGCAATGCCTTTGCTTCTAGAATCAGAAGGAATCCCAAAACAATTGGCACCATCAAAGCATTAATCACTTCAACTGTAATTGTAATTGAAACCATATTCGTATTGAACAATACCAAAATGGCACTAAAAACAAATACAATCACATAAATACTATAGAATCCAATATTCTTACGATTAACCTTTTCATTCAAACTGTGTTTCCAGTTCAATACTTCGGTCAATCCCCATGTTCCTGATAGAACAACTACAATTGCTGCTACCAAAGCACCACCCAAAATACTTGATCCAAAAATTGCTTTTGCAGCATCTGGACCAATATATTGAGCAATTGCCCCAACCAATTCTTTAACAGAATCTACGGTCTTATTAACATGGTCTTTAAAAACAGTTGCAGCAAAGAGAACTACAAAGCCAATCATGATTCCCTGAGTGATGAAAGTGCCAACGAAAGTATCCGTTTGTTCTTTTTTAATCATTCTTGGCTTGAGTCCCTTATCGATCACAGCACTTTGTTGATAAAAAATCATCCATGGCATGATAACCGATCCAACATTGGCAGCAATTAGATAAATATAGGAAGAATCATGAATTGGAATCGACTTCATTCCTTCCATCATTGAACTAAAACTAGGATGGACCATAAAAATTCCAATGATAAAAGTAAGTTCAAATAATCCGAAAATGATGCCGATTTTTTCAATCCGACGATAACTACCCATAAATGCAATTGCAATCAAAACAATGGTACTAATTGGGATCGTGAACCATTTTGAAATGCCAAATAGTTCCCCGACACCGGCGATTCCGATGAATTCAGTCAGCAAAGCACCAACACATGAAATCATCAACGTAATTGCAGAAATGTATGCCCATTTTTTACCAAAATACTCACGAATCAATTCTCCATGCCCTTTTTTTGTAACAATTCCTAGTCGAACTGTAATTTCTTGGACCATGAAGAGAACTGGGATCAACAATAATTGTGGTAAAACCATTGAATACCCATAACTTGTTCCTGATTGAGCGGCGGTAATAAGGCAACCTGCATCAGTATCAGCTAACATTACGATCAATCCAGGGCCAACAACCATTAACCAATTTCTCACCCTTTGCATAATCTTGTTAAACTTTGATTGATAAGCAACGTTGCCCATCGAAATGACATTTCCGTCGTTGTTTGATTTCATTTTGACACTTCCCTTCTAAATCTAAATTAATTATTTTTTAATGAATCCCTAGTTGCATTCTTGCTTCGCGGGACATATTATCGATGCTCCAAGCTGGTTTCCAAACTAAGTTAACATCAACATCTTTAATTTCTGGAAACCCGATTAATTGTTTTTTGATTTCGCTGAACAAGTAATCACTCAATGGACATCCCATAATTGTTAAGGTCATCGTAACGACACAATGTCCATCTTTATTAACTTCGACTCGATAAATTAATCCCAAATTAACAATATCAATGTAAAGTTCTGGATCGATTACGTTTTCAAGGGCATCAACATACTTATTTCTTTTAATCTCCATAATTATTCTCCTATCCGATTGAACCTTCCATTTCAAAACTAATCAAACGGTTCAATTCAACAGCATATTCCATTGGCAATTCTTTCGTAAATGGTTCAATAAAGCTCATGATAATCATTTCAGTCGCTTTTTGTTCTGTAATCCCACGTGACATTAGGTAATATAATTGTTCTTCTGAAATTTTAGAAACTTTCGCTTCATGTTCCATTGAAACATCACTATTGTAAATTTCATTATAAGGAATCGTGTCACTAGTTGATTCATCATCCATAATGATCGTGTCACATTCCACATGACAATGAGAACCGGGACTGTTCTTGGCAAAGCGTACTTTTCCACGATAATCAACAGAGCCACCATCTTTTGCAATTGATTTTGAAATAATTGAAGAAGATGTATCTGGAGCATTATGAATCATTTGGGCCCCTGTATCAGATCTAATATTTTTACCTGCAACGGCAATGGAAAGCATAGTTCCTTTGGCTCCCCGCCCGTTCAAGTAAACGGACGGATACTTCATTGTAACTTTAGATCCAAGATTCCCATCGACCCATTCCATAACAGCATCTTCAAGAGCTTGAGCTCGTTTAGTTTCCAAACTATAAACGTTATTGGACCAATTTTGAATCGTTGTATAACGACAATAAGCATGGGGTAATACGTTCACTTCAACAACCGCAGCGTGCAGACTATCAGAATTATATGTTGGAGCAGTACATCCCTCAACGTATTCAAGATGAGCTCCCTCATCAACAATAATTAAGGTTCTTTCAAATTGACCAGAGTTTGCAGCGTTAATTCTAAAATATGTTTGAATTGGTGCTGAAACCGTTACTCCTTTTGGAACGTAAATGAATGTTCCACCAGACCAAACTGCACCGTTCAATGCCGCAAATTTGTTATTGGTAGGTTTAATCAACTTTCCGAACCACTTTTTAAATAATTCCGGATACTCTTGCAATGCTGTATCGGTATCAGTAAAAATGATTCCCTGCTTGGCCAATTCTTCCTTCATGTTATGGTAAACAGATTCAGATTCGTATTGAGCAGATGATCCAGCTAAGTATTTTCGTTCGGCTTCTGGTACCCCAATTCGATCAAAAGTTTCCTTGATTTTTTCAGGAACATCATCCCAATCACGATACTTTTTATCAGTTGATTTTTGATAATATTTCATATGATCTAAATCAAGGCCACTTAAGTCTGGACCAAAAGGAGGATCTTCAATCTTTAAAAACGTTTGATATGATTTCAAACGATAATCTAACATCCATTCTGGTTCGTTTTTTTCTTTTGAAATTTGACGAATGATATCTTCGTTCAATCCTTCTCCAGTGGAGAATACTGGTTTCACATCATCGTGAAAACCAAACTCATAATCGTTATCAGGAAGTACTTCTTTAATGTCAGTCATTATTCGTTCACCTCTTTATTATTGTTCAATAGGTCATCTAAGGCATGCCAACCTAATGTGGCACATCTAATTCTAGTTGGAAACTTAGCTACTGTACTTAGAACTAAGGCATCACCTAATTGTTCTGAAGCATTAACATCAACTGTTTTATTAACAATGTTGTCAAAAAACATTTTGATGATTTGATTACTTTGTTCAATCGTTTTCCCTTTAATTACATCGGTCATCATGCTTGTGGAAGCCATTGAAATGGTACATCCACTACCTTTAAACTTAATTGCGTCTACTTTATTATTCTCAACTTTAACTTGAACATTGATGATGTCACCACAACTAGGATTTCGAAGCACTAAGCTGTCAGTACTATCTTCCAAAGTGCCGAAATTTCGGGGATGACCTGCGTGATCCATCACAACGCTTTTGTATAACTGATTTAAACTACTCAAGCCCATTTTGAAAGAACTCCTTTACATTTTTTAATGCTGAAATAAAATCATCAACGTCTTGTTCATCATTATAGAAATAAAAACTAGCTCGGACCGTTGATTCAACTCCTAAATAATCCATCAATGGTTGAGCACAATGGTGACCGGCTCGGACTTCAATTCCTTCCATGTCCAATCCGGTTGCAACATCATGAGGATGAATACCTTTAATATTAAAAGTTACAACTCCATTATGATCTTGACCACTTTGCTTCCCGTAAATAATAATGTCATCAATTTGTTTCATTTTTTGAATGCAGGATTCTGATAATTCATTATCATGTTCGTGAATTTCGCTTAAACCCATTTGATTTAAATAATCAATTGCAGCATGAAGACCAATTGCTCCAGCAATATTAGGAGTTCCAGCTTCAAATTTTGTTGGCACAGGGGCAAAAGTGGCCGATTGTTGAGTAACTTCATCGATCATTTCACCACCAAATTGAACTGGTTGCATTTGATTCAGTAACTCGGCTTTTCCGTATAAAACTCCAATTCCTGTCGGTGCCAACATCTTATGACCAGAAAAAACTAAGAAGTCTGCATTAATTTTTTGGACATCTATGGGCATATGAGGGGCTGCTTGAGCTGCATCGATAATCATTTTAGCATTCATATGATGAGCTAATGAAACGACCTCACTAACGGGATTTTCAGCTCCCATGACGTTGGAAACATAATTGATTGAAACGATTTTAGTCTTGTTTGTAATCTTTTGCTTTGCATCTTCCAAGTCCAACTGACCATTTGGTTTCAATTGAATGTATTTTATTTTTACACCTTTTGCTTTAGCAATTTGTTGCCAGGGAACGATGTTACTGTGATGTTCAGCAATCGTTAAAACGATTTCATCCCCTTGATTTAAGAAATGTTTAGCAAACCCATCCGCAATCCAGTTAATACTTTCAGTACTGGATCGTGTGAAAACGATATTCTCAGCAGCTGGGGCGTTAATGAACTTCGCAACTGCACTTCTTGCTTGTTCATATTGTTCAGTTGCTTGCATTGAAATTGTGCTAACCCCACGATGAACGTTGGCATTGGTATTAAAATAGTAATCATTAATGGCTTTAATTACTGCGGTTGGCTTTTGAGAAGTTGCCGCATTATCAAGGTACACCATATGTTCATCGTTAACTTGCCGCTTTAAAATCGGAAAATCGTTCTTCACATTTGGATTAATCATTCGCTAACTTCCTTTCAATAATATTGATCATTTGTTGACGAATCGAATCTGAAGGAATGTGAGCTAAAATAATTCCAAGGAATCCTCGAATTACTAATTTTTTAGCCACATCAGGACTCAATCCTCGACTCATTAAATAATAAAGTTGTTGTTCATCAATTTTTCCAATACTTGCTTTATGTCCGGCAACAACATCGTTTTCATCAATAAGCAAAATTGGATTAGCATCTCCACTAGCATCATCAGAAAGCATCAAAACACTGTTTTCTTGTTGATTATTAGCGCCATGAGCACCATGAGCAACTTTCCCAATTCCGTTAAAAACGATTCGGGCTTTATCTAAAATTGCCCCTCTTTGACTAATTTCACCATCAGAATGACGACCGTAATTAGTAATTCGTGTATTGACTCCATGTTGTTGACGACCATTGGCAATTGAAACAATTCTTGTATTGCCTACAGAACCTTCTCCAATTAAATCCGTTGCAACATCAGAAATCGTATTCCCATCATTGAACGATCCAATCATCCAATTGAACTTAGCATGATCATCAACCTTTGCATAACGATAAATGAAGGTCGTGGTTTTAGGATTCATTGAATCAAGTGAGAAAAATTGAACATGACTATTCTTTTTAGCATATACATCGATATTGATATGGGAAGTTTTCTTTTTATCACCCATACTTGCCAATTTTTGAACAACATCAAATTCGCTATTATCTTCAGCCACAATAATTACTCGACTAAAAGTACTTGCTTGGTTGAAGTTATTTTCCATCATTAATAAATTAATTGGGGCATCTAAAACAACATCCTTAGGAACGTAAACGAACATCCCACTATTAGTAAGTGCCGCTTCAAAACTACCTAATCTATTATCGGTAACGTGTTTTTGAGCTGTAAAATAAGGTCTAATTTTTTCTTCATGTTCTCTAATTGCAGTCGCAAAGTCACAACAAATGACACCCTTCTTTTTCATTTCATCAGATGAATTGTCATAACTCATTTCATGACCAACAGTAGTTAGATTATAATCTTGAAACTCTGCTTGAACGTCACTTGGAATTTGAACACTTTCTTGTCCATCATCCTTAGTAATAAATTTCCAAGTATGATAATCGAATTTTGCAACTTCAGGTAATGATAAGGTGGCGAGCTTATCAAAAGTTGTCCGTCGAAAGTCGGTCATCCAGGTAGGTTCATCAACAAAGACTGCTTCATCGATCATTTGCGGATTAATTTGCCGCATAAACTTGTCTTTAATCATTACCATTCATCTCCTTAAACATCTTCATCGGTCAAATCAATATCTAAGCCTAATTCATCACGAAGGGAAGCATAACCATTATTTTCTAGTTCAGATGCTAAGCTAAAGTCACCTGTCTTAACGATTCGGCCGCCCATCATAACGTGAATAAAATCTGGTTTGATATAATTTAAGATTCGTTGGTAATGAGTAATCATTAAGGTTCCCATTTTAGATTGATCCATTGAATTAACTCCACGAGAAACAACTTGAAGGGCATCAATGTCCAATCCAGAATCAATTTCATCTAAAATTGAGAATTTTGGTTTGATCATCATCATTTGAAGAATTTCATTTCGTTTCTTTTCTCCACCTGAGAAACCTTCATTTAAATATCTTTCAACCATTGACTCACTCATATTTAAAATTTCTAGATTATGGTCTAATTCTTTTAAGAATTCACGAATAGGAACTGGATTATCTTCTCCACGTCGTGCATTTACAGCAGCTTGAATAAATTCAGCATTGGTGATTCCCTTTATTTCAGCTGGATATTGCATTGCTAAGAACAATCCAGCACGCGCTCTTTCATCGACAGTCATTTCTAAGATGCTCTTTCCATCAATGGTAATGTCACCACTTGTAACAGTATAATTTGGATTTCCCATAATCGTTTCTGATAAAGTTGATTTTCCAGTCCCGTTTGGTCCCATAATCGCATGGGTCTCACCAGTTTTAATGGTTAAGTTGACCCCTTTTAAGATCTCTTTTTCTGTTTCCATTTCTTCATCAATGAAACTAACATGTAAGTCTTTGACTTCAAGCGTTGGCATTAAATCACTTCCTCTTTCTTTATGTTATTAGTTAAAATCTGGCATTTTGGCTTCATAAGCTTTAATTTGATCCATATATCCCATCGTAATTGCAATATCATCAAGACCATTCACCAGTTTATGTTTGATCTTATCTTCAATATCAAAGTGAAAAACTTGATCGTTTACTGAAACGGTCTGTTTTATTAGATTAACGGTAATTGGTTGTTCAGCAGGAACCTTAGCGAGATATTCACGTTCATCACGGGGTAACGTAATTGCTAAAACACCATTCTTAGTACTATTCATATAGAAAATATCACTATATCCACCGGCAATAATGACTTTAAAACCATAATCCTTTAATGCCCAAACGGCATGTTCACGAGAAGATCCGCAACCAAAGTTTTCGCCGGTAACTAAAATATGAGCGTTCTGACGTTCTGGTTTATTTAAAATAAAATCAGGATTAGGATTATTAGGTCCAATGTAGCGCCAATCATACAAAAGATTCTTGCCAAATCCAGTTTTCAAAATATTTTTCAAAAATTGTTTGGGAATCAATTGATCAGTATCAATGTTGTCATTCATAAGTGGAACTGATTTTGAACTTAGGACTGTAATTTTTTCCATTTTTAAATTGCCTCCTTGCGAATATCAATAAAGTGACCATGAATGGCAGCAGCAGCAACCATTGCTGGACTTGCAAGATGAGTTCTAGACCCAACTCCTTGTCGCCCTTCGAAGTTTCTGTTAGAAGTTGATGCACAATGAACACCTGCTGGAACATGATCTGGGTTCATTCCCAAACATGCTGAACATCCAGGTTCACGCCATTCACAACCGGCATCTTTGAAAATTTTATCAATTCCCATTTTTTCAGCGGTTTCCTTAATTGTTCGTGATGCTGGAACGACCCATGCCGTCAAACCTTTTGCAATATGATGTCCCTTCAAAATATTAGCTGCAATCTTCAAATCTGAAAGTCGACCATTGGTACATGATCCAAAGAAAATCCATTTGATATCAATATCCTTAGGTGATTCTCCTGGATGTAACCCAACATAATCATATGCTTTTTGATCATCATCATTCTTGATTTCTGGCATTGTATCATCAATTCTAGTTGCCATTCCCGGATTAGTTCCCCAAGATACGTAAGGAGCTAATGAGGCAGCATCCAGGTCAATAATTTTGTCATAAGCACTTTCATCATCAGTATAGAATTTCTTCCAATACTCGATTGCTTCATCCATCTTCTTAGGAGCATATTTACGACCGCGAACATAGTCATAAGTGGTTTGATCGGATTGAACACATCCCATCTTAGCTCCCCCTTCAATGGCCATATTACAAAGAGTCATTCTTTCTTCCATACTCATGTTTCGAATGGTATCTCCGTAGAATTCAACGCCATATCCGGTTCCAAAGGATACCCCTTCGCGAGCAATAATACTCATGATAACGTCTTTAGCATAAACACCTTTAGGCAATTTACCATGAACCCGAATTCCCATATTCTTTGGTTTCGTTTGCCAAAGAGTTTGAGTGGCAAGAACGTGTTCAACTTCACTTGTTCCAATTCCAAATGCAATTGAACCAAACGCCCCATGAGTAGCGGTATGAGAATCTCCACAAACAATCAACATTCCTGGTTGAGTCAAACCAAGTTGAGGCCCAACAGCATGAATAATTCCTTGATCTGGATGACCCATGTCAGCAAGGCGAACGCCAAAATCTTTACAGTTCTTTCCCAACGTTTCAATTTGTTTCTTTGAAATCATATCTTTAATATTAAAAATATCAACAGTTGGAACATTATGGTCCATTGTGGCAAACGTCCTGTCAGTTCTACGAACGGGACGGTTGTTCTCACGCAAACCTTCAAAAGCTTGAGGAGATGTAACTTCATGGAGAAGATGTAGATCAACATATAATAATTGTTGTTCACCTTCTTTACCGGTAATTACATTTTTGTTCCAAATTTTATCAATCATTGTGAGTGCCATAATCTTTCCACCTTTACATATTTTTAATTACTTCTGCTGTAACTTCTTTAGTAGTACAATTACCACCTAAATCTTTAGTTACAATATTATTTACAACTGCTTTATTAACTGCGGCTTCAATCTGATCAGCCATATCTTTACGGTCAAATGAATTTGTTAACATCATTTTTACTGAGTTAATCATTGAAAAAGGATTCGCAATTCCTTTTCCGGCAATATCTGGAGCAGAACCATGAATTGGTTCGTATAATTTAACCGATGAATTTCCTTGGCTCATTGAAGGAATTGTTCCTAGTGAACCAGTAATTTGAGCCGCTTCATCGCTTAAAATATCTCCAAATAAGTTTTCTGTTAAAATAACATCGAATTGTCCAGGACTACTGATCAATTTCATGGATGCTGCATCAACATAACTATAGTTAAGTTCAACATCTGGATAATCTTTTGCTATTTCAGCAACTACTTGACGCCATAACTTACTAGTTGCTAGGACGTTCGACTTATCAACTAACGTTACTTTATGGTTTCTTCTCTGAGCCATTTCAAAAGCAATTTTAGAAACTCGTTCAATTTCTTCTCGTGTATATCGCATCGTATCAAATGCAAAGTCTGAATGTAATTCTCGTGGTTCACCAAAGTAAATTCCACTAGTTAATTCTCGAACAATCACAAAATTAACTGGTTCTTCATTTTTAATGGGTGAATATTTAATCATTTCTGAACTAATTTCAGTTGGTCTGATATTTGCAAATAGATTCAATGCTTTTCGAATTGCTAATAATCCTTGTTCTGGACGCTTGGGTGCATCATCCCATTTAGGTCCACCAATCGCAGATAATAAAACTGCATCGCTATTCTTACATTGGTCAATCGTTGATTGTGGTAAAGGTTCACCGCAATGATCAATTGCATATCCACCAAATGGAGCAATCTTTGTTTCATATTGAAAATCGTTTTTATCAGCAACAGCTTTTAGAACTGCTAACCCAGCTTCCATAATTTCTGGTCCAATGTAGTCACCAGTTAAAACCGTGATTTTGTTCATTAAGCTTCAACTCCCATTTGTTTCATAATTTTCTTCAAATCATCATCATCAACGATTGGTTGTTTATCTGCCACTGCTTTAAAACGTGGAAAAATCGTTTTCATATCTTCTCGATCAACTTTGTAACCAATCTTGTTCAATTCTTGCATTACGGCGTGAGAACCAGAAAGTTTACCAAGCACAATGTGAGTTGCATCCATTCCAACTGATTCAGGAGTTAGAATTTCATATGTGTTTCTGTTCTTAAGCATGCCATCTTGGTGAATTCCAGATTCATGAGAGAAAGCATTTTGACCAACGACTGCTTTATTATTTGGAATTGCCATGTTAGTAAAGTGACTGATCATATCACATGTTCTCTTTGTTTCCTTCATATTAATGTTAGTTTTAATATTGTAGTAATCTTTTCGAACCATGTAAGCTGTCGCAACTTCCTCAAGAGCAGAATTTCCAGCTCGTTCTCCAATTCCATTTACAGTTCCTTCAATTCGACGAGCACCATGTTGCACCCCGGCTAGTGCATTTGCATCTGCCATTCCCAAATCGTTATGGCAATGAACTGAAAAGATAACATCATCGAAATGCGGAATGTTTTCGCGCATGTAATCGAATAATTGACCGAATTCAACGGGATTAGTATAACCAACCGTATCGGCAATGTTGATTACCGTTGCTCCAGCATCAATTGCAGTATTGATTGCTTGGACCAAATAGTCACGTTCCGTTCTAGTTGCATCTTCTGGAGAAAATTCAACTTCGTCAAAGAATTGTTTAGCATAACTGACCCATTTATGAATAGCAGCCATGTTTTCTTCTTTCGTTTGATGCAATTTATATTCACGGTGGATTGGACTAGTTCCGATGAAAACATGAATTTGTTTGTTCTTAGCATTTTCAGTAGCCTTTACACAAGCATCGATATCAGATTTCTTAGCTCTAGCTAATCCGGTAACCCGAACATGATCCACGCTTTCAGCAACGGCTTTTACCCCTTTAAAGTCATCGGGGGAAGCAACTGGGAATCCTGCTTCAATTACATCCACACCCCATTTTTCAAGTTGTTTAGCAATTTGAATCTTTTGTTCAATTGAAAAGTTAACACCGATTGTTTGTTCACCATCACGAAGGGTTGTATCAAAAATTTGAATTTGTCTTTCTTTTGTCATTGTAATCACTCCATTTTTAAATTTAGATATAAAAAAAGTCCTTTCCTAAGTTCAACTAATTAAATAGTTAAGTTTAGGAAAGGACGTTTTAACGCGGTACCACCTTTATTCGCCAATCACTCTCATGACTGACCTCGTTGAGTACGTTATCATCACTGACAATTATACCCAGACGATCTTAAAGGTCGTCACCCCTAATTACCTCGAAAAGTAATCCACTAAAATATTTATTTTTTCTCATAAAAGTTAATACAACATTTCACCAACCTGTTGTTCTCTGAAAAAAACTTGAATGATACTGATTTAAATATCTGATGTGTTTATATCTGTTTTTTTAATATGTTATTAGCATACATTAGCTATCCTTATTCGTCAATCGTTTTTAGATAAGTTATTCTAATGTTAGCATTACATTCATATTCTAATACTTATGTATCAAGTGATCAGCACACAAATAAATCCAAAAATATTTTATAAAAAAGTTTTGATAGTAATAAACTATATCATACAAGATGCTTAAATATCTACTTTTTAAACTAATAAATTAAAAAAGAGCCATTATGATGAATGACTCTTTTCCTATTTAAATTTAATCGTATATCTTTTATCCTGCCAATCAAAGATAACTTTGACTGTAAAGATATCTTTCATTTTAAAATCAGTTGTGTGAATTTCTTTACCATTATCATCTCTAATAATGAATTTCAGCTTAGTATCATCATTTGGATGTTGCATAACCGATTCATTTGTCATATTTTTGTCTGCTGGCACCAAATCGAACGTAATCCCTGACAATTCATCGATTCCATCAAAAATAACTGCTGGTTCAATTTTTTGTTTTCTCAAACAAATTAAAAATGGAATTACTAAATCACTATTCAATCAAAACACTCCCTACTATATACTTTCTTTATTTTTATTATAATAGATTTTATCAAATTAAAAAAATATATGTTATTCATAAATAAAACAAACTGTAATTTAAATTAATCTAATGGTAACTTAAACTTTATCTTCATTGTGTTAAACTATGTTTATACAAACTTACATTGAAGGGTCGTAATAAAATGAAAAAAACTTTATTATCAATTGCAACTGCTGCTGCATTATTAGCAGCTGGAAATGGAATTGCTCACGCTGATACCCCAAACACTACTAACGATAATGCTCCTACTACTAATTCAGCTACTTCTAACTCCGCTGCACCAAGTTCTAACAGTAATAATACAGCCGCACAATCCAATAATGGAAATCAATGGACTAAGGCTGATGAAGCAAAAGATGATGCCAGTTTACTTGATGATATGTATGGAATTAATGATGATTCATCTAGTAGTAATGACGATACAGATCAACCAGTAAAGAAAACTACTAAAAAAACAACTACTAAGAAAACTACTAAAACAAATAAAAAGACAGTTAAGAAAAATACCAAGAAAACTAAGAAGACAACTAAAAAAACTACCAAGAAAACAAACAAAAAAAATTTAAAGAACAATAATACTACTAAGACAAATAAACAAACTACTAAGAACCAGAAACCTGCTACTAAGAAGACTTCAAATAAACAAAATACCGATTCTCAGAATACAAATCAAAATACGAAGAACACCAAAAGTAACTCTACTAACAAATAATTTCTAACTTTCAAACATTCCCTTTTAATTAGGAAATGTTTTTTTATTTGCTTTTTTATATTATACGCTGTATAGTATATATCATATAATATTAGTGAGGCGATAAAAATGGCAATTAAAATTAGCGCTGACTTATTAGATGGTTGTGTCCTTGGTTTATTAATTAAAGAAGACTACTACGGTTACGAGTTAACTAAACGAGTGCAAGAATCTGTTCCCGTTTCAAACTCAACGATGTATCCCGTAATGCGTCGCCTTAAAAAAGAAGAACTATTAACGACATACGATAAACCATATAAGGGGCGAAACAGGCGTTATTACCAAATTACTGACGAGGGTAAAAAAAGATGGTCAGAAATTTGCAATGATTGGCTGGATTTTAAAAATGGAATTAACGAATTATTATTAGGAAGTGAATATCATGAATGATTATATTAATGCTTTAAGTACTCATTTAACAAAGTTAAGCTATGAAGATCGCCAGGACATTATTAATTATTATCAAGAATATTTAGACGATGCTGGGATTAATAATTACGCTGATTGCGTTAAAGAATTAGGTTTACCAGAAACACTTGCCAAAAAAATAATGGCTGATGCGTCTATCAAAACTGTTAATAACTTTAAAAGTAATAAGCAACAACCTGTCTTTAAAAAGAGTCATGCTGCAACCTCTATTTGGTTAATTGTTTTGGCCATTATTGGTTCTCCCATTTGGTTTCCATTAGCCATTGGAGTTATTTTCTTAATCTTTGGAATGGGAATTGCTGCATTTGCAATTATTGTTTCAATCTTGGCTATTATTGCTGCTGGTTTTTTTGGATCAATCGTTTCTTTAGGTTGGGGAATCACACATTTATTTAGTGCTTTTCCAATTGCTTCTCTCTTTTTAGGTGGCAGTTTAATTGTTATTGGGATTTCAATCATGTTGATTCCCATTTTAATTTGTGTTTCTAAAAATTTAACCCTTGCTGTTCATCGAGCAAGTAGCTGGTTCTATAAAAAAGTTACAAAACGAAATCATGCCGAAGAAGAGAGGAATAAATAATGAAAAAGACACTATGGACAGGGTTAAGTATTTTTGTAATTGGTCTTATTTTTTTAATGATTGGACTAATTAAAAATGATTTTTCTTTCAATAATATTGAAAGAAATGTTATTCGAACTGAAAACCAACATTATGGAAATCAATATACAAAAAATTTCAAAAAAGTTAATGGAATTGTAATTAAAGCGAATGCTGCTGTTACTGTTAAGCATAATACAAATAATCGTTTTCAAATCGTTGGATCTAATGGGGTTAACAAAAATATTAACTATCAACTTCATAATGGTAAATTAATAATCACCCAATCAGGACATTTCCAAAATCATTTTCACTTTAATTTAATGAATAATGGAATCTATCACAATGCTAAAATTAAAATTTTAATCCCTAAAGATCAAAAATTAACCAGTTTCCAACAAAATAATTCATTATCAACCCTGCATATTGATGGCATAACTTTTAAGAAATCAATCCAGTTATCAAATGTCGGCGATTTCTATCTTGAAAATGTAAATGCTAATTCCTTAAATGCTAATTCTAGTGATGGTGATGGTGGAATTCACCGTTGCCGATTCATGAAACAAAGAAGCTCATTAGATACTGCTAGTGGTGACATTTATATCGTTAATAGTAACTTCAAAGCCCTCAAGGCTACTTCCAGTGACGGTGATATTGCTGCTAAAAATAATGTCGTTACTTCAGGAAAAACTTTAGTCCATTCAGACGATGGAGATATTTCATTAGGCATTAATAAATGGAACCAACTTCACTTAACGTCAGAAGATGGTGATATTGCGTTTAGACATCAAAACATCAAGAATAATTTTTATGCTTATACTTCTGATGGGGACATTAGAGGACATGTTAATCCAAATGACAATGCTAAAATCATAACAAGAACAGCTGATGGAAGTAAACACCTTAAAAAGAATTTAAGTAAAGATAATTCAAATAAGATTTACCATTTTGGATCTAGTGATGGAGACATTGTAATCATTTAATTCTACTCATGTTGGCCCTTTCTTAATATGTTAGAATTAAAAATAAAAGGAAGGTCTATTATGGAAATATTCATTACTTGGTTAGCTTTTTTGGGAGATTGGTTACTATTTGTATTCCCACTTTTTCAAGGGGTTCTAGATGTTACAGATGGTGCTGAAATGCTGACAAAAGTTAAAACCAAGAAATCATACCATCGGAAACAAATTTCAAATCTTCTTTGGATCATACCGCCATTAAAGATTATGCTAGAACGAAAGAAAATGAATCAAATTGCTAAATATGCCCTTGAAAAAAATGTTGATTGGGATTTAATTTACCGAAAAATGAACATTTCAACAGCTTGGGTATATGTATCGTTCGCTGGGCTATTAAATGGAATCGTCGTTACAGAAGAATTATTAGAAAAATATGGCTTAGGTGATAATTGGTGGGCTCTGATTATCGTTACAACCATTATTGTTACTATTGGTGTGCACATTGTAATCTACTTTACTGATCCAAAACGAAAAGATAAATTATATAACCAAATAAAAAAATAATTGACATTTTCTTAACTAACAGTTATTATTATTTACAACTTAATAAACGAACCGCATTGAGAAAGAAAAGTAATTTTGAACTTTGAAGAAAGCGAACTCCGTCAGGTGAAAGGGAGGATTTAAATTCAGAACGAAAAATCCCTTTCGAGCGATAAGATGAAACATAGTAATCTACATTGGGTACGCCCATTACAGCGTTAGCATATTATCTGTATGTGAAGTGACTAGTCTTTTTGACTAGTAATTAAGGTGGTACCGTGTGAAAGCACCCTTATTCAATTTACGAATAAGGGTGCTTTTTTATTACATTTAAGGTGGTGGTTTTCATTGGAAAGTGACATTAGTGAGATTCATATCATGTCGATACAAAATACTTATTTAAATTATTTGGAGGAAATTAATTATGCAAGAAACAGCTTTAGAAAACGATTTAAATCCCAAGCCATTGACTTGGAAAGAATATTTTACCGTCAGCTCATTACTATTTGCTCTTTTCTTTGGAGCCGGAAACCTGATTTTTCCACTTCATCTTGGACAATTAGCTGGTGCTAATTGGTTCGTTTCATCTCTCGGGTTCCTATGTACAGCAGTCGTCTTACCACTACTTTCTGTTCTAGCAGTTAGTGTTACTCGTGCTGAAGGTGTTTACGACATTGGAAAACCATTAGGACCTGTCTTCGCGGTCACATTTATGGTTTTAATTCATGCAACTATCGGTCCGTTATTTGGAACTCCCCGGACAGCTTCAGTCCCATTTGCTGTTGGAGTTCAACCATTCTTACCAGCTAAGGATGCTCAAGTTGGCTTATTAGTATTTTCGGCACTATTCTTCTTATGTGCGTACATGGTTTCATTCCGTGAATCATCAATCATGGATAAGGTTGGAAAAGTTTTAAACCCACTATTCCTATTATTACTATTCGTTGTTTTCTTATTGGCGTTCCTCAGTCCAATGGGCAATGCTGCTAAACAACCAGTTAATGCAGTTTACAAAAGTGCTGGTTTCTTAAACGGTTTTCTTCAAGGATACAATACGATGGATGCCTTGGCTGGCTTAGCATTTGGCGTAACTGTTGTTAAAGCCGTTCGTCAACTAGGCAAAACCAAACCAAGTAGTAATGCTAAAGTAACTGCACGAGCAGGTTTCCTTGCAATGGGCGTTGAAGCAGCTATCTATCTTGTTTTAATCTGGTTAGGTGCAACTAGTTTAAACCACTTCAAACTAGGAGTTGATGGTGGCGGTACCTTTGCTCAAGTCATGAACTATTATCTTGGTAGTGCTGGACAAGCTGCTCTAGCTGCATTAATCACCCTTGCTTGTTTAACAACCGCTGTTGGTCTAGTTGCTGCATTTGCTCAAGATTTTCACAAGCACTTCCCTAAATTTAGCTATAAAACATGGCTAACATTTATCTGTTTTGCTTCATTCTTTACTGCTAATTTTGGTTTGGAACAAATCATCTTATGGTCAACTCCAATGTTGATGTTCCTTTACCCATTCTCAATGGTATTAATCTTACTTTCCGTTACTTCCCCACTTTTCCATCGTGATCCGGTTGTATATGGTTCAGTTGTTGCTTTTACCGTTGTCCCTGCTTTATTAGATATGTTAGCTGCTTTCCCACCAGTTGTTAGTCAAAGTGGTGTTGCATTATCACTTGCTAAGTTCCAACACAGTTTCTTGCCATTCGCTAGTGTGGGAATGGATTGGGTAGTTCCTGCTCTTGTTGGTGCCGTTGTTGGGGTTGTTTGGCATTTAGTCAAAGTTAGAAGTACTAGTGTTGTAACTTCCGAAGATTAAAAATAAAATTAGATTCAACATAGCACCACTCATATTTGAAATAACATAAAAAAGATCATTGATTTAATATCAATGATCTTTTTTTATTTAATTAAGCTTCGTAATGATCTTCAGGAACTCGAACTAAATCTTCCTTAACTAAGTATTCAGCATTTTCAACGGTGTTCCAAGCAGCACCCTTTAAGAGGTTGTCAGAAACGACCCACATATCAAAAGCACCCTTAGTTTCAAGATCTGGACGTAAACGACCAACGAACACGTCACGCTTACCTTCCGCATTAACTGGTTGTGGATAAATTTGATGAGCTGGATCATCTTGCATTGTAACCCCAGCACCAGCAGCCATTACCTTGCGAATATCTTCTGTTGTTGCACTTTCATCAGCAACTTCAAAGTATACAGATTCACCATGAGCAATAGGAACTGGAACCCGAACACAAGTAGCATTGACCTTAATATCATCAGCATTCATGTCATTTAACATAATCTTCTTTGTTTCATGGATCATCTTCCATTCTTCATGAGTATAACCATCATCTTCAAAAACATCGATTTGAGGGAGAAGGTTAAATGCTAATGGATAGTGCTTCTTGTCGCTAGCGGTTGGTAGAATCGTAGACTTCATTGGCTTACCATCTAACTTGTCTTGAGCTTGTTGGTAAAATTCCTTCATTGCAGCCCCACCAGCACCTGAAGCAGCTTGGTAAGTTGAAACGATAATTCGCTTTAAACCAAACTTCTTGAAAACTGGTTGGAGTGGTACCAACATTTGAATCGTGGAACAGTTAGGATTAGAAACAATTCCTTTATGATGTTTTAATGATTCAGGATTTACTTCTGGAACGACCAATGGAACTTCTGGATCCATTCGGAATGCACTTGTGTTATCAACACAAACGGCTCCACGTTTTACAGCCTCTGGTAAGAACTTCTTAGAGGCAGCTCCACCAGCAGATGCTAATACTAAATCGATTCCATCAAAGGAGTCAAAAGTAGCTTCTTCAACTGTTAAATCTTCACCCTTGAACTTCATAGTTGTTCCAGCAGAACGCTTTCCTGCTAAAAGCTTCAAACTTTTTACAGGAATCGTTGATTGTTCTAATTGTTCAACCATTCTTTGACCAACGGCACCAGTTGCACCTAAAATTGCTACATTATATTCCTTCATTATTGAGGACTCCTTTAATTTCTTAATTCTTATTTATTATTGTATACTTTTTACTTTTGTTTGTAAACAATGAACATATGTTCATATCTAATAAACATAATTATAAAACATTTTCAAGACCTACGACCAATTGATTTAATTGCCCTACTTTTTGAACTGCAATCTTAACACCCTTCATGAATGATTGACGATCAAAAGAATCTTGACGAATCGTTAAAGCTTCACCTTCACCACCAAAAAGAACTTGTTCGTGTGCTACATATCCAGGAAGACGAACGGCATGAATGTGAATTCCATGATAATCACCACCACGTGATCCAGGTAAACTTTCACTTGTGTTATCAGGAGTATCTGGCTTACGAACTTGATCGATCAATTTAGCCGTATTCAATGCAGTTCCAGATGGTGCATCCTTTTTATCTTCATGATGCATTTCGATAACTTCAACATCTGGGAAGTATTCTGCGGCCTCCTTGGCAAACTTCATCAATAAAATGGCAGATAATCCGAAGTTTGGCGCAATAATTCCACCTTGATGCTTCTTTTCGGATAATGTTTGTAATTCACTTAATTGTTCATCACTCATTCCACTAGTTCCAATCACAGGTGCAATACCATGTTCAATTGCGAATTTAGTGTTCTCAAATGCTGCCGTTGGAATTGTAAAATCAATCCAAACATCAGCATCAACGTCAATATTATCTAATTGATCGAACACTTTTACATTATCATCAAGGCCGTAGGCAGCTGCTTTTTGATTTGCACTTGGTGAATAAACTCCAACTAATTGAGCATCTTCCATTGATTCAATCAACTTAACTGTCTTTTGTCCCATTGCACCATTAAATCCGGCGATTATTACTTTAGTCATTAATTGTAACCTCTTTCGTTAATGTCTTTAATAAAGCATCTTCTGGTAATTCTAAGTTAGTAGCTAACTTCTTCTTTTCATCATCGTTCAATGATGATATTGGTAAACGACAACTACCAACTTGATATCCTTGGGCATTTAAGACGGCTTTAACTGGAGATGGTGATGGATACATGAATAATGCTGCCATTCGAGGAGTTAATTCACATTGTAACTTCCCAGCTAATTTAACGTTTCCAGCATCTAATGCATCATACATTTGGCGCATTGCAGAACCATAGATATGTGAAGCAACCGAAATCACTCCGTTAGCACCAACTGTCTTAGCAAATAATGCTTGAGCATCTTCACCACTGTAAACTGCAAAATCATCAGCGGTATGTTGCACTAAATATTCCAAGTCTGCCATATCTGTACATTGTTTAACACCAGCAATCCGATCTAACTTTGATAGTTCAACAATGGTATCATTGTTCATTGTTACACCAGTTCTTCCTGGAATATTGTACATAATAATAGGAAGGGAAGTATTTTCTTCAACGGCTGTAAAATGAGCAATCATACAACGTTGATTAGGCTTATTGTAGTATGGAACAACGACTAATGCAGCACTAATTCCATCGATTTTAGCAACTTCATTATCAAAGCTAATCGTTTCTGCCGTATTGTTACTTCCAACTCCAGCAATAACTGGAACACGACCATTAACTTGTTTTGCAAAGTGACGGTATAATTCCAGTTTCTCATCATGGGTCAGTGTTGGCGTTTCACCAGTTGTTCCACCAACAACAAAGCCCTTACTTCCAGTCTCTAACATTCTTTCAATTAATGTATCTAGAGCATCATAATTAATTTGGCTACCATCTTCAGTAAATGGAGTTATGATAGCGGTCATTAAGTCAACATTTTCAAACATTAAGTTCACTCCTTATTTAGCTTGCATTCGATAATCTAAAAAGCTTGTAATTGCTTCAATTCCCTTACTGATTGAAGTTTCATCAGGGGTTAAAGTTGCTGAATGAAGTTGGGAATCATCCCCTACTCCTAACCAGAACATCGTTCCATGAATCTTAGAAAGGAGATATCCGAAATCTTCACCCGTCATCGCTGGTTCCGTTTCAATAAAGTTAACGTGTTTATTTTTCTTCATATATTCAATGAAGCGTTTCGTTAATTCAGGATCATTTTCCACTGGGAGGTATCCACCCTGATTTAATTCAACGTTAACTTTCGCATCATAACTGGCTGCAATTCCATTAGCTACTTGTTCAATCTTCTCGTCAATTCGTTCGATCATGGTTTGAGTCAATCCTCGAATTGTGCCTTCCAATCTTGCTTTCCCGGCAATCACATTTCTAATCGTTCCAGCTTCAAATTTTCCAAAGGTAATGACACCACTTTGAATTGGATCGACCATTCTTGAAATAATCGTTTGAATTTGATTAATAAATTGACTTCCAGCTACAACCATATCGTTCGCATCTTGAGGATAAGCCGCATGACCAGATTTACCAATTAAATCAACATTAACTTCGGTCGTTCCGGCAAACAATGTTCCCATTCGACATCCAATTGCACCCGCGGGTAAGTCAGGATTGTCGTGTAATCCATAAAATTCATCGGGACGCCATTCACCTTCAAAGACACCCATTTCGTAAGCTCTTTTACCACCATATTCACTTTCTTCAGCTGGTTGAAAGAAGAAAATTAAATTATCAACTGGTTGATGTTCAGCAAAATAACTTAGGACCCCTAATGCAACCGTCATATGGATATCATGTCCACAGGCATGCATTTTACCAGGATGTTTAGATTGGTATGCTAACCCAGTTTTTTCTGTGACTGGTAATGCATCAATATCTGTTCGATAACCAATTGTACGAAGCGGATTAGAACCAGCCACTTTTACTAGTATTGCCGTTGGTAACTCATCAATTTTACGAATCGTTAGATTGGTTTGTGGCATCTGCTTAATAATTTCAACTAAATACTTGCTAGTTTCAAATTCATGAAGTGCAAGTTCAGGAATCGTATGCAAATGTCTTCTAATATGAATTAAATCTTCATTAGATAATGTCATCTTATTTCAACTTTCTAAGAGCATCTTGTAAGCCAGTCTTTGACTTGGTCTTTTCATCAACATCCTTGATCTTACGAGCAGGGGTTCCGGCTACCAAAGTATATGGTGCAACATCTTCAGTAACGATGGCTCCGGCTGCCACAACTGCTCCTTTTCCTACATGAACACCTTCAATAACAACGGCATTAGCACCAATTAAAACATCATCATCAATTTGAACTGGCTTAGCTGAGGCTGGTTCAACAACTCCAGCTAACACTGCACCAGCTCCGATATGAGAATGTTTTCCAACTAAGGCACGACCACCCATAACAACTCCCATATCAATCATTGAACCTTCACCAATTTCTGCACCAATATTAATGATGGCCCCCATCATAACAACTGCATTGTCTCCAATAACAACTTGATCACGAATAACGGCACCTGGTTCAATTCGTGCATTAATGTTCTTTAAGTTCAATAAAGGAACAGCTGAATTACGACAATCATTTTCAACTTTCAAGTCTGTAATAGATTCTTTATAGGCTGATAAAACTGGTTGAATATCCGCCCAATCACCAAAAATAGTGGCACTAGTGTCAGAACCAAATACTTTTACACTATCTGGAAATCCTAACTTACTAATTGGTCCATTTAAGTAAACCTTTACTGGGGTCTTTTTCTTTGAGTTCGCAATAATATCGATAATTTTTTGTGCATCTAATTGTGTCATAATTTTTTTGCTCCTTAATTTAAATTGAGTGGTTCGTCTAAGTTAACTAAATCTTGGTAAGTTTCACGTTTCGTAACTAATTGTGATTTCCCGTTTTCAACGAAAACAATTGCTGGCTTAGGATTTAAGTTATAATTGGAAGCCATTGAATATCCATAGGCCCCCGTAGCAAACATTACTAATATATCTCCAGGATGAGTTTCAGGTAATGCTTGATCTTGAATCAATATATCACCTGATTCACAATATTTTCCAGCGATTCGAGCATTTTCAACAGTTGGTGCATTGGGATGATTTGCTACAGCTGCTTCATATTCAGCTTGATATAATGCAGGACGAATGTTATCTCCCATCCCACCATCAACACTTACATATGATTCAATTCCATCAACATCTTTTCGACTTCCAATAGTATAAAGATTATACCCTGCCGGACCAACAATTGAGCGTCCTGGTTCAATCCAAATTGCTGGCATTGTTAAATGTTTTTCATTAATTTTATTCTTAATCTTTTCAACAATTGAAGCAACAAATTCTTCAGGAGCTAATGGATGATCTTCTTTAGTATAACGAATTCCAAATCCACCACCAACATTAATGATATTAGTTTGGTAATCATACTTTTGTTTCCATTCATCAGCGATAGAAACTAACTTATCAGCAACCATGTCAAAGCCAGCAAGTTCAAAAATTTGCGAACCAATATGAGCGTGAATTCCTTGCATTGTCATCCGTGAATTTGAATTTACAATCCGAAATGCTTCTTCCGCAGCTCCTGATTCATAATCAAAACCAAACTTACTATCAACTTGACCAGTTTGAATATATTCGTGGGTATGAGCTGAAATTCCAGGAGTAATTCTTAACATTACATCGGTATTGGCATCTTGTTCTTCAAGAACTTGATTCAATAAATCAATTTCATGAAAATTATCCAACATAATCATTCCAACATGATGCTTAACTGCCATTGTTAATTCATCATACGATTTGTTATTCCCGTGGAAACTAATTCGATCTGCAGGAAAACCAGCATTCAAAGCCATGTATAATTCACCACCAGAAACAACGTCTATATGACAGCCTTCTTCTTTTACTAATTGATAAATTGCGGTGTTTGCAAAAGCCTTACTAGCATAGCAGACAGCGGATTTAACGTTCTCTTCTCTAAATACCTTTTGGAAATTCTCAATTTGAGATTTAATTTTCGTTACATCATACACTACTAATGGGGTTCCATATTTACCTGCTAACTTAACAGCATCACATCCCCCAATTACCAAGTGACCATCTGCATTAACATCGTAACTCATTCTTATTCGCTCCTTTTTTAATTGGAAAGTATAAGTACAAAAAAGGACTTCTTTGTGTGAGTGTGGAGGCACTCATTCAAAGAAGTCCAAAATTTATGTATCATAAGGATTTATTTTGGTATTCGTTCGTTTGAAAGCTCTCCACAAGTCCTTGCGACTTATGACAGTCCGTAGTCTATTAAACTACGTCCCAGCTAATTACGACCTGTAACATCGTAATGCCTCGGCAACCGCACCTTTCAATCAACTTCTTCGTTTTTACAGGAACTCGTTTGATTTACTTATCTTGGTTGCAACCTCTTTTCAATTTATAATCATCATATCGCTATAATCATTTCATGTCAACAATTACATTGAATAAAATTATCGCATATTTTTATTAGTAATTTTCTTCTATAATATGACCAATAAATATGATTTTTAAAATTAGCTTCAATGGTTGCACTTATTAAAATTCATGTTAAAATCAATTTCAATTAAGTCTTTGTGTGAATAAAACAAAATAGGACGTGGAATTTATGACAAAGGTAATTAAATTTGGTGGAAGCTCTTTAGCAAGTGGAGAACAATTTCAAAAGGTTTTAGATATCATCAAGGATGATGTGGAAAGAAAAGTTATTGTTGTCTCGGCTCCTGGAAAACGCTTCGCTAATGACACCAAAGTTACCGATTTATTGATTCAGTATGCTAATCGGGTTTTAGCACAAGAAGATTCAACGAATGTATCTAATGAAATCCAATCTCGTTACCAAAACATTGGTGAATATTTCAATTTGAATATTCAAGATATGCAATCAATTTATGATCAGATCAATTCTTTAAAAGATCAAAAATATCCAAATAATGAATATTTAATGGCTGATTTTAAGGCCCATGGTGAAATGTTGAATGCTCAGTTATTAGCTAAAGTGATGAAACATCTTAATTATCCTGCTAGATTTATTGATCCTAAAAAAGTGGGAATCGTTCTATCAGGAGAACCTAATGATGCGACCGTTTCAGAAGAAACCTATGATAATTTAGCACAACTAGATTATGAACCAAACGAATACCTTGTTTTTCCTGGTTTCTTTGGTCGAACAAAAGATGGTCATACTGCCACTTTTGCACGAGGGGGTTCTGATATTACAGGATCTATTGTTGCCCGCGGATTAAAGATTCCAACATACGAAAACTTTACTGATGTGGATTCTATTTACACCGCTAATCCAAACATTATTGAAAACCCAGAACCAATTAAAGAGATGTCTTATCGTGAAATGCGAGAACTATCATATGCTGGTTTCTCAGTTTTCAATGATGAAGCAATTATTCCTGCCATTCAAGGAAACGTTACTATTAACGTTAAAAACACGAATCATCCTGCTGCAAAGGGAACGTTGATTGTTCCAACAGAAGGATATAAACCTGCTCACCCAATTACTGGAATTTCAGGGTCTAATGATTTTGTTGCCCTATACCTCCATAAATATCTTTTAAATAAGGAAGTTGGGTTTACAGTTAAAATCTTAGAAATTATTGCTAAACACGGCGTTTCGTATGAACATATGCCATCAGGAATCGATGATTTAACTATTATATTTAATTCGAAAAATATTTCTGCTGATAAAATGAAAATGATTCAATCCGAAATTGAAGAGGTATTGCATCCGGATAGTATTTCATGGATCATGGATTATTCAATTTTAATGGTAGTTGGTGAGGGGCTCTATCATGAACAAGGTGCTACAGCAAAAACAATCAATGCACTAAATGATGAAAAGATTAGTATTAAAATGCTTAATCAGGGTGCTTCACAAACTTCACTTATGATTGGGACCAAAATGAAGGATTCTAATAGGGCAATTAAGGCAATTTACAATACATTTTTTAATTAGGAGGTTCAAAATGCAATTATTAAAAGTTCATGGTTCAGAAAATCAATTTTTTATTTTAGATCAAACTGAACTTTCCAACCCATTAAATGAAAATGAATTACAGACTTTAGCACAAACCATTTCAAATCCTAAAACAAGTGTTTTAAATGGTGCAGATGGATTATTAGTCGTAAACAAGGCTAATGATGACAATGCTTTAGGTCAAATGCGCGTATTTAATGCAGATGGTAGTGAAGCGTCCATGTGTGGGAATGGTTTAAGAACCGTTGCCAGATATTTAAGTGAAAAGTACGACCAAACCGATTTTTACGTTGAAACTAAACAAAAAGCTCTTCACGTTAAGAAGACGAATGATTTTGCTCCTAATGTTCCTGCATTCAGTGTTGAAATTGCACCTATTCACTTTGATGCAAAAGCATTCCCATTCCAAGATTTACTCTATCACAAAATCATTAATCGCCAATTACCCCCTATTAATGATCATTTAAAATTCACAGCAATTGCTGTTCCTAATCCACATTTAATTAGTTTCGTTGATAATGATACTGATTTAAATCAAACTTTAGGAAAAATTGGTAAAACTTTAAACGGTAAGAATCCTTACTTTCCAGATGGAGTTAACGTTAATTTTGCAAAAATCATGGGGCCTAACCAATTATTCGTTCATACCTACGAACGTGGAGTTGGCTTTACAAATGCATGTGGGACTGGAATGTCAGCTACTTCATTAGCATTTGCAATCAACTATCCAAAAGATGTTGACCTTTCAAAACCAGTCCTAGTTAAAAATCCTGGAGGCATGGTAAAAGTTGATGTTAGTGAACATCAAGATCAATATAATCTTGCCTTAATCGGGAATGCCACTTTTACTAATAAAGTCGAAATTAGTGAAAATGATTTAAAGAATAATGAAATTAATGAAAACACCACGACTGTCACTCCAACTGGTGAAGAAAATAGTTATCAAGAATTTGTTAAAAGCTTATAATCAAAAATAAATTATAAATAATAAAAAAGAATTGGCATTTAAACCAATTCTTTTTATTTTAAAAATTTTACCATTGCACGATTAAAGGCCTCTGGTTGTTCTGCCATCACTAAATGACCACTTTCAGGGACAACTTCAATTGTAATCTTGGACGATAATTCTTTAACCTGTTGAACATAATCTGAATTAAAAAGTGGTGAATCTTTACCAGACACTAGTAAGAGCGGACATGTTAACGATGCTAAGACGTCTCGCCAATCCTGTTCTGCATGATCTATTAATAATGGAAGGTTCAATTGTTCATCATATGGATGTAGTTCTTTTGCAGCCGATACTTTTTCAAAAATTGATTGAACAATTCCATTTTTAGTGGTTTTACCTAATGGCTTTTCCAATTCATCAATAAAGTTTGACCACTTTAATTTTTTATACCCATAGTGCCAATTTTGATCATTTATCATCTTAGGTGATTGGTCAACTGAAATAATTCCTGAAATATCTCTATCCCCAAACAAAGAAACGTAAGCGTAGCAAGTTGCCCCACCCATAGAATTTCCCATTAAATAAGGTTGTTTTAAATGTAGAGCATTGACTAATTCAAAAACATCCATAGCATGTTTAGACATCCGACGACCTTTAACTGTATGCTCAGCTGCTCCTTGATTACGGGCATCAACGTTGATGACTCGAAATCCAAGTTTAACTAGTTCGTCAATTTGAGGTTGCCAAATAACTCTTGTCCCACCAATACCAGATAAAATGACAATGCTTTTTTCTGCAGCAGAATTAATATCATCATAAGCTAATCTAACCCCATCATTAGTAATAAAATTCATTTTTTATCCCCGCTTTAATTTAGTGTAAATAAAAAGAGTGCTCTTGCACTCATTATTTTGCATTTTTTTCTTCTTTATTCGTTCTACGATTCCAAGGTTTCTTCCACCAGTCATGAATTAACACAACTTCCACGATTACCAAAATGGCAGTACTAGCAAAATAACCAATTCCAATTACATCTACGCCCACCATATTTTTAGGCTTTGGGTTATAGTATTGGGCAACATAAGTTGTTCCCACAATAATAAATGGAATAATAATAGCAATAATTGCTTCTAATTTTCTTTTTAACAATGGTCGAGTTGCTCCTTTGATTGGAAATTAATTTTATAAATTAATTGTTTTCGTATAGGTATTCCCTTTTTTAACAAATCCTAACGATTCATAGAAATCTTCATCTTCGGGTAATGGGTTTAAAATCACTGCCGGTTTTGGATCAACAATTCGTGAAATTACGCCAAAGGCACGATAAGCAGTTTGAGCTCGATACTTTGGATTCCGATTATTTGAAAAATCCAAAACTAATCCTGCGTCCAAATTAATAATTGTTGCACTCACTAAGACTTTAGAATCATTTTCACCCCAAATATAGTAGTTACTTCTTCTATCAATGGGTTGCAATAATTCTTCATCTTGAGCCGTTAATTCTTTAGTTGGTTTTACTTGCCACTTAATCATGTTCTCACACCTTTACTGATTCCACTATACTAAAAGTCACGTCATGAAACAATAGTTTTTAGCAAAGTTTAACCAATTTCTACTGCTCTTTGATGCCTGAATTTAGCATTAAATATTTTCTCAAAATGAGTATTTGTAACCCAGTAAACTTTATTGGAAGCCGTTTGATTCATGTAAGGATCTGCAATCAATAATGATCCTGGACGATATCCAACAATAACCGGAACATGATATGAACTAGTATTCTTCATTCGGGAAGCCCCAACAAAAATAACTGGATGCCCATGTTTTAATTGTTGAACGATTTGTTTTAAACTGTCCTTACTAATATTTTTGGCATGGAATCCCAAATTACGTGCATACCTAGCTAATGGTTTAGGATAAATCGTTCCAACATTCGTTTTAGGACTAACGTGATAAGGGCTACCTGTGAAACCCTGATTAGGATTGCTTTTTGATTTAGGCATTCGATTAATTACCTGTAATAAACTTAGGTGAAAGTTTGGCTTACTCACACTTAAGGCCATTTTTAAGCTTGCTGCTTCACAAGCGTCATCAGCATTCAATGGATACAATTGACTAGTGTAGGTAAACGGTAGAATATGTGTCGCTCTTTTTTGTTGAAATTGAATATTTATTTCTATTAATAAAGTAATAATCAGGATGCCACTAATGAGCAATCGTTTTCCCAACCCCATTTAAAACCTCCTATATAAAAAGAGCGAGCCACGAATGGTTCGCTTTTGATTTATTTTTCATTGGTTTTTTCATTAACTGTTAATGGTTTTAAAATTGTATTTAGTTCTTTAAAATTCTTGAACCGATCACCAATTAAAACCCCATCTAAATTAAGTTTCTTTGCTAGTTCAACTTCCTTAGGCTCAACATGACCACCAAGAACCAATCTATACTTTAAGTTCTTGTATTGACTTAGCAATTTCTTTAATTCCTTAAACACAGTAGCAGCTTCTTCATCAGAATATAACCGTTTCCCACGTAATGTTGATTCAATTGATTCCCAGGAAACAATAATTTCTTTATTATCCAAATTAGTTCCGCAGACAATTTTTTCAAATTCGTTCTTAATCCCCATTTTATCTTGTCTAGAGCCCATACAAATAATTGGGATAATGTTATTATCCAAAGCATTAACTAAACGAGCATGAATAATATCATATTGTTCGTGAAGTTGGATCCGACGTTCCAAATGACCTACGAATGCATATTTAATTCCTAAATAATGTAGTTCATCGGCAGAAACTTCACCAACCGTTCTCTTAGAAATCGTAATGTCTTGACTAGCTTCTTCAAAATTTCTAAAGAAGTTAGGTTCCAACATCGTTGGTGAAATAATCAGATCTGGTTGAAAATCATGTTTTTGAATATCATTCATTGCGTCCAATTGAGTCTGAATTGGCATTTTAGTTTTAAAGTTCATAATACATAACATATTAGTCTCTCCTTATATATAAACAAACAATTTTATAATAAAGCTTCATAGGGTTAAAAGCAATCAATAAGCCCTCACAAAAGCACACTAGTAAGTAATTATTAAAAACTATGCTAAAATATGAATGTAATTATTGTTTTCTGAAAAGAAAACGCTTACAATATGATTGTATTAAAGTTTAGGAGGAATCGATATGAGCAAGAAACAATGGTTTAAAGATGCAGTTGTCTACCAAGTTTATCCAATGAGTTTTCAAGATAGCAACCATGATGGTATTGGTGATTTGGGCGGAATTCGTCAACGTCTTGATTACATTAAAGAATTAGGCGCCAATACTATTTGGTTGAATCCAATTTATAAGTCACCTAACAAGGATAATGGTTACGATATTGCTGATTACAAATCAATTCAACCAGCTTATGGAACAATGGAAGACTTTGATAACTTACTTAAGGATATGCATTCTAAGGGCCTAAAGTTATTGATGGATTTAGTTGTTAACCATACTTCTGATCAATGCGAATGGTTCCAAGAAAGCAAGAAATCTCAAGATAACAAATATGCTGATTACTATATTTGGCGTGATCCAGTAGATGGTCACGAACCTAACAACTGGGGCTCTAACTTTAGTGGTTCAGTTTGGACATATGTTCCTGCTAGAAAACAATACTACTTACACTGTTTTGCTGAAGGACAACCTGACTTGAACTGGGAAAATCCAGAAGTTCGTCAAGCAGTTTACGACATTATGCGTTTCTGGTTAGACAAGGGTGTTGATGGTTTCAGAATGGATGTTATTAATTACATTTCTAAACCTCTTGGTTTACCTGACGGCCCAATCATTGAGGGCCAAGAATATTCTCCTGTTGAACCATTAGTTACTAATGGTCCCCGTTTGGGCGAATACTTAAGCGAAATGCACAACGAAGTTCTTTCCAAGTATGATTGCATGACTGTTGGTGAAATGCCTAACACTGAACCAGAAAATGCGATTGATTATGCTAACTTAGATGGTAGTCGTTTAAACATGATTTTCCAATTCGAACACGTTAGTTTAGGTACTAATCCTGACCGTCGTTTTGGTAAGTGGTACGATTCTGATGTTCCATTAAGAGATTTAAAGCAATCACTATCAAGATGGCAAGTTGGTCTAGATGGTAAGAGTTGGAATAGTCTTTACTGGAACAACCATGATCAACCTCGTGCTGTTTCTCGTTTCGCAAATGATGCTCCTAAATACCGTGTTATTTCTGCTAAAATGTTAGCTAACACCCTTCACATGCTCCAAGGTACTCCTTACGTTTATGAAGGTGAAGAACTTGGAATGACAAATGGTCACTTCAAGAAACTTGATGAATATGAAGATATCGAATCAATCAACGCATATCATCAATTTGTTGATGATATGAAGATTGCTAAGGATAGCCAAATGCTCAGCTACCTTGAAAGCCGTTCTCGTGATAATGCTCGTACCCCAATGCAATGGGATGATGGCGAAAACGCTGGTTTCTCAGATGCTACCCCATGGTACGCATTGAACAAGAATTACAAGGATATCAATGCTAAATTAGAAGAAAAAGATCCTGATTCAGTTTTAAGTTACTACAAGAAGGTTATTAAATTACGTCGTGATTATGACATTATTCGTTATGGTGACTTTGAACCTCTTGACTTGGATGACGATGAAGTATTTGCATACAAGCGTCATTATCAAGGCCAAACCTTATTAGTAATCAGTAACTTTAGTGCTAAGGAAGTTACACGTGATTACGATCAAAAAGATGCTGAATTATTAACCAGTAACTACGATGATGATAAGGACACTACTTTCCGTCCATACGAAAGTAAGGTTTACTTATTTAAGTAAAATTATGGTTATATAGTTAAATGATGTGAAAAACATTCTGAAGTGATCCCCATATATTGGACAGAAAATGTTCAACATATGGGGGTCTTTTTTGACAAAATATGAAAATGAAGATATAAACAATTAGTTTTATTTGTATAATGATATCTTTTTGAATTTCTTAAACAAAAAAACGAGTATTTCTACTCATATATGTTTAAATTCAATTGTTCATTCATCAGTATGTAATATATTTCTACGATATAATTGGACTCCTGTTATCCAAATTATAATAAATACGATGTATATAACAAATGCTATCCAACTAATCCTAAAATCAATACTTGAGTCGGTTGCACTAATGATAGTTCTTAATCTCAAACCCATGAAACTGATATTAACACTATTATCAGATGAAAATAATATCTTGAACATAAAATCACCCGTTAAGAAGATAACCCAAATGACTGATCCAATGGAAATGTCCTTGTCAAAATTATTAAATTTCATTATATTGGCCACCCTTTAAATCGATTTATCATTTTCAAAAACAATTGTATATTAACAAATCAAAATTATTATTACAACAAAAAGGCTTCCACCTATGTGAAATCTCTTTACTTTTCGTTCATACCAAAAGAATTGTTACTTTTCTACACTTAGATTTAGATACTAATAAGAAGGATTCGTTATTTCTAGATGATGATTCAACCTAGGGATGTGTTTTAATATTAAAGGAGCTTTTCATCTGAATGGTGGAGCTTCTTTTTTGTTATGTTGATTAGGGGTAATTTCACAAGTTTAGGACACATAACCAATAAAGATCAAAATATCTTCATTATAATTTGGAATAGCAATGGTCACTTTATCAATCAAAATACATTTATCAAAAAAATTGATGAAGCATTGATATTGTAATCAAAAAATTATTTATCCCATGAAGTAACATTGACGTTTTTAAATTATTAGTTTTCTTGTAAACATATGCTAAAATAACCCCTGCACTAAAATACATTAAAAAAGTAGCAATATTACTATAACCATGTGCAAAAGAAAATATTACTCCACTTATTACAATTGGAAGAACAATTTGACTAGATTTAAAGAATGCATTCATTATGAATCCTCTATAAAGCGTTTCTTCAACTATCGGAGTTAAAAAAGTAGCTATAATTACTAGAGTAATTAGTGCGATGTGACTACTTTTCGCTAGGTCATTAAGTGCAATTTGATTTGAAGAGGTCTCGGAATTATAAAAGAGGTAATCTAATAAAGCTAAAATAGCATTCGAAACGCAGATTAGTATATAACCCATTACTACGTATTTGTAGTTTCGACTAGAAAATGGGGTTTCATCTATATTTTTATTTTTACGATAGAAGTACATAATAATAAAAATTAAGGGTATATACAAAATTAGAGTTAAAAAAGAGCCCCAGAATTGATCAAAATTAGAATGCATGAATGATGATATGGTCACCGGTAGCATTACCAATTGCGATAATATAAACAAAAATACAAATAAACATATTTTATTAAACCACTGTGATATCGTTAGTTTTTTCATTAAGAAACTTCCTTTATTTCTCCCTAATATTAAATAAGTTAATTCATAATAACATTCTTTATAAATCAAAATTAAGGCATTCTTTAAACTAGAATATTATCTTAATGAATCTACACTTTTAGTCCCAGAATGATGCTTTTAACAATTATATTTACACGTATGATATTTAAAATATAAAAAAGAGCACAATAAATGTGCTCTTAAATCTATGATGACTAATTCATATCATTTTATCCTAAATGATGTATGAAACATATATTGTTATTTCATATTTCTGTTATTATTTTTATTAATAATGTTCACCCATCATTTCTGCATTTAATTCAATAAACAATACAACCAAGAATCACATATCGTGTTTAAGAAAATAAAAAACTATTTCTAAAATAATTTCAATAACTTCTAACATTTAAAGACATAAATCATATCTAATCGTGTATTTATATTATGGGATTTTACATAATAAATTAATATATCTTAGTTTCTTCCAAAATAACGTTTGTCTTTATAATGTTTTATTTCTAGTATTCATTTTGTTCATTGTTAACAGAATAATAGTTGCAAAAATTATTAAGACCACAAATTGAATACCTGCATATGAATTATTATCTGATATTAGAGGATTATTCACTACGACAGCGGCAAAGTCAATCCCAATATGAGTAATCATGGCAATAAATATGTTACGAGTTACTAAATAGATTAATGCTAGGATAATTCCAATAACAGCAGCAGATGTTGCTTGAGCTATTGTATCAGATAATGATTGATAACTAACATTGAGCATGTGAATCAAACCAAATAGCATGCTGCTTAATAATATCGAAAAAAATACATTAAATCTATATTTATTAAACGTCCTTAGAAATGCTTCTAAGATAACTCCTCTAAATACATATTCTTCAAAAATACCTGGGCCAACAGAAAAACAAATTGCAAGGGTCAAAGAATGATGCCAATCACTAAATCTAACACCAAGCCACTGCATTCCTATAAAAATAATTACAAGTAAAATCATTAGTATTTTTTGTTTAAGATGATCATTATTGAATTCTATATGAATAGGTTCATCTAATAGCCATTTGTTTAAACCAAATGCCACTAACATTCCTAAAATATATCTAGTTCCTATAGATTCGTACTGATTTTTAATTGTTAATCCGGTAATTACTGCTAACACTAATAAGATTAATGTAGCTAACAAATAAAATGAAATGATTCTTGTTATTGACTGTTTTTTGATAAGAAGTCTTTCCTTTATAATAAATTTAATATATATAATTGTAGTACAATTAAACAAAATTTAAGTATAACACCACAAGAAAATGATAAATTAATTAAAATTGCTAAAAATCAATACTAATAAATAAATGTTTAAATTTTAAGGGCCTATTCGATATTCAATCGTATAAGTCCTTTCTAATTAGTAAATATGTTTGAGAATAATAAACATATTTACTAATACTTTTTATTTTATAACAAAATATTAATGTAGCACATTGGATTAAAAGATAGATGTGATATTTTTATATCCTTGTTATCTCGGTTGAATAATTTAGTATTCTAAAGTTTTTGGGTTCTTTTATATTATTTCATATGCTTACCATACACCAGATCTACTAGTAATGAGAAGTTCGCTATAATAGCTACTGCAATAAGAATTACAACTGTATCATTATAACCATATAAATATGCCATAAATAAACAAACGATCATTTCCAATAATGTGAATCCTAAGTAGTATTGAATTGGATAATTAGATTTCATTTGTGATTTTATATGTATCATTTTATTCATTCTAAATATTCCTCCAGTAATAACTATTCCTTAAATAAATATTTAATGATGTTGAAAGCCATCTTTAGAACAGCAATGGCAAGAAGTAATAATACTGCTTTAATAATAAAATTATTATAGTATTGCGAAATTACTAGCACTATTATAAATGCAAGAAAAACAAATGGATAGAATTTAAATGTTTTCATTATGTCACTCCGAAACGAATTAAATAATATATTGACGCTCTTTTAAGTTTATCATAGGAGCACGTTTTTTATTGTACTTATTAATTAAAAGTCCAAATAATGTTGATTCAATTGAAAAGCAAACTGCATAGATAGTTAATAATGTTTTATTTTTTAACATATATAATGATGATCCTCTCATTTATTAGAACTTAAATCTTATTTAGTATTCCATCAAGTGAACAAATTATTACTAGGTAACAAATGACTGTTATTGATACCTAATTTGTCACGAATTCAAAAATACCATAAAGCAAATTTTCAAATAAATGAAAGAATAAAAAATAACTTATGTTTATTAAATTACAATCATCTTTTGCCAAAATAAGGATTTCCATATGCTGAATAATTTTTGTTCAAGATATGGGAATCACTTCACATTACAATTTTTCAAAAACCTTCTTTGCAACAGAAATAGCATTCAGAACTTTAGGAAATCCTACATATGATACTAAGTGTATAAGTGTTTCAATTATTTCGTTCTTTGTTATTCCTACGTTTAGTCCTGCTTTAATATGTACCATTAATTGCCTTTCAGTATCGCCTTGCGTTACTAAAGATGAAATAGTAATCAATTCTCTTTGTTTCATATTTAAAGCATCCCTATGTTCAATTTCATCAAAACCAGCCATAATTTTCTTATCCAGTATGGGTGCAATATTTTTTAAATTATTAGTAACTATATCACTTGTCTGCTTACCAATAACTTTTCTTCTAATTTTTAAACCATTTTCATATTTATTCAACATATGTCTCTCCTTTATTAAGATATAATAAGAATAAACTATGAAGTTAAGTTCATAGCAAATAAAAATAAAGGAAAGTAAAATGACAAAAACATATAAAATATCAAAAGTATCTACTATAACTAATTTACCAATATCAACTTTAAGATATTATGAAAAAATCAATTTATTAAACCCTAAACGTGATTCAAATAATTATAGAGTTTTTACTGATAGAGACTTACGTTGGATTAAATTTATTGAACGTGGTAAAAAATCCGGAATAAAACTAACAAAAATAATTGAATATGAAAGGTTAAGAAAAAGAGGAGATAGTACAATTGATAAAAGAATTGAAATACTAAATAAACAAAAGAGCATTTTAAATCAACAACAAAATGAAATTCAAGAACATATTAATTTTTTAGAAAATAAAATAAAACATTATAAAAGTTACAAAAAGAAAATGAGAATTAGATAGTTAAATGTTTATTATAAACGATTTAAAGTATCAGAACACTTTCGCATGAACTCCACTCGACGTTCATTTGTATCAATTTTACTTTCCATTTTCCCCATAATCTGCTTTTGTGTTAATCTTATACCACAAAAACCAAGAATCATATGCTTCCACCTTGTTATCACTCCACCATACAATCCATAAAAGAATGTTGGAGCATGAGCAGTTATAAACACAGACGCAGTTTTACCTTTTAATAGTTTTTGAATATGCTTTGAAGTATATTTATATGCAAATCCTGGGGTCAATGTCCTTTCTAACCAACCTTTTAAAATAGATGGCTCTGCAGACCACCAAACTGGAAAAAAGAACGTTAAATGATCTGCTTTATTAATTAATTCTTGCATTTGTTCAGGATAAGCTTCATTGCCCATGTGTTTACGATATCCGTATCTTAATACTGGTTCAAATTTATCCTTAGATAAATCAACAAATGTTACATCGTATCCCATTCTTTTAGCAACTTCCATGTAATTAAGTGCATTGGAGTGACAAAAGGATCGTTCATCAGGGCTTCCTTGAATAACTAGAATCCTCATTATTATACTTCCTCATTTCATTAGCTTTAATTAATTTTTATTCTAAAGTAAATCAAAAAGTATTCAATAAACAATTTTAAACATTTGTCGCATTTTAAGTTAAAAGTGCTACTAGTTTAATAAATAGCATGTTCCATTTTGAGTAACAGAATGAATGAATTTAACAATTAAATCATCACTGTATTCAGGATGCTATAACCATATTTTAATCACTCCCATAATTCCTGATGAATGATAGCTACATACTAATTCCACTTCTGTTTTGTTAGCTTTAGGATTTAAGTTTTGAATAGAATTACTAATAATTTTGTTTATTTCATTCTCTAAGAACGTATCTACATTAGTATCAGATCCATTTTTCATTAGAATCTTTAGTGAAATCCAATGTTTTTTTATAATGCCTAAAATAATCCTAATATTATTATCCTCACTAGTTAATGAATCGGATTTAGATGTATTGGTAAAATCGTCATTTCCTTCTTTTAAACTGGTTATAATACGATTCTCCATTAGTTCAATAACAGCTTGCTTATCATAAAAATGCCGATAAAAAGTACTTCGATTAATATGTGCTAAATTAACAATTTCATTAATTGAAATTTTGTTTAATGGATTAGATTTTAATAAATGCAAAACCGATTGAACAATTTTATCTTTGGTTTGTTTAGACTTTCTTTCATATACACCCAATTAATAAACCTCATTTTTTAATTTATTGTACAAAAAAAGAGCCATTATAGGCCCTTTAATACTCTTTGCGACAAGTAATCAACTGATCGCTCAAGCGGAGATAAATCCCCATGTCTTTTGCTACTTTTATATTAACATTAAATCTAATTAAGTCAATAAACACATCTATTATTTGATATAATATTTATCAGGTGTCGTTTAACCCAATCAGTTGAACAATCAGCATCTAATAGGAAGTGATTCCTGTGTCTTTTGCTATAACAATCACTATTAGTGGTATTATCGTACCTGTAATCAGTGGTGTGCTAACTCACATCATTATTACTTATATTGACAATCATCACAAGAAGTAGTGTTAAAGCGTATCTTATCTTCGGATAGGTTACGCTTTTGTTTTATCCAAAGTTAATTCCTAATAAAGCTTTATCAGTGGTCTCACGATCTAATCCTAAGTACTTCAACGTCATCTCAGCACTCGAATGGTTCAGTAGTTTCATTACTAATGCAATGTTATAGCCCGTTTGTTTGTAAACCAAGTAAGCCCCTGTCTTGCGCATCGTATGAGTTCCTAAGCCATCCATTCCTAACAAATCTCCTACCTTCTTCATAATATGGTATAACTGTTTTGTCTGAACATGATCATTCTCGTCTCGACTGTTAAGAAATAACCATTCTGAATGGTAATCGTGTTGTCTTAACCATGCTTGATAAGCTAATAAGTCTGTTTCGACAGGCTTTAAAAAGAGTTGGTTCTGTTTATTAGTCTTCTTATCATGAATGAAGGCATGTTCACGGATATTACCGTTCTCATCAAAGACATCATGATATTTTAAACTGAGCACATCACTCACCCGTAACAAAGTCGCTTTGCCAACTTGAAAAATGGTGTAGTTCCGTCGACCATATTTTGGAAAATTATTGAGTAACGTGTCTTTCACTTTGGCAATGTCGTTCATATTTTTTTATGGTTTAACATTTTGCACAGAATGAGTTGCATTCTGTTTATTGATTTTCGTTCTTTGATCATGATCTAACATGAAAAATCATCTCTTCAATTTTAATCCCTTAATATAATCATAGCATATAAAAGGGATTATAAATAAAGACACAATTTAAAAGTTGCTGAAATAAAAGTAAAACAACAATCCCATAACACACTATGGGATTTTTACTATTTAATTATAATATTTCTTAAGCATAACTCATTAATTATTTCTAAAAAATGTTTAGCTAACGAACCTAAATTATCAAATACCTTAATTTTTGAATAGCTTTCATCAATATAACATGGAATTCCATACTCATTTAAAAACTTGTTAGTAATTAAAAAATAGTCTTCTGCATAATCAAAACTAAATATTTGATTTATTATGTTATTTCTCTGTGTTAACAAACAATCACATGTTACATCTAAGTATTTATTAAATCCATTTTTTCTTTTTCCGATAAAATTTTTTGTACGGATTATTGACATAGGAGCAATATCTAGTAGATATAATTTTAAACTTATTCTTTTATTGAAAATAAAACGACTAATAATGGTAATACTGATGCTAAGATTGCAAAAGCATTCGCAAAGTTATTAACCGCTCCCATTAATAGTGAGCCGAGAATAAAACTAAACATTATCATTAATGTATCAACCAGGATTCCTTTAGATTTGTTGTCTTTGTTCTTAAAAGTCGCGTACAGGTTATTCATCGTTTTGCTAACGTTTCCAGTCATCATTAGCGGATTAAAGCTATTACCCTTTAACATCTTAAACTCTTGTAATTGGGCTGAGGCTGCGATAGCTAGCAGCCCAACGATGAGTATGTCAGGTAATACTTTTGCTAGAATTCCTGAAATTAGTAAAATTGTTATCTCATAGATAATGATGATGCGCTTTCGGGTACTTTCCTGTTCTATCTTTTGTTGAATTAATTTAACAATCAATATTCCTAAAGCAAAGAATAGGATTGAGATAACATACTGGAGTGCTTTACCAAATTGGAGTTGGCTTAAGCTAATCCCCATCAAGATGTTATTTCCAGTTTGGAGTCCCGCAAATACGCCACCTCGATCCAAAAAGGTATAACTATCGATGCTTCCGCTAACCATTGCTAATAACATCCCGATTAGTGGGCCTTCATAACTTTTGTATTCTTTCATATTTTCCTCCATTTTTAACAATAATTGTATTAAATCCACTAACAATTTACTTCATCTAATAAAAAAGACCGTCCAAATATATTTTCATAATTTGGACGATCTTCCCCGTGGTGCAAACCCGAATGAATTAAAAATTCATTCACTAGATGATAACGAATCTATCGAAAACCGCTTTTATTTCTTATAAGTAAACTTATAAGAAAAGAAATTGTTATTAAACTTAAGAAAATATTAGCACCATCTTTTTTAGATGTCAATTATCCGTGGTTAGTATTGATGATAAATAATACTTTAATAATTGAATGAGCTATAACAACCGCAAAAAATCCAATAAAGAAATAAGTACCTTTCGAATTTAATAAAATATATTTTTTTACACATCTTCATCAACTTCAAACCTAGGCATTTCACTAATCAAATCAACGGTTTGAACTGCTCCCTGATATTATTAAATCTAAATTGTCCCCCCATAATTAATCAAATTGTTCGGGACGCTCAATAATAGACTTATTATATGATAAATACTTTTTCGTGAAGGGTATATATAACATTTATACAACGATTATTATTTTCAAGGTACTGTCCCTTATTCATAGAAGAATCAAAAATGAAAATATATCAAAAATGCGACTTTCTTTAAATTCCATAATGTACTTATGGGATTTTTGTTTTAATTATCAAAAATTCAAATCATTATTAATTTTATCAATATGTGCTTTTAAAGTTGTGTTCCTTAATGTGTTTAAATCTTTAGCAAAATTTACAGTACAGTGAGCAAGTCTTCTTGATGATATTATGAATCTTTTTAATAAATACTCAATATCATCATATGGAACTCTATTATATTTAATATAATATGTGATTAATTCCTGTTCTATTTCTTCAGTATTAGTTGCAGCTTCTATCAAAGATTTTACAGATGTATTGGAATAAATTAACCCCTTATCTAATTTATAAGCATTATCAAAAGTAAGTTTATGAATTTCATTGATAACACCCTTGCAACCATGATCAACTAAATCATCCAATTCTTTTTGATTTATTGTCCTAAAATCAGACGGCTTTTTAGTAATATGTTCCAATGGTGCTATAGCAGTTAGTATTTTACTATAAGAATTAGAACAATTATCTTCAACTAATTTTATTTCATCATAAGTTTTTAAATATAATTCATTTTCCAAGTCTATCTGATGATTTTTTCTCATTTCCATAGAAGAAACTTCTATAGTAATGAAAGCTGTAAATGGTATTGCAACTAATGTTCCACCCATTGATCCCCAAAAAGTTATATATGTATCTTTTTTAGTATGTGCACATACTAAAAATGTATTAATGACAATCAAAATTATTAAGAAAATCAATATACATATAATAAAGTATAATTTTCTTTTTTTATTCATGTTATATAAGTGACCTCCGATGCTTAATGTTTTCTTACATCAAATCAATTTAAAAATTACATGACAAATAAAAAGAGCACTCACTGAGTGCCCCAATTATAATCAACTATCCCTCAATAGTTGAAACTGTTGTTTCTTGTATCTCTTCTTGAATACATATTATCACCTTGCCACATTAATAGTCAACATATATACTTATTAATGCTGTTAATTAATTCCCTCAGTTAATTAACAACGCTTAATCCTTGATGGAAAAGAGGTGAAACTGTTGTTTTCTAATGTTGTATCTCTTCTGTCTAATGTTATAGTTCCATTATTAGTCCCAGTCATTGGGGCATGGGCTATGCATTATTTCGATGATCATCACGATAATCATCGAAATTAATTAATCGTGTTGCACATCTAGTCTTGTACTAGATGTGTTATTTTTATATCTTAATTGTTTCTAACAGTGATATAATCATAGTCATTTATGAAATTGATTAATAGTATCAGCATTATTAATAATTAAATTATGATTATAGCGTTTAGATGCATTTGAATTTCTAACAGTCTTCCATAAGATCGCAGCCACTTTCATTGGCTCATCATATTCATTATGAATTGGATCACTCATAAAATCCTTAACGAAATGATTCCATTGATAAGTACCTTCTTCTGCATTCTGATGAGTTGGTTCATTTAATGCATCAATTAAATCAGCTACAGTCGCATTTTTATCATTATTAGACTCTACTTCACGCATTTTTATTCCCATAGATTTACGGAATGAAAATTTAGCTACATGGAAATAATTAGCAAAGAACTTACGAGCTTCATTATTTAATGAAAAGCCAGAATTAATTAGTTTTGTATCTAATGATATTTCATCAGTACGTAGTTTGGTTTTAGAATGTCTTTTATTTATCCGAACGGGTTTAATTTCAGATGGTTGGTTACCCATTAGTAATTGCTTTAAATAGATCATTAATTCAGCTTTTGTCCCATATGTGGGTAAACCATACTTGCTACACAGTTTTAATAGCTCATTCTTATACCAATAAAAATTTTCAAAATCACTAATCTTCATATTTAAACTAAATATCGGTCTCATAATTTAAACTTCTATCATACATATGTTTTAATTTGCAACTATTCTTACATCAAATCTATAAAAGATGCTAAAAAACAGCTATAGCGACTTTCAATTTATTATGGTTTTCATAAGTATAAACGTTCTTAAACTTATAATAATTAACAAGAATGACTGTGAGAATTAATAAAGATACAAATGTTATTAAGCTGATCATATTAATTATCTCCTAACAATATTTATTAACGTTAATAATAGCACAAATTTTTAATTTTTTGATCTTATTAGTTGTTATATAAGGAAAATATTTAAAACACCTTTTAAAATCTATGCCAACTATTGTTAAGTATGTATCATAAATAAAAAGATCCCTTGCAGGCTCTCTTATATTCTTTACAATAAAATAATTAGTACGATTTAAAATAAATTTCAATCTCCAGTAATTTATGCAATTCAATTTTCGGGGTGGTTATTATCAATGATTAGAAATTTTCTTAATTAACAATAAAGTTATTAACAAAATTAAAGCTCCAGTAAAAAATAATACCCATTGCCAAATGTTTCCAGATCCTCTTGAATTAAAAATCATTATAAAATCAATTATTAGATATATTATTAATACAAGCCAACACACCATATAAGAATTTCTTTTCTACTCATTCATTTTAAAAGACACTCCCTGAAAATAATAATATGTTATTCATTTAATACTCAATAATCCAAAATGAATCCTCAAAAATGAAAAAGCCAACTAGCACGATTCCTTTTTGGACTTTATTTATTTATACCTTCTCTTATTCTCTGTACAAATAACCATAAAAAATAAAGAAGAGATATACTAGCAAGTAAAGAACGTAGGATATTAAATGGTAAATAAAATATTACATATAAAGATAATAAAATAAAAAACACAGAGATTAAAATACTTAAATAACGATAGTATTTATTATTAAGCAATATAGACCCCCCCTTTTTACTTATTGTTATTCATAGTTTATAAATTTCTAAACTAGATTTCTATCTACTGGATACTTAGTAACCCAAAATGGATTCCTAATCCAAATCCAATCACAAACAAAATTTCTGGAATCAAAAAGATAAATAACTTTTTATTCGTCATTTTAAACATCCTCTTGTACTATTTTATGCATACGATAACATACTAGTAAGATAGCAATCAACCGTAATAATATGCATTCATCGCAAAGCCTATTAAATCAATGCTTTAATTCTATATATAGATAGCGTTACAGATTGCCAATTATTTGATATAATATGGAGGAAGTTAAATGAGTAATCATGATAAACCTAAAATGAATCGTAAAAAGAGTCTTATCTTAATGATTGCTGTTCTTGCTGCAACCATTGGACAAGGTATTATGACCCCATTCGCTCGCTCTAGTTTTGTAAAAGGTTTTGAACAAGGTAGAAACGCTAGCGTATCTAAACATCAAGAAAAAAACGAAAGTAATCTTAATAAAGATAAATGAAACAATTGCTATTTATAATCAAATATAAAAATTGATTAAAAAATTTCAACATAATGTGAAGACCACTTATCAATATGATGTGGTCTTTTTATTAGCTAAAAAGCGTGCTATTGATACATCCATAACTAAAGTACTTAAATTGGTTCATTTTGTTGCAATCAAGTGTACTCAAAAAAACAACATAAAATAAAAAGAACACATTAAAAATGTGCCCTATAATTTTATCCACGGATATGATTGTAGTACGTTAATCTTTACTTCATCATAATCTCCGGCATACACGTTTTGAAATTTAACAGTATTATCATAAATATAAACATGATCAGCCATCTTAGCAATATCTGGTAAATTATGATTAGACTGATAATATCGTTTAGTGATAACATCGCTTTCAATTCCATGTCCACCTTTAACTACTCTTTGTCTCACTCGATCAATTGCGGTTTGTGCATTATTGACTGTCACGTATAGCAAAGTGACATCGAAGCCATTATCATGAGCTTTCTTAATTAAGTTGCGGTGTGTTTTACCACCACCAGCGAGTGTCGTTTCAATATGAATACTCTTCCGGTTAGATAGAGCATGATGCAATTTTCGCACTTCTACCTTCATTGCCTTACGATTATCCATCGGATTACGCCAATCACCGTGCATTCTTTGTAGAATTTCATCAGCATTTAAACGTTCTGTATCTTTAAATAGAAACGGTTGAGCTCGATATAACGTACTTTTTCCAGCACCATTAATTCCGGCCACAATAATATATTTGGGTTTATTCATTTTAGATTACGAAATGGTTTTGTTGAATAATAGTGTCTTGTTTTCTATCTAGTGCATAGTTATACAAAGCATTAAAAACTTTTCGTTTCTCAGGATCCTTATTATTAATCGACTGATTAAACAATTCTTGTAGATCAGTGTTTTCTGTATCTTTTAGGATTTTATCAGAATTAGTCATAGTTCGAGACTCCTTTTTAATGTTAAATAAAGTATATCATATTTAGTTAATGCAAAATAACATTATAATTAAATCACTTTTTTGAAATAACCTAAACATAGTGACATCAGAATATTATTAACTTTTGAACAACAAATAAGTTCCAATATATAATAAGACATAATAAAAAGCATTGAGGTGGTTAAAATGGATGATGCTCAAAAATCAAAAGAGTTCGTTATCAATGGTGGCTGGACTTTGTATCGTATTAGCAAAAAAACGGAAATAACTAGTAATAAGTCCTTCTTGTTTAAAACATGGAACAATTGATTCGTATAACATGGACTATAGAAGTATCATGAAAATTATCAAAATTTTATGATGAAAACAAAACATGTAACGTAAAGAATTAACCTCTACGTTACATGTTTTCATTTTGAAAATGATTACCGTTATTAAAGTATTTTTATATCATTTTAATTTCTTTAAACAATGACATAAATTGATAATTGAACAATAAAAGATATTATTGATATAATAATTACTCTTCACTTAAACTTTCAATTGGATCTAATTTAGCAGCCTTTCCTGCTGGTAATAGTGCTGCTAAAGTATTGATAATTAATGAAATTATAATAATAAATAAACTGTTGCCAAGTGAAATTTGCATGATTGAATAATCAATCGAACCTTTTAATAATGTATTAACACCAAACTGACACAGATAAGCAATTCCAACTGCGAGGACAGAAGCAGAGATTCCTAGAATAATAGCTTCACTAAAGAATAATGAACGAATATTACCTTTAGTAACTCCCAAGGCTCTTAAAATTCCAATTTCTTTAGTTCTTTCTACAACACTGATGAATAATACAATAATAATCATAATTGCTGATACTAATAACGAGATTCCAGCAATAGCAGCAAGTACATAAATAGCCAAGTTCACATACGTGTTCAAAGTAGTGATCATTGAACCCATGCCAGCAATCTTAAAGTCTTTTTTACCATTGACCCCATGTAATGCCTTAATCCGATTTTGAGTTGGTGTAATATCAGAAATGCCACCTTTGATATTAGCAATCGCAAAATTTGGCTTTAATGTTTGATCTTTGCTACTATACATTTTTTTTAGAGTGTTGTAGCTTACATAAATAACTTGATCTTGACTACTATTAATTCCACTAACTTTAAGTGTTTTAGTAATTGGGACTTGTTTACCATTTTTGCCTGTTGCAAGCAATGATAATTTAATGTTCTTACCAACCATGTTATTAACGTTTTTGTTCATCTTTTTAGCAATCGTTTTAGGTAACATGATTGTATTCAACTTAGTAGGAGCTTGGCCATGCTTAATATTCTTCTTAATAAAACTTGAATTATAAGTGTTAAATGCTTGTGATGGATATTTCTTACCCTTATAGTTCATTTGAATATTAGTTTCCATCGCACTCTTTTCAACAGACTTAACACCTTTAACCGTGCTTAGTTTATGAATATCACCATCACCAATATACGTCTTAGTTGGATTGGAGCTACTGCCAGCTTTACCTTTTGTAACTTGAACTGAGTTCGGATTGATTTGTGATGAAATCTGGTTATTAATGTATCCTTTAATACCAGTTCCAAGCCCTAACATAAGTAAGACACTGAACAGACCAATTGAACTCCCAAAAATAATCAAAATGTTTCGTTTCAAATTATAAGCAATTTGTTGAAACGCCATTTTAAACACATTCATGATATTTAGTGGATGCAATTTCATTTCATTCAAGTGTTTAGCCGCATACTTATTACGAAGTTTCTTATCACTATCGATTTTACCATTCGACATATGAACAACACGAGTTCCATATGCAGCAACCTTATCTGAATGGGTAACAGTAATTACCAACTTACCTTCTGAAGCAATTTTATCTAATATTTTTAGAACTTCATCAGTATTCTTAGCATCTAAAGCCCCAGTTGGTTCATCCGCAATAATGATATCTGGATCAGATGCTAAAGCACGAGCAATTGCTACTCGTTGTTTTTGGCCTCCTGATAATTGATTAGGATGCTTATGAATATGTGCACCCAGACCAACTTCTTCAAGTAATTCTTTTGATCGTTCAACTTGTTTAGATTTAGATAAATCACTCATTTCAAGAGCAATTCTAACGTTTTCTAAAATCGTCATATGACTAATTAAATTAAAGTTCTGAAAAATAAACCCAATTGTTTTACGACGATATTCATCTAATTGCTTATTAGTATCATGTTTTAATGATTTACCATTTAAGAACACATCACCTTGATAATTACTATCTAAACCACCAATGATGTTCATTAAAGTGGATTTACCACCACCAGATTCACCTAATAAGGATACGAATTCACCATGCTCAAACTTCAAGCTAATCCCATTTAGAACTTTTGACTCTTTTTTCCCTAAATAATAGGACTTATGAATATTTCTTAAAACTAATAAAGACATGTTTTTCTCCTAATATTATTTTATTCTTTAATTTATTTCTTCACTTTTGGGTAACCAAACACTGATTTTTGTACCTTCGTTTAATTTACTTTTTACGAATATTTTCCCATGTAAAATATCGATTATCTTTTTTACCATTGCTAAACCTAACCCATTACCATCACCAGCATGAGAAGTATCACCTTGATAGAATTGATCAAAAATACGCTTAATCATTTCTGGTCTTATTCCAATACCATTATCCTCAATGCTTATACAAACCCCATTGTTAACTACTTTTTGACTTATATTAATCTTTCCATCCTGATTACAAAATTTAATTGCATTAGAAATTAAGTTATTCCAAACGATCGATAACATCTCTTGATCAGAATAAATATCATAAGAATCAAATAAATCTGCAGATAGTTCAATATCCTTTTTTGACCATTGCGGCTCAAATGAAAGCGTGATTTCTGTTAATTGATCACTTAAATCAAATGACACAATGTGTTTATTTCGAGATTGATTCGACAATTGACTTAATCTCAAAATATCAGTTACTAAGTTTGTCATATTATTAGTAGCTTGATCAACTACCTTAATACGTTGTTCTCTTTGTTCTTGCGAAAGCTCATTATTATTTAATTCACTAACATAGCTTTTTATTATTGCTAATGGTGATTTAAATTCATGAGAAACATTGCTAATAAAGTCAGTCCTTAAAGTTTCAGTTGATCCTAATTCCTTGACCATTTCATTAAAATTATCGAAGAGTTGATCTAGATAATCATACTTTTCTTTTTTATGAACTGGTTTCAATGAAACTGAAAAATCACCACCTGCTACTTTATTAGCTGCTTGACTTAGTTTTTGGAGAGGTATTTCATAATTTTTATATCGTGTATAAATTCCTATAGCTGATACAATCGTTACGACTATCACCCAATAAAAAAGATACCAATATACATATCGATTCATTACAGTTAAACTTAATCCCTTAGAGAATACTCCCTTAGAAAAAATTATTCCTGGCAAACCACTAATTATTGCGAACACCATCACCATTAGGATATATTTCCAAATTGAAAATCGTTTTTTCATAACAGGGTTTTTACTGATATCATTATCGTTCATCAGTAATCACCAGCTTATATCCCAATCCATGAATCGTTTTAATTGAAATATTATCAACTTTTTTCAATTTATCTCTTAACTTAGTAATATAAACATCAACCGATCTAAAACTACTATTGGTATTCGTATCCCAAAAACCCGCCATTAACTTAGATCTAGAAAATGCTTGATTAGGATAGGAAAGCATTTTATATAAGATATTAAACTCACGGACTGTCATTTCAATATTTTGATTATCATAAACAACTGAACGTTCTTTTGCGTTCATTATTAATCCACCAATAACAATTTCGTCATCTTGATCGATGTGCACCCTTCTAAGAATTGCTTTTATTCTTAAAACCAACTCTTCTAAATCAATTGGTTTTACCATATAGTCATCAATACCGACTCTAAAACCATCTTGTTTAGTTTTAATATCATCTCTAGCAGTGACAAAAAGCAGAGGAATTTCCTTATCAATAGTCCGTATTGTTTCTGCAAACTCAATCCCATTAATTTCAGACATCATAACGTCGGTAATTATTAAATCAAATTTTTCATGATCAATCACATCATAAGCTGCTTGTGCATTTAAACACCCAACAGCATGAAAATCATTTTTATTTAGATACTCACACAATATTTGGTTAAAATTTCTATCATCTTCAACAACTAAAATACTTGCCATTTATATTACTCCCCTAATTATTCTTAATAGATATATCTAATACCACATTAGCAAGAATAAGTGAGATTGCAATTGTTAATAAATAAGTTGCTAAATCATTTCTTCAAACATCTAAAATCACCTCACTAATCACTAACTTAATTGATTTGATTATAATCAATGAATGTTAATCAAACGTTTGCGAAATGTTGCTGAAATGTTAAATATGATAATTTATATTCCTAAAATCTAAAAGTATATAAACAAAGAGCAATCTATCAAAAGATTAATTGCTCTTTGTTTTTTGCATTTTTAGTATGAATGAATTATAAATTAGATAAAACTCTCAATTAAGTAATGACTGAGAGTTCCTTATATTCCTTATATATATGTATATCATTATTAGCACGAAACAATGATATAGATGAATAACACAAAAAAGATGAGCGTAGAAGCGCTCATCTTTTTTTATTAAACTATCCTAATTCACTAAAGTCTAACATGTTCTGATGTTTCTTGATGGTAACGATACACAAGTTAACTAATACTAAACAAAAACTTAGAACCGCTAATGAACCTAATATTGGAGCCACACTAGGACCACCATTGATGATGTTCATACTTGATGAAACCCCATAATACATTGGAGCGGCATAATGAATGAACTTAAAGAATCCATTCATGGTTTCAACTGGGAACATTCCAGCACTAGCAACGACTTGAAGCATCGTGAAAAAGATGTTAATTGATGTTCCTAATTGACCAAGAATCATGATCATAATCGAATTAAAGTTCATACATGCAAACAGGAATAATGCATTACTAATCCATAAATGAACAAAGTTAACATTACCGATCAACAGAGAATCAAATCCTGAAACCACTAGTTGTCCAACAACGGAAATTAAAACGATTGATAATTCAAAGTTAACGAATGATCTGAAACGACCGATTTGTTTAGCAAACTTAGCAAATGTCCCATAGATAACTAAGGCCCCTAGTAAAGCTGAAACGTAAATGGCTAAACAAGAGAAGAATGGCGATAACGAATAGTTCAAGCCTTTCTTAACCTTATTTTGACGCTTAATGTTAATCTTTAGGTTATTACTCGATTTTTTAGCTTCTTTGGTTGCACTGCTAATGATAACGTTCTTTTGTTTAAGAGCTTTTTGTTTAGCAGTCTTTTGACTAGCATTAACTTCTTTTTCTAATTTAGCTTTCAATTGTGCTTGTTGACTAGCAGGAACGGAAGCAATCGCCGCTTTTTGTTGATTAACTTTCTGTAAACCAGCCTGTTGTTCTTTTTTGACCTCACTTTGTAATTTTTGAAGTTGAGGTTTAGCAGTTGAAATTGCTTTTTGTTCAATCACAATCTTATCCTTAACGTTGTTCCCCACTGTGGCTGCCGTATTCTTCATGGCCGAAACAACAGATTGGGTATTGGATTCATCAACATAAAAATTAAGATTATTCTTTTTATTATTGGTAACATTATTATAGAAATGCTTTGGAATGTTAATTATTAAGTATGTTTTGCGCTTGTTCAAATCACGCTTGGCGTCAGATAAACTTGATCCCGTTTTAACATGCTTATATGGCAGTGCTTTCTTTAACTGCTTAGCAACGTCCTTGCTTCTTTTATCTTGATTAACAATTGTTACTGGTAAGCGATCCACGTTATTCGGCATTGCTTGATAACCTGAAAAGTAAATCAGGAAAACTAAAATTCCAAATAGCATTGAAATAATTAGTGATAATAATGTCCCGCGACTAAAAATAAATTTTCTAAACTGCATCGTAAAACTCTCTCCATTCAAATAAATATTAATAATCTAAAGTGATCGTGTGGTTCAAAACATTCGGGTCGTGATTAGCCAAAGCTTCAATACAATGAGAATCATAAGCTGTTTCCCGTACCCAAGCTAGGCTAGTAATAGCTTGTTTGCGACTAATACAGATGCCTGGTGTTAGCATTTTGTCCCATGATTTCTTGGATTATCCGACATCGGCTGCTAAAATTACATATCTACCATCATTGCCACGAATCATCGTCGTAGTTAATCCTGCTGAATGACCAGGTGTGTAAATTTGAATCAAACTACCATCACCGAACACGTCATAGCTTTGTCCATATGGACCAAATCCAGTATCATCATAATGATATGTATGAACGTTACAGCCTTTCCATTCATGTGGGAGGTATACTAACGGAAGATGATTAGCACTCTTCCATTCGTCATCAGAAACTAAAATTCGTTTAGCATTAGCAACATGTTTCAATCCACTAACATGATCACAATGCATATGGCTTAATAAGAGGTAATCAATATCCTCCGGTTTGTATCCTAATACTTCTAAGCGTTCATCTACTGCCCAGCCATTAGGAAGATAGATAACCGGTATTAATTTGAACTTGGAGCCCTAGTTCGGACCAATTACTTTTTCGAACTTTTTTATTCCACCCCGTATCAATTAAAACTAACCCCCTTGGATGTTCAATCAAGTAGCTGGTGACTGGAACCGTCACTTGATTCTTTTCAGTCCTAAGGATTCCAGTAAATGCTAAGGAATTCCGATATAAGCCGTGGTATGGAAGTGCTTTGTCCACCTTTACCATTCCAGTATGCATTACATGAATTTTAATTTTGTCCTCAATCATTATAAATTCCTCGATTCACTAAAAACAAATAGACATAACGTTGTTTTTAATGATATATTTAATGTCATATCATTACAACCATCATAATTTTCAAAAATGTTGGTTTAAATTTATTTAAAGAGGTTTATTAATATGAGGACTAATCAAAAAATTATTAATACTGAAGATAAAATTATGAATGCTTTTATCAAAATCGTAAATCAAGATGGTTTTGATAAACTAAGCGTTAAAAATATTACTGAGACTGCTCATATTAATCGAAGTACTTTTTACAATCACTACGTTGATAAATACGCCTTAATTACGCATTATGAAAACATTGTTATCAAGGGTATTAACGATATTATTAATAAAAACTTCCTTTCCAATCAACAACTGCATAAAGTTGATGCCACTACTATGCAGGTTTATCCCATTTATGAAGTTGTTTTAAACTACATTGCCGATAACTTCGATTTATTTAGAGTTCTGTTAGGTCCAAATGGTGATTCCCAGGTGGAAAATAAGTTAAAAGAAATGCTCAAAAAAATCATTGATAATGATATTTATAACGTCAAAGGTAATACTAAAATGACTGCAAAGGTACCTAAGGTGTACGCTCAAACTCTTGTGATCAACAGTATGATTGACGTTACCAAAATATGGTTATTAAACAATGACCCTAATACAGTTAATGATGTTGTCAGCATTATCACTAAGACCAGATTCATGAGTCCATATGAATTATTAGGATTTAAAGAATAATTGCACAAAAAAGACTGCTTAGCTCACTAAGCAGTCTTAACAGGGTTGTTAATAAATGAACCATCACTAGTGAAATGGGGAAACACCCTGTCTCACTAACATTAAATACCATAATAGATTTAGTAACGTAAAACAATCATCAAAAAAATGAAATGTGTTTAATTCGTCTTTAATAGTTTTTGATTATAATTTAATATTTCATACAAAAAAAGAGCCCTTAGCGGCTCTTTACTACTCTTTGCGACAAGTAATCAACTGATCGCTCAAGCGGAGATAAATCCCACATGTATTCTGTAACTACATAATACTAACTTAATTATTTAATGTCAAACATAACAAGTGTGTCTTTTGTTATAATTATTATCAGGTGCCGTTCAATCCAATCAATTGAGCAATCAGCATCTGATGGGAGGGAATCCCAAGTGTATTCTGTAGTAGTCACTATTTTTAGTGGCATCTGTATATCAGTTATTAGCAGTGTTTTAACACATCTAATAATTTCATATATAGATCGACACAAGAAATAGTTAACATAGCGTATCTTATCTTCAGATAGGTTACGCTTTTTTTATTTGAATCCTTTTTCAATCCGAAACACCGTTCTAACGCTAACGGGTTTACCAATACTAATAAAGTACTCTGACGTTTCCCTTGCTGAATGGTCCTGCTTATATTCATGCACCGCTTCATAAAACCCTTTATTCTTACTAGCCATACGTTTCGGACGTCCTTCTTTGTAATTCGGGTTATGTGCTTTGGCGTACGCTTTACCAGCTTGTGTGCGTTCCACGATCATGTCCCGTTCAATGTCAGCTACCATTAAAAGCGTATTGTACATAATTTTACCTCCAATATCATTGCTGACGGTCATCATGGGTTGCATGACTTTAATCGTAACTTTATTTGCCCGTAAGTCATGAATTACATTCAACGCTTCCCGAATATTTCTGGCTAGTCGATCAAGCTTAGCGACGACTAACGTGTCATTTGGTTTTAGTATCTTTAGTAATTTATCGAATTCAGGACGATCAGTAGTCGTCCCCGTGAATTTTTCGTGAAAAATATTTTTTGTTTCGACTCCACCATTGTTCTTAATTAAATCAATTTGATCTTTTAGCGATTGCCCTTTGGTACTCACTCGAGCATAGCCATATGTGGTCATCTTTATCAACACATTTTGTCATAACTACATGTCATAATACAAATCCTATTATAAGAGCTTTTTAAAATCTATGCCAACTATTGTTAAGTATGTGTCATAAAATATACAATGAATACTCCTAATTTTAAGTGCTATTAAGATGTTTAAAGATGATACTTAATTTAATAAAATTTACTAATGATTTTCCATTTCCCCTGGGACTTTGCATTATTTATTGCATAATTTTATAAAAGATAAAACCATTGCTGTTCAATTGAACAACAATGGTTTTTATTTTATCTATGTTAATTTTCTACTATAAATAATAACTTATGTGGGTTTAAAAATTAAACTAAGTCAATCTTCATATCACCCTTCTTGATTCGCTTAGTAGCTCGAAGGAATTTCCCTAAGAAGAATGAGATTACAGCTGGCAATACCACTCCAATTAAGAGATACATTCCAAAAACACCCATGTTTTCAGAAGCCAATGTGATTGGTGCAATTAAAGAGTTAAGTCCCATTCCAGCTAACTTAAATGAAACACTAAAATGCATTGTTAAAGTGGCAATTGGAGCACATACAGCAGCACATAGTAATCCAGGAACGGCGATGTATGGATTTTCCACAATGTTACCAAATTGAACCTTAGGAGTAATAAGTCCCTGGGCGATGTTAGCACCACCATCATTTTCTCGGAATGACATAACTAAGAAGCTAACGAATTGAGCAGTAGTCCCAATCAATGCTGCTCCAGAAGATAATGGATCCAACATAACAGCAATTGCCAATGCAGCAGATGATGCTGGTGTTAACATGAATAACGACCAAACAACTGAGATAACTACTGAACCAAGGAGTGGGTTAACAGTCATCGTTTTTGCAATAACACCAGAAAGCCATACTAATGCAGGAGTGGTAACTGCAGCAAATCCTAATGCAATGACTGCCCCTAATGTAGTTGCACAAAATGGAACTAAGAACATGTCTAATGGTGTTTTACCAGTTAAATATTTTCCAATTAGGGTAGCCACCACAGCACCACCTAGTGCACTAACTGGTTGTCCAATCATGAATACTCCTGAACCAGCAGCTTGTGGTAGTAAGTGTCCTGTCGCTGTTACTGCTTTAACAGCTGATTGAGTAAAGAACACGTTATTAGCACCAACTGTTGCAGCAATCATCGAACTGAACAATACTAATGTGTTAGTTTTTAATTGTGAAGCTACAGCTGCCCCAATCGCTGGAGCCATTAACCATTGAGCAATTAATCCAATTTCACCTAAAGCATGCCAATGAACAAAATTAGAAAGTGCCCCTAATAAAAGTCCAACTCCTAATGTAACTAAAATCGCATTAGACACCCCATTAAAAATCAAATAAACAGTTTCTTTCATCGAAGACTTTGGTTCTACATCAGCTAAATTAGCTGCATTCATCTTTGGAGATGTTTTTTCTGTTGAATTCATCATTTCTCTCACTTCTTTCCTAATAGTTATATTATTTTTACTAATGTTTCTTCAGTAAATATAAGTTGTACTTATTTAAACATGAATATAATTACTTGTCAATCTTTTTCTTTATATTTTTTTAATCTTTTTTACAAAAAATTAATATTATATGTAAGTTAAACATTCAAAGACCGATGTTTTCAAAATTATTAATAATAACTTTCACCTTCTTTATCGTTCAATAAAATAAAAAAGCACCCTTAATCTCAATATAGAGAAAAAGGGTGCTTTCGCACGGTACCACCTTAATTTGTCACAAAAAACATGACCACTAACCTACAGATAATAGGTTGACACTATAATGGGTGTACCCAACACACGTTACTAATTTCGGTGTGTAACTAAAAAGGGATCATTATTCAAAGTTTCAAATGCTTCCTTTCACCAAACGAAGCTCGCTGCTAATTGAATTCCTCAATAACGTTCTTTTATAAATGCTATAATCTATTCAACTTTTAAATTAATAATGATTTTACTCGATAACTTTTATTAAGTCAACATATATTTATATCAACATCTAATTTTTCTACTTATTACTATTCTTTTCTTCTAATTTATCCATTCTCTCATTTAAACTTACAAGTTCATCTTGAATCTTTCCTAAAATTTGTAATTGATTTCGACTAATTGCCAAACTATTTGGAACTTGTTCATTATTAAGTTGATCAATTTTGGCATGTAATAATCTTAATTCACTTTCTGATTTTAAGTTAACGTGAAAATCATTATCCGCTGCCAAACGATCCCTTTGATCAGCTCGATTTTGACTCATCATAATGATTGGTGATTGTAGTGCTGCTAAACAACTTAAAGCTAAGTTCAACAAAATAAATGGATAAGTGTCAAAATCAATTCCAAAAAGATGCGTTTGGTTCAAAAACATCCACATTAACAAAAACAATGTGAAAGAAAAAATAAATCCCCAACTACCTCCAAACTTAGCAACAATATCAGCAAATCTTTGCCCAAAACTTTCACTACCATTCAATTTATTGTTAATATTTTGAATCTTATAATCACTATCAGCCATTGACTTCGTTAACCGTTTATTAATTTTTTCACTGTTATTATCATGTGTTCGAATTAATTGGTTAAAGAAAGACAATTGATATTTTAATAAATGATGGTCACAGATATAATCAGATTCAGATGCATTGGGATAATCATTCTTAATTCTCCCCCACATCTTTGAATCGACATCTCTTAATTGATAACATTCATTTTCCGGATAAGTTTTCCCATCCACTAAGCATTTAACATTTGCTTCACTCAACTCATTTCAACTCCTATATATATTGTTAATATTTTTAATTTTAAATTCTTAAAAACAATTGTCAATAATAATCATCCAATATAATTAAGAAACTCTTAAGTCCCTTAGTAAAAGAAAAATTACATGATATACTATCTATTGAGGATTATGGTTTGGATTGCTTTAGTCCTCACCTTTATGTAAACCTCCAATGAACTTTGGAGGTTTCTTTTTGTCTATCTACCAAACATACGTTCGCTCAAACGTGTTATAATTATTAAGACATTTAAGGAGGGGGAATCATTTATGTATGACTATAGTAATGAACCACACGGTATCTTTTTTTGGATTGATAATAAATCTTTTTATGCCAGTTGTGAGGCAATTCAACGTGGTTATAATCCTTTAAAAGTTCCCCTCGTTGTAATTAGCGAAGCTGAAAATACAAACGGCGGCCTAGTTTTAGCAACTTCTCCAGAAGCCAAAAAGTTATATGGTTTAAAAGCCAACGTTTCTAGACAAAGAGACTTGCCACACGATCCCAATCTAGTTGTTGTTCCTCCCCGAATGAATTTATATATAAAAAGAAATGGTCAAATTAACCAAATTTTTCGAACCTTTGCAGCTGATGATGATGTATTTCCATACTCAATCGATGAAAGTATCATTGATATGACGCATTCTTACCATTTATTTGGTGATAATCCCAGAAAAGTTGCCAGAAAAATTCAAGAGACGGTTCGTAAAAAACTAGGCCTGTATACAACTGTAGGAATTGGAGACAATCCAGTTCAAGCTAAAATTGCCCTAGATATTTATGCTAAACATAATCATGATCTTATTGGTGAAATTCATTACGAAACTATTCCCGATAAGATTTGGAAAATTCCTGAAATTACTAAAGTCTGGAGTATTGGAAAACGAACTGCTAGACGTTTAAAAAAGTTACATATTAACAATATGTATGAATTAGCACACACTAATCCGTACCTTTTAAGAGAAAAAATGGGCGTAATTGGTGAACAACTATTTGCTGTTGCATGGGGAATAGATCGTTCTAACATCCGAAACAAACCTGTTGCAAAGGAAAAAAGCATTGGTAATTCTCAAGTATTACCTCGTGATTATGGTAATAAAAGGAACTTAGAAACAGTTATTAAGGAAATTGGTGAACAAGTAGCTGCTAGACTCCGTCACCATAAAAAATTAGCCGGTTGTTTATCATTAGGATTAGGATTCTCTTATGTATCAATTGAAGAAGATGGCCGAAGTGGAATCCACCATTCAATGAAAATTGAGCCTACTGATAATAACTTAGAAATTACATCACAATTATTATTCTTATTCCATAAGTATTGGGAAGGTCAAGCCATTCGTCATATTTCTGTTTATACTAGTCATTTATCCGACAATAATGGCCAACAACTAAATCTTTTCTATGATACTAAACAACAAATCCATAATGAAGACTTGAACAACGTTGTCGATAAAATTCATCAAAAATACGGCTTTGGTAAACTAGTTTATGGAAACAGTAAATTAAACGGTGCTACGGCGATTAATCGTAAAAATCTCGTTGGTGGTCATAATGGTGGAAATAGTTATGAATAATAAAGAAATTAAAGATATGGCCAAAAAAATAAAAGATTTATTTAAGTATCCAAGACCACATACTCGTTACTGGGTCCAAGTGGTCAATGATAAATACGATCGAACTTATAATTTCTTTTTTAATTCACAGAACCGTCACACTAGACTAAAATCAACTCCACTATACAAGATGAATTCATATGATCTTAAAGAATTAGAAGATGTCATTAATCGCCTAAATAGATTAACCCCCTTCATAATTAAATATGTTGGTTTTACAAATTATCGTTGGCCATCTAATAACCAAGTCATTCAAAAGGAACGTGATATGTTTGAATAATAACGATTTTGATATAAATACCGTTACTAATTTCTTTAAATATGATTACCATGATCGCGGAATGGTTAAATGGCAGGGCTTTTATCTTTCTGATCATAGTGCTGCAATCGAAAAGCAAAAACTAAAAAATCATCAAAAAACTTTAATTGGAAAACCCCAATCATTAAATGAAATTAAAAATATAATAATTAAGGCCCAACGATATAAAAAGAAAGTGCAATTAACACTTAAGGAAATTAGTGTTAAAAATAATGCTGCTACAATTGTTAATACTAGAATTATCGGAGTCCAAGACAATGAAATTTTTCTTGATAATTACCAAGAAATTAGTATTGATGAAATTTTAAGAATTGATATATGAAAATTATAAACTACACCATAAATCTATCAATTTAATTATATACACAAACTAATAACCAAAACAGTTACTTATTTTGAATTTAGCGGACATTTTGTGCATCAACTACTTAATTTTAGTTTAATATTGTTAAATTAATTGTAAGAAAATTGATACTAAGATATAATTCAATTGTTGATTAACCCAAATAATATATATTATGTCAGTTAATTGATCTACCCAATCAATAACAAATTATATATAATAACTCATATATTTACCTTATATCATACTTAATCAACATATATATCATATAACTCTCTAGAAGAAGTCCTACCCAGACTTCTTCTTTTTTGGAATGAAAAATTTTTTAACTTATAATGAATAAAATACCACCATAAGGAATGATTTGAATTGACAAAAAGTGAAACAGAAATTATCAATACATTTATGTCTTTACTACAAAATAAATCATTACTTGATATTACTAATGATGATATTATTAAACATTCATCTATTTCTAAAAGAACTTTTTATAATTATTTTAGTAATTCGAATGACATTTTAAAAGTAATTCAGGAGATTATTGATAATCGAATTATGATTCCATATACTAAGGTATCAAACAAGTTTAGTTTAGATGACATTACTAATATTCTTCAAATTTTTAATTTATCAATTGAATTAGTTGTTCCAATTATCCTAGAAAATAAGGATTTCTTAATTAGACTAAACAATGCTAAATTGAGTTACATTTGGAAAACACCATTTTTTCACATTTATGATGAAGGATTAAATAAAAGTGGACTTAATAAAAATAGTACCATCATTAGTAAATTACTTTGTTCTTACTTAACCAATCTTATTGAAACCTGGTTAATAAATATGCCTGAAATATCAGAAAAAGAATTTAAAATTCGAGCATTTAACTATTTAGAATTTTCATTCAATGATTTATTAAGAAAGAAAAGAGGCTCATAATGATAGATTATAAGGATAAAATTATTGATGCTTTTTTAATTCAAGTTATGCAGACTCCGGTCTCATTAATTACCAATAACCAAATAATTGAAGCCGCTAACGTTTCTAGAGCAACATTTTATAAACACTTCTCTAGTAAGGAAGATATTATCCTATATTATGGGTATCGTTTTAATAAAAAGATCACTAAAATTTTTAAAAATAATATTAGAAAAAAATACAATGGTAAAGTTAATCTAGAAGCTTTTACTGATATCTGTGTAAATGATGTTGTTCCAATAGTGTATAGAGAAAGAGATCGTTTTCGAATTCTTATGTCAAGTTCTTTACGTGGTATTTGGAACAGTTACTTAGAAGAACATTATATTCGAGTTTTGAACAAATTATTTCCTGATGCTGATAAATTCAATGTTATCGTTTATGTAAAAAACATTGTTACAATTTTAACAGTTTGGATGGACAGCTTTATTCCAATTCCAGAAGAGGATTTTAAACAATTCGTTTTAACTATGTTTGACACAAAATTAAAAGATATTTTTACTAAACAACCATATGATCGTCTATTAAGAAACATAAATTAAAAAATAGCGAGTTAAGTTATTTCCTAATATGTTAGGAAACATTCTTAATTCGCTATTTTTTTAACTTAATCGATCAACTAGTTCTTTAATTGTTAATGGTTGTAAATTATTTAAATCATCCGTTGGTTTCCAGTTATCATTTCGATACAAAGCCGTTTTTGGTTGTTGAACTAAATGATTGAGATTACTAGTTAAAGTAACTAGCTCTTCTTTACTATCATCAATATTTAACCAGGTCGTAAAGAAATCAAACATTGAAGCAAAGTCAGCTATGTTGTTTTCTTTTAATTTTCGGCTCCATTTGTTTTTACTAAAATCAAATTCATTATCAGCAAATTCTACAAATGCATCATTATCAAAAACTGTATCTGGTAATAAGTCATTTTGTTGTAAAAAATCTTTCAATAGATTTTTATATAATTGTAACTCATCCATTTAAACATCTCATTTCTTTTCTTATCAAAACTATTTACATAATAACATCTAAATATTAAGAAAAATTAATTATATTAAATGATCAAGTTGCATCCGTTTCAATAAATAATGACCAGTTTCACTATTCTTTGCCTTAGCGATATCTGTTGGCGTCCCAGTAGCAACTACTTTTCCACCTAAGTTACCACCCTTAGGTCCTAAATCGATTACATAATCTGCGTTCATGATAACGTCCAAATCATGTTCAATAATAACTAGGGTAGCTCCCTTTTCTATCAACTGTTGAAATACGTGGTTCAATACTTGGACGTCTTTAGGATGTAATCCAACTGAAGGTTCATCGAAAACAAATAACGTATCCCCTTGTTGTCTCCCCATTTGAGAAACTAATTTCAACCGTTGTGCTTCACCACCTGATAAAATCGGTGTGCTTTCTCCTAAAATTAAATATCCCAATCCCATTTGATCTAATGATTTGAGAATATCATAAATCTTAGGCTCCTTCTTGAACACTTTTTCAGCTTCAATAACTGATAAATCAAGAATATCAGCAATACTATATCCATTCCACTTTACAGCTAAGGTATCAGCAGAGTATCTCTTCCCATGACAAACTGGACAAGTCATCGTCATATCTGGTAGGTACTGAACATCTAATGAAATCGTCCCTGTTCCCTGACAATTAGGACAGGCGCCATCTTTAACATTATATGAGAACCGTCCTTCATTCCAATGATGTTTCTTTGCTAAGGGAGTTGCTGCAAATAATTTTCGAACAGGATCTAAAATTCCACAATAAGTTGCAACGGTCGACCGCACATTTTTTCCAATTGGCACAGAATTAATTTCGATAACTCGTTTCAAACCATTACTATTGAACTTATCAATATAATCTGGAAGAGGTTGATGATTAGCTTGACGTTGCATGGCGTTCACTAGTCCACCCATAACTAATGTTGACTTCCCAGCTCCTGAATATCCAGAAAAGACAGTCATTCTGTTTTTAGGAATTTTTACCCCCACATCATTTAAATTATGACATTTCGTAATATGCAAGTCTAAGTAACCATTTTTAAAAATCTGATCTTTAGGAGCTTGTGGTCTTTGGATGATCTTTCCTTCACCTTTTAAAAATGGTGCAATAATTGAGGTTTTCTTCTGTTTAATTTCCGCTGGAGTTCCATAATCAATCACTTGACCACCTAAACGACCAGCTTTGGGACCAATTTCAATAATGTAATCAGCAGCTGAAATTATATCAATATTATGATCAACAACTACTAGTGAATTTCCCTGACTGACTAATTGATGAAGTACTTTAATAAGCCCCGCTACATTGGCAGCATGTAAACCAACTGAAGGTTCATCTAGAACGTATAAAACTCCTGTTGTTTGACTTCGTAAAGTTCGACCTAATTGAATTCGTTGGAGTTCACCAGTAGATAAAGTATTTCCTGATCGAGATAGTGTCAAGTAATCTAATCCTAAATCATAGAGCGGTTTAATCGCTGCTTTAAACTCATGAATCAGATTCTTTGCCAGTTCATGCATATCATCAGGCAATGATTTATATAAGTTATCCATGAATGGAATTAAGTCTAATAATGACATTTCACAAACTTCAGCAATGTTTTTCCCATTTAACTTAGTTTTGTAGACATCAGGATCAAAACGATCCCCATGACAACGTGGACAAGTCCCAAATTCAAAGAATCTATCTAATCGTTTTAATGAACGAGGATTTTTAGTTGTTTTTAAACTATCCTCAACCGCAGCATATGCGTTTTCAAACTTTGCATTTAAATTGAAGACTCGACCAGTTCTAGTTGGCCAACTAATTTTATATTTCTTCCCAGGACCATTAAATATCAAATCTTTTTCATGAGCATTCAAATCCTTGAATGGAACATCAATTCTAATTCCCATTTCACGAGCAACAGATGGCATGAAGTTTCGACCTGGTAAATGCCATGAGGCAACCGCCCCACCTTGAATCGTTTCATTTTCATCTTCGATCAAAGTGGACTTAAGGATCTGTCTTACTTTTCCAGTTCCGTGACACATTTTACATGCCCCTTCAGCATTGAACGCAAATGACTCTGCACTTGGTGCTGAAAATACTGCTCCACAAGTCGGACACTTAATCTTTCCCATTGCTTCGCCTGGTGTATCCATTGCTTGAGCCACTTTAATAGTTGGTGGAACCGTATGACCATTAGGACAGGTATATGAACCCATTCGAGAAAACATTAGTCTTAAAACATTCAATCCTTCTGACATTGTTCCGACAGTAGAACGGCTTCCTGGTACCGTTGGCCGTTGTCTTAATGCAATTGCAGAAGGAAGGTACTCGATTTTAGTTACATCAGTATGAGCAGCTTGACCAATTCGCCGTCTAGTATATGTAGACAGTGCATTTAAATATCTTCTCGCTCCTTCAGCGTATAACGTCCCCATTGCAAGGGATGATTTTCCTGAACCAGAAACCCCCGTAATTGCGACAAACGCATTCAGTGGAATTGAAACATTGATGTTCTTTAGATTGTTAACTTTTGCTCCGTAAACCTTGATATCATCTGGAATTGTTTCTTTATGTTGAATCGCCATAATTCTTACCTTCTTTATTTTCATCGTAACATAAAAGAACTAAAAAGACTGGTTCAAAGCAATCTAGGCATCTAAATTAACTTAAGTCCTTCTCTAACATGACCATATCTTTTAATGTAACGCCATTAGAAACAATTGGTTCAGCATATTTAAGAAAGAAATTCTTTTTAACTCCTATAAAACGAAACCCATTCTTCAAGTAAAAGAGAATATTTTGAACATCAGCATCCCCAGTTCCAACGATCAATTGTTGATAATTAGTTTTTAACTGTTCACAAATTTTTTGAATCAACATTGTTCCTATCCCTTGTCCCTGAAATTCTGATGAAACGGCAATATTTTTCAATTCTGGAACGCGCGAATTATCAAATGTAACGATGGATATTGCTACTAATTCAGTTCCTTTTTGAATTATGAACACCCGTCCATCATTCAAATATTTCAATAATTGTTTTTTGTCTTCATCTGCTAACAGCAATAACGATAGGTATTGTTTACGGTCTTTACTGAAATCCTCTTTAAACTGATAATCAGACATTTTAATTAACTCCTTTTTAAAATAATTATATTATTAATTAATTTGTTTCCTCAACATAACAGTGTTATATTTTAAAATAAATAACGCTGTTATGTTAGGAGAAATCATTTTGAATACCAAGGAAAAAATAACCATCACTTCAATTAAATGGATTGAAAAAAATGGTTTCAAAAACTTGTCTTTAAGAACCATTGCTAAAGAAGCTCACGTCACAACTGGTGCTGTATACACTTACTTTAAAAATAAAGCAGATCTCTTTTATCAACTTACAATTGAAATATCTAAACAATTTGTAACTGAAATCCAAACAAAAACAACTACCAATTTAAATTCATATGATCAACTAGTGACAATTGCGCAGAAAATCTGTTTTGAATTTCAAGAGCATCCCAATAAAATGGATTTTCTATTTTTTAATCCTATTGCACAAAAAATCTATCAAGAAAATAATAATCAATTTGAATTACTTAACCTAATTAAAAAACTAATTCATGAAATTAATCCAGGAAGAACTAGTGATAATAATCTTTTTATTCAATTATGGTCTTTTATCCAGGGCTATACATTATTAATAAAAAATCAAATTATCGTTTTCAATCAGAACCTAGTTAAACAAACACTAATTTCCTTGATTGGAGGAATAAAATAATGAAAACTTTAATCGTTTATTGTCATCCATATTCTAAAAGCTTCAACCATGCAATTTTAAAAACAGTTGAAAATAATTTAATAAGAAATAAAAAAACATACGAAATAATTGATCTTTATTCAGATCATTTCAATCCCACTTATTCATCTGAAGAACTTAGGTTATTTCATACTGGGCAAACCATTGACCCCCTAGTCACAAAATACTTACAGATGGTCAGGGAATCACAAACAATAATTTTCATCACTCCATATTGGTGGAATAGTATTCCCGGCATGCTAAAAGGATGGATTGATAAAGTCATGAAAGAAGGACCGGGCCTATCCCACACTGTAACAAGAACCGGTGTTCATGGTGAATTACGAAACATTCAACATTGTTATGTATTAACTACATCTACTAGCCCAACTTTTTATATTCGCTTTTTCTGTGGCAATGCAATTCGCAAAGTATTCATAAATAAAACATTAAAACAACTCGGCTTTCAACATTGTTATTGGCAAAATTTTGGTAACATTACAAATTCAAAGTTACCCAAACGAAAAAAGTATCTAAACAAAATTAATGACAAAAATTTTAAATAAAAAAGCACTTACCAATCTTGGTAAATGCTTTAATTAATTAAAAAACAATCAATGATTTAATTGCTTCACGTTTATCCATTGCATCATAAGCATCTTGAATATGAGCTAAATCAAATTGTTTTGTAAATACTTTTCCTGGATCAATCTTTTTATCCAAAACGGCTTGTAATAATTCATTCTTGTCATATGTGGTAACCGAAGCAATCCCACCACGAAGACCAGTATTGTTCCAGAATAATTGCTTTGTATCCATCTCCGCTTTTTGGGGAATTCCTACTCGCCCAACAATTGCTCCAGGACGAGCGATTTTAAGTGCCGTATCAGTTGATTGAGCAGTTCCAACACATTCTGGGATAGCATCAACTCCATTATTGCCAGTTATTTCCATAACCTTTTTAACTGCATCATCGCCACGCTCTGCAACAATGTCAGTTGCCCCAAATTGTTTTGCTAATGCCTGTCGATCTGAATGACGACTCATGGCAATAATTCGTTTTGCACCCCTGAGTTTAGCAGAAAGAACCCCACAAAGGCCAACAGCACCATCACCCATGACAGCAACCGTATCACCAGCCTTAACTTCGGCACTAGCTGCTGCATGATATCCTGTCGCCATAACATCTGCCAATGTTACAAATGATTTCAGCATTTCGTCGGAGTAGTCAGCAGGTTTCCCAGGAATTTTTACTAGTGCCCAATTGGCATTCGTAAAACGCAAATACTCAGCTTGATATCCACCGTTGCTACCTTCGCCTCGATTAGTGCAATTACCATCAAAACCAGCTTTACATGCTGCACAATGACCACAACCATGTGTAAATGGTGCAATCACAAAGTCTCCCGGTTTAACATCAGTAACTGAAGAACCCACTTCTTCAACTACCCCAATTGCCTCATGGCCGACCAAGCTAGGTTGGCGTTTAGTAATTCCCCGATACCACCATAAATCTGAACCACAAACACTTGCCCTAACGACCTTAATAATCGCATCTGTAGATTGTTCAATTGCTGGTTTTGGAACTTCAACCATTTCTACTTTTCCAGGTTCAATAAATTTTGCAGCTTTCATTTCTGATTCCTCCATTTTTAATTTTATAAATATAATATACGCTTTAAAGTGCACTTGAATGCAAGAAATTAATTTAAAAATTTATTTGCATTCAAGCATACTTTAAGGATTAAAATAGAAACAATTATTAATTCAAAGGAGATTTTCAAATGACAACACTTTTTATCAATTGTAGCAAGGATACTAACGGGACAACTGCATCCCTAGCTAAACAAATCACAGACAATTATCAAACACTTAATCTCGTTGAATACCTAGTCTATCCGTTAGGTCAAGAAAATCAAAAGGATGATCAATTCAAAGTAATTTGTGACCAAGTTGCTAAGTTTGACACGTTAATAATTGGAACACCTGTCTATTGGTCATCAATGTCGGCTTATATGAAAATATTGATTGACAGAATGACCGGTGTATTGCATAATAACAATCCTTTTGACGGTAAAGATTTATATTTAATTATTGATGGATTCATGCTTGCAGATGCAATTCCACATATTAAACATGTTTGGGAACACGTTGCAAAGAAATTTGGCATGAACTTAGAAAAGACCATTACAAATTAATAAAGTGGGGAAATATTTTGAAAATTGAAGAAGTAAGTGCTAAATTCAGTATTCCAAAAGCAACACTTAGATATTGGGAATCAGCTGGACTACTTCCTAAAATCAAAAGGGATGCAAGTGGTTATCGAGATTATTCTCATCAAAATTTAAATTGGGTAATGTACGTGATGGTTCTTAGAAAAGCCGGTATGTCCATCGGTAAATTAAAGAAATTCATTGATTTATATCGAGAACCACAAACCAAAAAAGAACGTAAACAAATTTTGATTCAGCAACAACATGAATTAGAGGCCCAACGAAATGAAATTACCAAGACTTTAAATTATTTGAACTATAAGATTAATAATTTTGATTCCCACATGCTGGGATATGAAAAAGAATTTCTTGCATATGATCCGGAAAATAAAAAATAAAAACGTAACTTATCGAGGGATAAATTACGTCTTAGTATATGCTCATATTGTTGCAATGGCTTTTTGAGATTATCTCACTGTGACAATGTGAGTATATTACAACCCCTCATGTGTATAAGATCGAATGAATCTCGCATATATAAAAACCATGCTACTTTTTAAGCTTAACAGAGAATTATAAAATAAACAATCTAATTTAGAACACATCTAATTCCTTAACACTAACTTTAAATATATATGGGCTGCCTAAAAATAAGAACTAAAAAGAGCGATTGAATTATAAAATCCAATCACTCTTTATTTATCTAAAATTAATTATCAATCGTTTTATGAAATTCACGATCAATTACTTTTACACGAGTTAAACCATATAAAATGACAACTTGTAAAGCAGTTCCAAAAACCTCTTTAATCAATCTAGGTACTAGAAGTTGTTTTAGTGGGTAATGATATAATAACATCAGCCAGTACGTATTCATTATCGTGTTAACGATCACAGCTACCAGCAAAACAGTAATTAGTACTCGAAGGAACGTTGGTTTACGATTATACATCATAAAACCATAAATCAAGCCACCAACAATTGCTGATAGCGTAAATTCAGGTGCATATGACATTGTACTTAGAAAACTTTCTAAAATGTCACATACCGCTGCAATAAAGGCTGCCCACATCGGGCCAAACCACATTCCAGCATAAAAAATGATAATAAATCCAAAACCAATTTGGATAATATAAGATGAATACGAAAAGCGACTAATCACCAAGTGGAGGGCAATTAATACTGCAACCATCACACTCTGCTTGACATCTAACTTTCCCTTACCTAAAACAAAACTCATTCTGACATCCCTTTCAAAGAGCTGCCACTTTTTATGGTGGCGAATGCGGATTCAATATCGCAAAACATCGTTTTTCGTCCAAAGTTCACATTCCGTTCCTTTGGCACTTAACGCATCGAATCCTACTCCAAATAATTTATTTATTATTCAATCACGAATAACATTTATCATTTTACTATGAATAGTTAGGAAAAACAATTCCAGATTAATTTTTCAAAATCAAGATTCTTTGGCGTTCTTTAAGAACTAAGTTATAATGCTTATATAAATTTAATTATTTTAAAACGTGCGGTACCCACAAGCCTGGCACGTTAAAAACGACTTGTGGCGCAAGGTTGCCCTGATCGCTTGCGTAATCAAAACAAAAGGAAGTATTTTCATGTTTAAGTTTTTTAATAAAATTGCAAATTCATATTGGTATGATATCGTTGGACTAATAATCGTTATTGGTGGATGTATTGCATCTGGATATGTTACTGAAACGTTATCCATAACGCCTGCTTGGCAAAGTAACGATTGGTTCGCTCATTTATTTCCAGGTGGATTATGGATTGGTGTTATTAGCATCATTTCAGCTGTTTTTAGTTTGGAATCGAACCGGTTCGAAAGTCGACTTTCTAACATCGGAAATTGGTTAGGAATTCCAAGTATTTTATTAACCATGTTCGTTGATTTAATGTTCGGAAATAGTGCTGCTTGGCTAACATATCCGTTAACGATGATTATTCAGATTATTGCTGTTCGGGTATGGAGTAAAACCGAACAGTATAAGGTCAGTAAACCGCTTCATGGATTTAAAGCCGTTTTAACATTAATATTAATTAGTTTAGTTAGCCTGATTTTTAGTTACTTTACTAATAACATTGGCTTCGATGGCCAACACAACTTAATTTTTTGGACAACTACCTTTGCCTTTGCCATTTCAATTGTTGCTAACTTGGCAGAAATGGTAAAACTAAGCTTTAACAACCATGCTTGGTTCATTTATAATTTATTTCAATTATGTAAGGCGATTGCCCAAATGAACTTAGCAAACGTCTTTAAAATTATTTATTACCTATTTAATAATGTTCTTTCGATGGTCAGTTGGTCATCCAAGGGACGTGAACTTAGTAGCGACAAAGCCATAGATTAAAATCTAATCCCTAAAGTTAGTAATCCCTAAAGTTAGCCGAACTGACTTAGGGATTTTTTATTGGAGGAATTGAACTATGCAACAAAAACAAAATAATAATTCAATGCGCGTCAGAATAGCCGGATTATTGATTGGAATTTTACTAAATGCCTTTGGAAATGGACTTACTATTTCATCTAATACTGGTTCCGCGGTTTATACTGCATCAGCAGTTGATTTATATAAGTTAACTGGAATCGGAATTAGCATCTACGTTTTTGGATGGGGATTTTTGAACACTATTTTGAACCAATTCTTAATCAAGCACTGGGATTGGGTCCGTTTTGTAAAAGGTGTTACTTATACATTGTTCTTTAGTTACTTTGTTGATATTTTTCTTAACCTGGTTAATGCAACTGGCCTTCCCAACCAAACCTTTATCATTAGAACTATCTTTTCATTAATTGGAACAACTTTGATTGGAATTTCAATTTCCATTTATCAGCGAGCTAATTTATTGATGCATCCAAATGATGAACTAACTAATATTCTCCGTTTTGATTATCTACATGGCAATGTAGTATTAGCGCAAGCAATTGATTTATCATTTCCGGTCATCGTAATCATTATTTCATCAATCTTATTAGGTCACGTCTATGCCGTTGGTTTTGCTACAATTGTTTACTTCATATTCAATGGAACAGTGATTAAGTATGCCGATCGTTATGTTTGGCCTCATTTAATCCATAATTTTTAATTTTAATTAATATAAAAAGAGAGCTCTTTAGCTCTCTTTTTTTATCGATTATTAGATTGCATTTTCAATAACTTACTTCTCAACAACGGATCACTGATGTATAGATACAAACCCTTAACGCCTCGCTTCATTAGTACATTTACTGAATTGAGCATTAATTGTTTCTTTACCTGATCAAAGTCAGCTTTTTTAATATCTTTACGATACTGATATGCCACAGGATCAGCAAATTTATCCAAATGAACCTCCAATTGATCACTATTCGGTTTTAGAGTTATCACTGGTCCAATAATTAAACCCACGTAATTTAAATCAAATCCCTGACAAGTATACATCGACCCAACCTGGTTGATTGATTCTGGCAATTCTGCCCATGGCGTTGTTTTATGATTATATTGATTCCATGGTAACTTAAAATCACCCTCTACAACATAATGTTTATGTCCGTCCAAGGTTGAAGGATAACAATAAGTTGCTAACATTCGAGATAAACCAACTTCCTTATTTCGTTCAATAATTGCCTGATACATTTTTTCAGGATCATCGAAGGTTCTAAAATCGTAATTTTTCCCAGGTTCAGGCAACTTTGTGAGTTTTCCTTCTGAGAAATCATCGATCCACTGGACTAATTGTTTACTACAGTGCATTCTAAATTGTTCCGTTAATTTAAATTCAGTATGTGGATATGGAGCAATCACTTTTTTCAATAATGCATCATTCCAAAATGATTTCGTTCTTAAAACTTGATGTTCATCAAATACCAAAATCGTTACTTTCGACTTTTTAATGATTTCGGTAAACTGATTATTTTGTTTGAATTTATTATATGCATCCCGTTCTGACAATAATAAATGAGCTTCATCAATAATTGAGACATCACTATAATCGATTTGATTAATAAAACTAGTGGGACGCATGAAGTTTTTCTTTAAAACATGTTTCTCAGTTGTTGATAATTGTTGATAAACCTTTAAAATTTCCGGATGATTAACCAAGAAATAATTCTTAGTATTATAAAAGCATGAATTCTTATCGACCGTTTCCTGTTGAAAATCACTAAAAAGATGACTTAGGACCACTGATTTCCCAGTCCCAGCTTCTCCATAAATCACAAAAACAGCATGATCATTTAATTCAAGATGTTCTTGCGTAAATGATTCGACCTGATTTAACAGCTTTTGTTGCTCATCAGTCAATTTTATATTAGGACTTAATTTTGTAACTGCATGATTATTCATAATCGTTACCTTCTAACTACAGATGTAATTTAAAAAAAGAATTGAATCTAAAATAGTTTGGTTGTATACTAATAAGTGATGATTAACCCACTCAGTTAATCATTATATCATTTACTTTTTATATTTGAATTTGTTGTATAACACTTTCATATTACCTACCCAACAACATCCTACCTCATGGATGTTGTTATACATAGGGATAACCTAATACTACCATATATTTAAAAAACAAAAAGCAAGGTGCAATTAATAGTTGCATCTTGCTTTTTGTTTATCTTTTAATCCCAGGTTTAATCGTATAAATTAAAATTATAATTGACGTTACAATTCCGACAATTGGAATAAATGACAATCCAATCAATAAAGCAATCGCTAAATTAGATAATCCGACATCCCTTAATCGTCTAGTAAGAATCGCAAATTGAGGAATAACTGTCGCTAATTCATATATTATCCAGAATAAAAAGAATAACGAAAATAAAACGATTAAAAAAATTGGAATACTAAACCAATTCAACAATAAGAAATAAAGTAAAATAGGCCCAAACAAGGTAACTGCTTGGCATAAGTTCCACCACCAATACTGGCTACGACTGCTCGTACCACTAAATACCGCAAAATTATCCCAAGCAGATAAATAAGCTGCTGATATATCAGCGGGTGCACTGTTCATTGTTTTTTTCTGTTTTCTTGGTTTGAACTTATGATAGTAACTATTTACAGTTGTGGGAGTTTCAAATTGGTTATGTCGCTCATAATTTGGCTGCGGAGATTCTTTTTTATCTTGATCAGGAATTTTAATATTTTGATGTAGATATGGATTTTCAAAACAACTGGGTTCTTTAGATTCATTTGGCTTAGTATCGTTATCCACACTTGGCTGTTCAGCACCACAATTAGGACAGTATTTAAAATCAGCAGGAATCTGACGCCCACAATTAGGACAGTATTTAGTTTCCATCTTTATCCCCTCTATATGTTAATATTGCAAAATCGTGATGTTACTATACATTATATGTTAACTTAGATAAGTAATAATATCCATGTTTAAACAAAATCATTAGATACTCTCATAGATAGTTAAAAACTAATTGGAATTATCATTTTAATTCAACTTAGGAAATCGTTTCGTTCTATAAATTTCATCTAAATCTTCGTATTCTTCAATTGGATTATACAGTTCACCGTTAATATCATTCCAATCATTAATAACAGAAAAAGCACTAATTGCAGCGAAACTTTCATCACTATCATTTAATTCAATCATTAAATTCAAGAATTCATTCCAAATAATCATTACAAATTCTTCATCATATTCTTGTATCTGAAACTTATTTTCAACTTGTTTCTTGTAAATTTCACTAACCGTTCGAAATGGTTGCTTAATAAAATTATCTAAATATTCATCATTAACAACATCATTCAAAATGTATCGAACATATTTACGCAATAGATCATATTTATCAGTAAAATGATGGTAAAAAGTATTTCGATGAATTAATGAAGCAGTCGCTATCTCACCAACTGTAATTTTATTAAAAGTATGTTTCTTCAAGGTATTTGTAAATCCATTAAAAATTGTTTGTTCAATTCGTTTCTGTCGCAGATTTATTTTCATATTCATTTTCTTACCTCTGCACATAAAATGTGCAACGTATCTAGTTTGTTTATTCCTAATTATTATAAGCTGCTCTATTATAATATTCAAAACATAAATGAAAGGAATAAAAACATGAGTAAAAGCATTTCCCTTTCTGATCATAACTCAATTATTCAAATCATTAAGGCAATTAGTAGTAATGGAATTAGTGCGTTTAGTTTCGGCATTTTCCAATATGGAATTAACTTTATGTTATTACACCAAACCAAATCTCCATTAAGCTTTGGAATGGGACTTACAATTGCCCCAATAATTAGTCTGTTGTTCTTTATTCCAATAGGTAACTTTGTTGATTCCCATGATCATAAAAGAATCATTTTTTGGAGCTATTTATTACGAATCTTTAGTTTCTTAATCTTAGCTTCCATACTTCCGTTCTTTCATAAAGATGGTTTATTGATTCCTGTTGGAATTTTTGTTGCTACTGATTCATTTTTAGTAGAAACTAGAAACACAACTTTTTCTGTTTCTGTTAAGGAATTAGTAAATAATAAATACGTTCCGAAAATAAGTTCGTGGACGACCGCCTGTACTTCAGCTGCTAGAATCCTAGCACCGGTACTAGGTGTAATGCTATATACCCTCATCAGCATCAATGGACTGATTACGATCGAAATTATTGCAACGCTTATTGCTATGATTATTTTAATGTTTCTCCATTTCAATAAAATTAAAACCGATAATCATCCTATCCATCATACGTCTCAGGCAAAGAAGTTCATTGAAACATTAAATTACATGAAAACAAGACCATTTGTTCGCGATTCGATCATTGCAGAAATTGTTATTAACTTCTTTTACGCTGGTGTAGTAACTGGTAGTCCATTCATTATCGTTAACGAACTTCATATGAACAACCAAACTGTTGCTTGGGTCGAAATGGGTTATTCTGTCGGTTATTTATTAGGCAGCCTTGTTACTAGTATGTTGAAAAATAATAATAATTTTGCCAACCGCATTATTTTCTCTTTAATAACAGTTGGAATCGCACTATCTGGCTTAGGAATTTTATTCTTTATTTCACCAAGTGAACTAATTGTGGTTTGGGTTGGTTTCATAATGGGATTAATCATGGATTTCGCGTTTGCTATCTTTGATCTAGCAATTGAAATTAGACTTCAAAGTACCGTTGAACATCACATTTTAGGACGAGTAAGTTCAACACTATACACCGTAAGCTATGGAATTATGCCAATCGGAACATTGGTATATTCCGGACTCTTCAGTATTTTTTCTAAGGGAAGTCTTATTTTAATAATCAGCGGAATTGCTTTAGTAGTTTATGCTTTTCTTTCTAACCAAATGTTTAAAAAAGACATCCAAAAAGATGATCAATATTTAAATAACTCCAATAAGCAAAAAGCTTAATCCCAATTAATGAGATTAAGCTTTTACTTTATTCGTTCATTTGAGCGTTATCTTGTTGGTTAGTAGGAGCATCATTGATCGATCCATTAGATTGATTGTTTCCTTTATCATTTGAAGCATCATTTGAATCGGAATTAGATTGATTATCATTCGTGTTACTTGGCGTTGAATCTGAGTTTGCACGAGATTGATCGTTGCTCATACTACTTGGCGTTGCATCCGAGTTTGCACGAGATTGATTACTACTCATACTACTTGGCATTGCATCAGAGCTAGCATTAGATTGATTACTGCTCATGCTATTTGGAGTAACGTTTGAGTTAGAATGAGAATTTTTATGACTGCCCATACCATTTGGCATTTGTTTGGAGTTGTTATCACCATATTTACCAACTGCTTTAGCCTTAATCATTTTATGATGGAAAGCTCGTTTTCCATGGTTGTCCTTAGGTGCCTTACTAGATTGACTATCATTATTGTCCGAAGGTTTATCCTTTGGTGCAGCATTGGATTGATTACTATTGTTGTCAGCTGGTTTATCCTTTGGTGCAGCACTGGATTGACCACTGTTATTGTCAGCTGGTCTATCTTTTGGTGCAGCATTAGATTGGTCACCATTGTTATCAAATGGGTTGTTGTTTGGCATGTCGTTTGATTGATCATCATTATTGTCAAATGGGTTATCGTTTGGCATATCGTTTGATTGATCACCATTGTTATCAAATGGGTTGTCGTTTGGCATATCGTTTGATTGATCACCATTGTTATCAAATGGGTTGTTGTTTGGCATGTCGTTTGATTGATCATCATTATTGTCTGATGGCTTATCATTTGGCACAAAGTTAGAATGGTTGCTGTTATTATCAGCTGGTCTCCCCTTTGGTGCGGCACTGGATTGACCACTATTGTTATTAGCCGGTCTGTCTTTTGGTGCAGCACTAGATTGACCACTATTGTTAGTGAATGGATTATAATTTGGTAAAGCATCAGATTGAGAACCAGCACCATCAGAAGGAATCCCATTTGATGCTGCACTTGACTGACTACTGTTACTATCAGTTGGTTTAGACTTTGGCATAGCATTATGCTTCTTGCCATACTTACCATTAGGTCTAGCCTTAATCATTTGAAATTTATTACTATTTTTATTGGTAGATTTACTGCTAGAATCTGATTGTTCATTTGAATTCTTTTGGGCATTATTTGATGAGCCCTTATTATTCAAATAAGATTGGGTACTATCAGCATTTACCGTTGGCACATCCATAGTTTTAGAAGTAGCAAATAATCCTAAAAGAGATGCCCCTAAAACTGCTGTAGATAAAATCCTATAAGATCTTTTTTTCATAATAAAACCTTCCTTTCAAGTTATTCATATGAATTTCATATGAATAACAATAATTATATTTCTTAATAATAAATAAAAAAGTAATTAAGGATGTTTATAACTATATGTTTAGGAAGTTTATAAAAAGGCTAAATAAAGTTAAGGTTCGTTTAAGGTTCAATATTTAAATAAAAATTAAAAGCATTACCAATTTTACTGGTAACGCTTTTCCACAATACATTATTATCCATATACTATTTGTTAATATGGATCTGAATAATCTGTTTATAATACCTTACATAAAGCATATATTGACACTGCTACAACGATAACTCCTAAAGTTGAAACATCTATTTTAACTTTTGTTTCGTCATTATCATTTGATACATTATAACTAAATAGCTTTGTTTTTATATTTCTACTTTTCATTTAAATATACCCTTTATTTTAATTTATTTATTATATCTTTAAATTTTATCTCAACTTCAAATATGCAATAACAGCAACTACAATTGCAATAAAAATAATTCCTTCAATTTTTTCTTTCTTAGTTGTTTTTTGCATTGTAATCCTTACATGTTTACTATGATATAACTCTTTCATTGATAAATCATCCTAACGTGTTCTTGTATTATATAAAATTATTCTACAAGATTTTTGTGTAATTTACCATTATACTAATCACATTTACCTACGTTTAAATAATTTTAAGGTAATAAAAATCCGCCACAATAACGTTTATCAACGTAAATCATAACGGACAAATCTCTATAAATGCATTCCCCGGGAATCGAACCCGGATCGTAAGGACCGAAATCTTAAGTGCTATCCATTACACTAGGAATGCAGTAACTCAACAAGTTTGATTATAGCAGAATCATCTTTAATAAACAAAAAGAACGCCCATTAACGGACGTTTTTTATAATGAAGTCAAAAACTAATCTTTACTAGATTCGATTTGTTTCTTTAATTCCTCATAACCTGGCTTACCTAATAATGCGAACATATTCTCTTTGTAATCCTCAACACCGGGTTGATTAAATGGATTGATTCCATTCAAATACCCAGAAATAGCAATCCCGAATTCAAAAAAGTAAATCAATTCACCTAACGTGTAGGCACTTTGATTCTTAATGTTAACAATCATATTAGGAACTCCACCATTAGTATGAGCTAAAATGACACTTCTAAAAGCCTTATCATTAACATAGTTCATGGTATTGCCTTCAAGATATTCAATTCCATCATCATTATTTCCAGTTTCTGGAATTGCAAAATCAGATTTAGGGTTTTCGACCTTAACGACAGTTTCCATTAAATTACGCATTCCTTGTTGAATGTATTGACCCAATGAGTGAAGATCAGTTGAAAAGTTTGCAGAACTAGGATAAATTCCTTTATAGCTTTTCCCTTCGGACTCACCAGCTAACTGTTTCCACCATTCAGACAAGTATTTTAAATTTGGTTCATAATTTTCAAGAATCTCAGTAGTATAACCCTTTCGATATAAAATGTTTCGGTATGCAGCATATTGTAAAGCTCCATTTTCATTAAGCTCAGCCGATGCATAGTATTCTTGAGCATCCCGAGCTCCAGACATCAATTCATCAACATCAACTCCAGATACCGCAATTGGTAGTAAACCAACTGGACAGAGAACAGAGTATCGACCACCAATGCCATCGGGAATTATAAATGATTCATAACCCTTTTCATTAACTTCTTGCCTTAATGCACCATTCTTAGCATCAGTGGTTGCATAAATTCGATTTTTAGCTTCTTCTTCACCATATTTTTCAACCAATAATTTTCTAAAAATTCTAAATGCAACTGCAGGTTCCGTTGTAGTTCCTGATTTAGAAATAACATTAACGGAAAAATCCTTATCACCAAGCCATTCGATCAAGTCATTTACATACGACCCACTAATCGAATTCCCAGCAAAAACTATCTTTGGAAATTCTTGCTTTTTATCTGCTAAATAGAAATTGCTGTGCAGAAAATCTAAAGCCATCTTAGCACCAAGGTAAGATCCGCCAATTCCAATTACAATTAAAACATCGGAATCATTTTGAATCTTCTTAGCAGCTTTCTTAACGCGTGCAAATTCTTTTTTATCATAGTCAGTTGGTAATGTTAACCATTGGCGCATATCATTTTGAACGCCAGTTCCTTTAATCAATTCTTTTTTAGCTGTCTCAACCATTGGTTCAATTTCTTTTAATTCAGTTGGACCAACAAACTTCTTTAAAGCCGACTTATCAAATGAAACATTTGTCATTTCAATCACTCTTTTCGCCTATCAATTTCTTCATTAAATGCATTTTATCATTTGTAGTTTAGCATACCCTGAAAATGTTCAAAATAAAACTTGTTTTCAATTATTTAAAACTTAATTAATTGCATTTGAGGTGTTTTAAAAATAAAAATTATTAATAATAAGTAATTTAAAATTTATTATTAATTTTAAAAGCTTATCTTCCCTTTTATCTAAACATGTATACTATAATAAAACCTATAGTAAATAATAAGGAGATAATAGCTTTGGATAAAAAGATGTTCAATGAGCAATTAGATGAAATTGCAAATAAGGTAGAAAATAACAAAATGAGTCCTTCACAAGGTTTTACTGCCATCAACGAATTCATGAGTACTTTACCTGCTAATACTGAAGAATTTAAACAAGTTAACGATGAAGTAACTGCTCCAGATTACCCAGTTTCAGGGGACGTGCTAAATAAAGCATTAACGAGTATTAACGCTGCTGATGACGCATCCCTTTCTGGTCAACCTTATAATGAAGATATTTATTATGTTGCTGATTCACAAGGTAAATATCAACCAATTACTGAAGATACATTAATTGATAAAATTAACGAAATTAAATTTTAATTACCATATGAAAAATCCTCTCCAATCTTAAATTGAAGAGGATTTATTTTAGTTCAACACTTTTAATACCATTTCTTTTAAATCAGTTAATTTAATTGTATTAACATCATCCGCACCAACATGATCATTTGCTGGAATCTTACCATCGGCCTTAGCCTCAGTATCATCTTCAAAGAAGCTTTGGTTCTCACTATCATAATAAACATCATAGTCATCACCAAGACCTTGGCAAATGTCTAATAAGCTATCATTAGCTTTTAAAATGTCAATTAATTGTGCAACACTTGTAGCAGCATTAACTTTTGTTGCTAATGTTTCATTTACCATTGTAACAGACCTTCTTTTTATTTTAATATATTTATATTTTATCATATTTAATTTATGACTAAAGAATTATGAATTCCGATTCTTCCAGAAAAATAATTAAAATAAGTTGAAATTCTCCATACGTTAAAAACTGTTTAGCATACATATAAGAGAAACATCATTAAAGAACATTTCTATTTAAAAAATACATTTTGGCCTTGGAACGTAATTACATGACCACCGGACTTAATTCCATAATTGAATGCATTGGTACCATTCTTTACTGAAACCTTATATTCTTTACCCTTAGTAATATGATATTTAGTACCACCCTTGCGGATATTAAATGAATATAATGCCTTTCGATATTTGTAATGACTCCCAGCATTTACGCTCGTTGCTGAAACAGTGTAAGCTTTGGCTGTTGTCCCACTAACACTCATTGTAGCTGGAACAGCCAATGTAACAGCTGCAATGGCTGTAATTAAAATATTCTTCATTTTCATCAAAAACACCCCTTAAGTATTAATGTTTTAATTATAGTCATTAAATAATATATTAAACAAGCAATTATTAAAATTATTTTATAACTTTGTTATTTGTGAAACATTCACTTTAATTATAAAAATAACATGACGCATCAATCACTTTATTATACAATTAAGGAAAAACTTAATTGAGGAGATTTTTACATGAATGATACTAAAGCCCGTGAAGCAGCAAAAAAAGAAATATTTAGTGTTTTTGATAAGGATGACTTTGATAATGATCTAACAACTTGTAATGTCGTATCTGATAATGACAAACATACTTACCAAGTAACATATGAGTTCTTTCCGAACAAAAGCACTAAATTAGGGATTTGGTATTACACAGATACTAATAAGTCATTAATTAATGCGACCGTTACTGAATTTACCCATGGAAAAGATAACAAGGATGGCAAATTTGAAGAAGCAGGAAAAACATTCATGAATACTGAACTAGGCGATAAAGTTCTTCCTGCTGCAAAACAATACTTAACTGAAGTTTTAAATTCACAATCTAAATAAACAAAATGGAAATGAAGGACTCATCCTCCATTTCCATTTTTGTTTACAATTAATGACGAATCTGACCATCACCATTAATAATATATTTATAAGAAGTTAACGCTGGAAGACCCATTGGACCTCTAGCATGTAATTTTTGAGTCGAAATTCCGATTTCAGCTCCAAAACCAAACTCAAAACCATCGGTAAACCGAGAAGAAGCATTTACATAAACGCAAGCGGCATCAATAGACTGCTGAAACTTAACTCCGGCTTGATAATTATCTGAAATAATCACTTCAGAATGATGAGTTCCATATTTATTAATGTGATCAATTGCTTCATCTTCAGAATCAACAACTTTAATCGCAATCTTTAAATCGTTGTATTCAGTAGCCCAATCTTCATCGGTAGCTGGTTCAACATCTTTAACGATTTGACGAGTCGTTTCATCCCCCTTAACTTCAACGTGATTTTCCCCAAGTTTTTTAACGATCGTAGGTAAAAACTTATTTGCAACATCCTTATGAATCAATAATTTCTCAATTGAATTACATACTGATGGTCGTTGAACTTTACCATTAATAATAATGTTAGTTGCCATATCTAACTCAGCAGCTGAATCAACATAAATATGACAATTTCCAGCTCCTGTTTCAATAACTGGCACCGTAGCATTTTTCACGACTGCTTGAATCAATCTTTTACTTCCGCGTGGAATTAAAACATCAATATAGCCATTCATTTCCATAAATTCTTTTGCAATCGCATGATCAGTCTCATGAATAATTTGAACGATATCTTCTGACAAATGGCATGTCTTCAAAACGTTTCTAAGAACGTTCGTTAATGCAATGTTTGAATTAATTGCTTCTTTTCCACCACGCAAAATAACTGCGTTTCCAGCTTTAAAACAAAGACCTGCCGCATCAACTGTTACATTAGGCCGCGCTTCATAAATCATACCGATTACCCCTAAAGGAACCCTTTGTTTGATAATCCGTAGCCCATTTTCAGTTCTCCAACCTTTATCAATTATTCCAATTGGATCGGGTAATTCAACTAATTTTCTTAAACCCGTTGCCATATCATTAATTCTATCCTTGGTAAGAGTTAATCTATCGATAAAACGTTTTGCAACTTGACCATTTTTCAAGTCTTTTTCGTTGGCTGCTAAAATTTTATCACTATTCTCTTCCAATGCGTTAGCCCATAATTTAAGGACATGATTTTTCTGTTCTAAATTTAACTTACTTGTCTTATAACTGGCACCCTTTGCAGCTTCACCAATTGATAATAGTTGTTCATTCATTATTGCGCTCCTTTGGTCGTTTAGCACTAAAGTAAGTTCCAACATTTTGACCGTTTAATAGTTGTCTAATAATTTCCGGGTTGGAACCATTTAAAATGACCATTTTTTTGTTATCTTCTAACATAATTTTAGCCGCTCTTAATTTAGTAGTCATACCACCAGTTCCAAATTGAGAACCGTGTCCCCCAGCTGACTTCATTAAGTGTTTGTCAACATTTGGGACCCACGATAACAATTTTGCATCGGGATATTTCTTCGGATCTGCACTATATAATCCGTTGATATCTGACAAAATAATTAACATATCAGCATCAATAAAAGTTGAAGTAATAGCTGCTAATTGATCATTCTCACCGAATGTTGTTTGGTGGTTGAACTCATCAACAGAAACGGCATCATTTTCATTTACAATTGGAATTATATTATCATCGAGCAGCGTGTTTATGGTGCTCAAAACATTCTTTCTACTTTTCGGATAATCAACAACATCCCGAGTCAATAAAAGCTGCGCTACAGTTTGATTATCATTACTAAATGCATCCTCGTAAATGTGCATTAACTCACTTTGCCCAATTGCAGACAAAGCTTGTAATTTACCAATCTCGGTTGGTCGTTTAATAATATGTAACTTATTCATTCCAACACCAACGGCTCCAGAAGTCACTAGTAATACTTGATAATGGTTTTGATTTAAAAAGCTAAGAACTTTCGCTAATTTATTAATTACCGAAAGTTTAATTTCTCCATTAGAATTAATTAGTGAACTAGTTCCTATTTTTACAACAATCCGTTTTATTGAATCGGACATCACGACACATCCTTTCCCTATCTTCATTTAGTTTAATTTAAATTTCAATTTTAAACAATAATTATTATTAAAAGATTTTGACTTTAAAAATAATTGCTTAAAATAAAAGACCAACAAATATTGATATTTTTGAGTTCAATATTCGTTAGTCTTTATATAATCAATTTTTATTTACTTAATATCCTATTCAAAAATTCCTCTGTCACATCTTCCACCATTAATTGATCAATATTTTTAGTAATCCATTCAATATCTTTATTCCACCAAGATAATGCTTCTAGTTTTTTAATTATTTTAGGAGTAAAACGATAACGAATCAATTTAGCTGGATTACCACCAACAATGCTATAAGCATCAACATTACTTGCAACAACGCTGTTAGCGCCAATGATTGCTCCATCCCCAATTTTTACACCAGGTAGGACCGTCACATTTTGCCCAAACCACACATCATTTCCAACAATTGTGTCCCCTTTGTTAGGAAGGTCATCATTACCAGGGACATGTTTACTCCAATCACTTCCCATAATATAAAAAGGATAAGTGGATGTGCCCTTCATGACATGATTAGCTCCATTCATAATAAATTCAATCCCAGAACCAATTGAACAAAATTTCCCAATAATTAATTTATCACCTTTAAAATCATAGTGATGAGTGACATGCTTTTCAAAAGCTGTTGCATCATTTGCATCTGAATAGTAGGTATAATCACCAACTTGAATATTTGGATTTTGAATTACATTCTTAACATAAACAATACTTTTTAAATCCGGATTCGGATAAACACTATTTGGATTTGGATGCATCTAATCACTCCTTATGTATGTTTAAAAATTAAAAGTATAAAAAAAATCGTGATCCTTCAAAATTAATTAAGAAGAATCACGATACTCATTTACTTTTTAATTACCTATTCCCATCCTACCGTAGGGCAGGTTGTCCATCATAAAGAGCTATTATGTAAATCTCATATACTCTGCCCTACAAGACATAAGTATATCATAATAAAATATAATAGCAATAGTTTTGTGTGAAAAGTTTTATTATTCTCTTTGCATATCCTCAATTACCGTTTCTAGCTTGACTACATTCCCCTTATCATTAACTTCATCGAAATTTTTAGCCCATAACTCACTGTTCTTACCAGTACTTTGCGGGTTATTCCCAAGCTCTCTTGATTTTTCAATAGTATTTAATACTAATTTTCCTTTTGCTTTATTCCAAACTCTGATTGGATTTACTTTCCAGACTAGCTGACCATTATTTTCTTCAATTAATGATCTAAAAGCTGATATTATCGGAAAAATAAATCCTTGAGTAACTTTATACTGAATGTCATTTTTTAAAAATTTAGTTTTTAAATTTTCTTTTGATGTTATCCCTTTTATTTTGCCAAACTTACCACTAGGATTAACTTCTTTATATCCTTCACTCATCTCACATTCAATTGTGTCATATAAATTTATAATATCAGGAAGTAGAGGGGCAAGAATTTTATAACAATTAAAATCTTTGTCATAGTTATTTAAAAAATCATCAAATAACTGCCCTTTTACACTATAAGCTTTAACCGGTTGTTTATCAGAATCATTTGGATATTTAAATATATTAAACATAAACATCAATCTTATTAAATCCAATGAATCTATTTCTTTATCATCGTTCTGTCGATAAGAAATGTCATTAGCATATGGTTGTTTATCAATAACATCTTTAACAAATTTAAACTTATTTGCTAATTCAGCAATTGCTTTATCAGAAACTTGTTCACTAGTATTACGTGCTTCTGCAAGACTATCTATATTTCTTACTTTAGTCATTACTTCCAAATGAACATATTGATTTTCAGTATCTAAAATTTCATCACGATGATTTAAAACAGCGTTATAAGAATGTCCTCCATCTAAAACACCATATAAACTTCTATCATTAAGATTATCTTGTCCAACATTTAATCTTATCATCTTAGAATCAAACATAATTTCCTTTGCTGATATTAAAATTCCTCGATTATTCACAAAGAAATTCTCTTTCCCATCAGTCAGTCCAGATACTATTTTTTTATACACTTTTTTCTTTGTACTAACATCCCTGGGGTTTACTTCAGTCGGAATTTTCTCTGGTAAATCCATAACATTAACATAAATATGATATATACTTCTATCATCTTTATCATATGGACTACTGATAATACCTAATCTTTTATACGGAAAAACTTTTATAGTGTCTTCTGACATTAATTAAATCCCTCATATTCTATAATTATTAAAATTCAATAAATTTATGATATAACATTTTTTGTTAAAATTGAAGATCTTATTTAACTAAAGGAAAACAAAATAATCTACAACAATTTAAAATGATGTTGTTTAAACAATTTATATATATTAATATATATAAAATATAAATAATAAAGGAAACTGTAAATAATGACTGAGTATAATATAAAAATTGGCGAATCAATCACAAATGATAAATTAGCGAAAATGTTCAAAGTGTCCACTCAAGGTGGTATGAGAAAGAGTAATAGAACTAACTCTTTAATATTAATACAAAAAACATATCAAGAATTATATCCTGATAAAATTAATTGGAATAACCATACAGTTGATTACATTGGAATGGGCCAATCTGGAGATCAAGATATTAACTTTGCCCAAAATAAAACTTTAGCTAATTCAAAAAAGAATAATATAGATGTTCACTTATTCATTAATGACAAACCCAACAACTATATTTATTATGGAAGAGTGTCAATGCTTAATGCTCCTCAAATTAAAACACTTATGGATGGAAATGAAATAAAAAGAAAGATGATTGTTTTCAATTTAAGAATGATTGCATTATCAAACTTTGAATACCTCACTAAATTAAAAAAGCAGTACAAAATTATCATGAATAATAAACATTCAACGATGGATAAAAAAGCAAATAAGATAATCAATTATAAAAATAAAGCAGCTAGAATTAAAAAACTAATTAGTTATGATAAAAGATATGAATATAATTTTTTAAGAAATAATATCCAAGAAACAAAAGATATCAAAGTTAATGTAAATAACCCATACACTGCTGCTCTAGCTAAAATATTAGCCAATGGAAAATGCCAGTTATGCGGTAAGGATGCTCCCTTTAAAGATAAAAATAATAATCCTTACTTAGAAACACATCACATCAAACCATTGTCCGAAAATGGAATGGATTCTATATTTAACTTGACTGCTCTTTGTCCCAACTGTCATTGTAAAATGCATATCTTACAAAAACATGATGATATAGAATTTTTGCAATATAGGGCCAACAAATTAGCAAATAATTTAAATATTCAAAAATCTTTTTAAGTCAAAAAAGATCATTACTATAGGATCTATAGACAAAATCTCTTTGGTATCAAGGTATTAGCCACTAAATTAATTTGATTTAGTGGCTTTTATTATGCAATAATTCTTATAGATCAATATTCTAAAAATAAATTAATAATCGGAGACAATGATGGAACAAAATTATCAGTACATTCAACTATCTTATGCAGAACAACTAAAAGAACATATAAAAGTTCCAAAATTTCAACGCTCTTTAGTGTGGAGTAAACAAAAAAAATTAGATTTAGTAAAAACGCTTCATAAACATTTTCCTTTCGGAGCTTTATTAGTATCTCCTATGGATAATAAGAAACATGAATACAGACTTTTAGATGGTCAACAACGCTTGTCTACCATTAAAGATTTTGAAAACAATAAACTTTCTTATTGGAAAGAATTAAACAAAGATAAATATATAAATGACTTTGATAAATTAAACGACACTCTTTCAAAAAATGGTTTAGACAAAATTGATTCTTCAAAGTTTAATGATTTATTAGATGGAAAACTAAACTCAGCAACCTGGACTGATGAATATGATAGTAGTGATTTTGAAGGTGTTTCTAAAGAAGAGGCTGTCAAAATAAAAGCTAACATTCGTAACATGATTGATAATTTTCAAAAAGAAATTGATAATTATATAAACCTTAATACTTTAACAATTCCAGTTATTGAATTTCTTGGAAACGAATCAGATTTACCAGAGGTATATGAAAATCTTAACCGAGGTGGCGTTCCATTAACCAAATATGAAGTTTTAAATGCTTCTTGGTCAGATGCTGATATTACAATTCCAAGTGATTTCGAATTAGGAGACACTATTTTAAATTACGTAAAACAATACTACAATAAATTAAAAAAAGATGGTTCTTTTGAATTAGAAAACTTCTCTGAAGATGATATAACAGAGAGTCGAAAAATTAATCTAGCAGAACTAGCAAGAGCTATTGGAAAACTAATAATAAAAGAAATGCCCTCTGTTTTACCTGATAAGCCAAAGCTTACAAATGAAATTGGCTTTGGTCTTTTAGGAATTATTACAGATACAGATAATAAAAAAATTGCAACAATTCACAATAAGAATAGCGAAATTCAAGATAACATAAAAGAAATTTTACAACAGTTAGATTCAATTGCTAAAAAATTAAATAACAGATTTAGTGTTCTATTAAAACAAAACATTGCATTTAACAACAAACAAAAATCAAAGAAAAATCCATATGTACCTGGGTTATCTACAACATTTAAAATATTATCTTATTTTGCTAGTTTGTGGAATCGTGACGATGATTATATTAAACAATCATTAATAAACATTCCTCAATATTATGTTTACGACTTTGTAACCCAAGCATGGAATGCCCATGGAGATCAAAGATTATTTAGTTACTACAGAAAAAATGATGAAAGAAATTATTTAACCTCTGTTGATTCAAGTGAATTTATCTCTCAATTCAAAAATTGGATAAAAGATACCCCTGGGAATCGTAAAACTTTTAGTAAGGAGAACCAAGCATTAATAACAATTCATTCTAATTTAACCTACTTAGCAGGTGGATTACCAACCCCTGAGGATTATGAATTCGAACACGTCATTCCAAGAGCTAGAATTAAAAAATTTGATCCCGGATTTAAAAAAGTAAATGTTAGTAATTTGGGTAACGGAATGTTTCTTCCGAAAACGTTAAATAATAATAAAAATAATAAGACTATTTATGAGTATAATAATGGTAATAATGATAACTATAATAATCTAATGAAAGAATCAGATTATTTTACTGAACATGACTTTGTTAAAATATTTTCTGATTTGGATAATTACGATTTTGATGATGTAAACCAATTTATAAATAAGCGTGCTAATCTAATGGCTAAACAAATCGTTAATGGTTTAGACCCTAATAATGAAGTTTTTAGTGAATCTTTAAAATAAATTGTAATTGTATATTCTATGAAACATTAAGTAAACTACCCAAAGAAAGGTTCTGATCACCATCGATGCTCTTCTACCTATCCAACCAAAATGTGTTCAAAAAATTGTTTCAGGAAAACAAACTTATGAAGTTCGTCGCCGTCCACTAAAACAAGATGCTGAACACTTTTATATCTATCAATCTAGCCCAGTTCAAATGGTGACCCATCGTTTTACTAGCGATGAATTAATCATTGACACACCTAATGTCGTATGGGATAAATGTGGTTCAGAAACTGGAATGACCAAAAAAGATTTCTTTGATATGTATCAAGAAAAGAAAACAATTGAAGCTATCAAAGTTGAAAACCTAGAAAAATTACCAGAGCCAAAACCACTTTCTGATTTTGGCATTGATCATGCACCACGTTCATTTCGTTATCTTAAATAGTTGCAAATTATCTTAATCTATATTATATTGTATGAATACATTATGATTTAAACAATTAATTTAAAATTCTAATTCAATAATAATAATTTATTAAGCAAACGACTGTTATAGAAGCACTTAAACTAATTATTCTAATGTTTTGGTGCTTCTTTTATATAAGAAATTAAATGATATTACACATATTTCTTGCAAAATGAATTTATATGTTATATCATATATTTGGATGTTGAGATGAATGACTCATATCTGTATACTGTGTTAGTTCTTATTTATAAGAATTTTCTAGCAATCGTCACATATCATTCAAACCCTATTGTGTATGAGGTCGGGTGAAAGTTCGACCTCGTTTACATAGTTTCATAAAATTCATATATGAATTTTAATAAGAATTTTAATTCCTTCGAAACTTTTCTTTTAATAATCGTTAAATAGATAGAGATGCTTTCTCTATCTTTTTTATTATTCCTAAAAGTATGATATTATTTAACAAACTAAAGATTGGACGTGATTATTTTGCCACTTATGAGAATTGATGTTATTAAAGGTCATGATGAAAAATATTTGAAACAATTATTGGATACATCATATCAAGTGATGCTAGATACTTTCGGTGTTCCTAATGGTGATCGTTATCAAGTTTTAACTCAACATGAACCATTTGAAATGCAAATTTTAGATTCTGGTTTAGGAATTGAACGAAGTGATGATGTAATCGTTTTCCACATTACTACCCGAGCACGAACAGTTAGTCAAAAACGGGCTTTCTATGACCAATTAGCCAAAGGGCTTCAAAAAGCAATCGGATTGGACCCTAAAGACTTATTGGTTAGTCTTTCAACTAATGGAGATGGGGATTGGAGCTTTGGAAATGGTAAAGCTCAATTTGTAGACGGTCCACTACACTAATTATAAATAAGTTAATTTTATTCAAAAAATCAATAAATTATATATCATATTGTTTTAATACAATATGTCGTGTATAATTTATCATTGTCTCAGGTTTGGATTGCCTGATACGAATTTTTTATTTTATGTGCCGGATCTCAAAGATCCATACTTAGCTTATTAATGTGATATAATTCTATGTCATACTTATGATCAGTTTAATAATCTAGGAAATAGTCGGGTTTATACCCGACTTTTTATTTACATACAAAAAGACTTGTTGATAATAAGATCAACAAGTCTTTATTGTTTATTTAACTAAATCTAATGTAACTAGCTTGTAAGTAAATTTGCTGCTTACACCATGTAATTTTTTAATTTTATTACTAGTCGTCTTATAATCTTTTATGCTATAACGGACTTTAACATTTTGAACACGCGTAACAACCAGGTTTTGATTAGGACTTAATAAATATTCTTTTTCACTTTTAACCTTGGATAACGATTTAATATAAGCACCGGTCTTTCCAGAAGGAAGATTAATCTTCATAATCACATTGTTATTGGATATCTTACCCTTCTTAGCACCAACGTCTAAGAAAGACATTGCAATAGACTTATCAATACTAGTTGATTGGAAAGCTGGATCATTGTAAGTACTTCCAATCGTTAATTTTTGACCTTTAAGACCTGTCTTAAATCCCTTAGCTTGAACTCCTCGATATACCGTCATTGGTTTTTCTAATTGGAACTTCGCTAAACTGTTTTTAACATTATTAATTTCTTCCTTTGTCTTAGCTATTTTCTTTGATTTACCAGTTCTAAGATACTGATTGTCATTTTTATACCCATTACTGGTATAATCCCCAACAGCTTTAACCTGGGTTTTGCTTAACCCTTTGGCCCACTTTTTACCATCCCGGTTTAATTTAGCATAATCTGCTTTGGTATAAGTGTATTCTTGGTATGGATAAGCAATGTTATCAATCATTGGAACAATTAATGTGCGAGTATCATTAGGAATCTTAACTAATTGCTTACCATTAGCTTTACCTGCTAACGTCATCGTCGTTCCTTTAGGAATATTGACTTGGTCGCTACTATTCTGAACTTGTGCTGTGACGTCTTGACTAGCAACGCGCTGGTTAACTGTTGAATCAGTAACTTCGGAATCGGTATTACTTTGAACATATAAGACTTTGCTACTTGTCTTTTTAGCATGAGTAATTTGGGAAGGTAGCACAGACATCCCTAACGTCAGAGTGGTAAGTAAAGTAATTAGTTTTGTTTTCTTCATATATAATCTCCCTATTCTTATTTATGTTAATAGAGTACCATATACTGAATATTTTCTCTAAATTATTTATCACTTTCGTGGCGAATACCATAGCTAAAGTAAATTACTAATCCAATTATGAACCAAACGAGTGCTGTTAATTTAGCTTGAATATCCAAACCCATGAATACAACGAATGATCCAATCAATCCCAATGTTGGTAACCATGGATAAAATGGTGATTTAAAAGCTGGTTTTGGCAAGTCCTTACCTTCGCGTCTCCGTAAAGCAAACATCCCGACTGAAACGAACATAAATGCAATCAACGTTCCAGCAGAAATCAATTGAGATAAGAAACTAAATGGTAAAAATGCACCAACAAAAATGGAAACTAACGTAACTACCAACAATGCCCGATTAGGTAAGTGTTTTTGATTCAAGTGACCTAACCATTTGGGTAACATTGCATCTCGACCAAATGAATATAGCAACCGTGACCCTGCTAATGACATTCCAATCAAAGCAGTGAACATCCCTACAACTGCAATTCCTTGAACAACTGTCGCAACTAAGTAATGATTACTTTTTCTTAATGCCCAACCAACAGGTTCTGCATTATTGTTGAAGTTCGTGTATTTAAACATTCCAACGAGAACAAGTGATACTAAGATGAATAATACTGCCGCAATGATCAATGAACCAATAATTGCTCTAGGCATTGTTTTTTGTGGATTTTTAGCTTCAGCTGAATTTGCTGCAATTGTATCAAAACCAACGTAAGCTAGGAAAATCATTGAAACTCCAGCATAAACTCCTTGCCAACCACCAAATTGACTCCCATCAGCATTAATGTGATGAGCTGGTACAAATGGAACATAGTTATTCAAATGAATTGCTGTTGCTCCAACAACGATAAATAGCAAGATTGCTAACACTTTTAAAACAACTAATGCTTTTTCAACTCGTGCCATTTGTGTCGTTCCTTGAGATAACAGCCACCCAACTAATGATATTGCTATAACAACAGTGATGTCGAACCAACCACCATTGACACCTGCTGGGTTTGCTAATATTTTAGGAAGTTCAATTCCTAATGGAGAGATTAGTCCCTGAAAATTGGCAGATAATCCGGCTGCAACAAACGAAACAACAATGAAGTACTCTGCCAGCAACGCCCAACCAGCAATCCAACCCCAAAACTTACCGTATAAAATATTGATCCATGAGTATGCAGAACCAGCGAACGGCATGACAGCTGACATTTCTGCATAACTCATTGCCACCATTCCAGAAATAATTGCTGCCAATAAAAATGAAATTGTTACTGCAGGTCCAGCATGTTGCGCTGCAACAATTCCAGGTAATGTAAAAATGGATGCAGAAACAATTGAACCGATCCCTAATGCAAGGAATTCTTTTAGGCCTAAGGATCTAACCAAGTGCGAATCCTTTGAAGAATAGACTGTTGCATCTTCTTTTTGGTTCATTTTTTGCCAAATCTTCATAATTCTAACCTCCTAAATTATTAACCAACAAAAAAAGCCACCACCGCTAACGTTTCTAGTAACGTTAACGCATGGTGACTTCACTATATCTAGATAATTCCACTCTAAAATATATCTAGCTACGTTCGTGAGATTCCAATGCTACTAACGCTATGCTAGACATACAACAAGTATTTAATTTAGTATTCCGTAATAACATTGCAATCCCTCCCGGTTAATTTAATTTTATTATAGGGGTAACATTTTAAAAATGCAACTAATATAATTACGAGTAATAAATAATTAATTTTAAATTATTAATAATAAATAATAGGAATTTTTTATTTATTATGTTTACTGCTCTTTTTGGAATGTTTCTTAGTATGCTTTTGACTCTTTTTAGAATTCTTTTTATTAGTTTTCTTGTTATTTTTCTTATTGTTAGTCTTTTTACTGGTTTTGTTCGATGATGAATTAGAGCTATTATTCGTTGTTGAATTAGATTTCCCATCTTTACTAGCAGCTAATGCTTCTGGAAATTTAACGTGAGCTTTTTCGAAGCCCTTTTGAGCACTGTTAAAATTCTTTTCATACATATGAACTGGTCCAGATTGTGCCATATTTCCACGAGCATTATTTATTGTATTATAATCATCTTTAACAAAACCAATCGCTGTTGTTTCACCATCAAGAGCATGATTTAATCGATCTAACCAAAAACCATAAGCATCTCGTTGAGGACCTTGAATAGTACTCATTGCAGTTGTAGCTGATTTTGAAGTTTGTTGATCAGCACTTAAAACTGCTTCATCACTTGATAAAACTGTAGCAACACTTGCTGCAGCAGCTTGTTGTTCAGATGAGTATGCCTTGGCAACTACTTATTCATTATTTGATTGAGTAACTTTGACAGTTTATACCCCTCCAAGTGTTAAAAATGATAATAATGTTAAATATAAAGCTGTTTTCTTCATAAAATATATCCCCTTCTCTTTAAGATTACATAAGTAGTAATCACTATTATTTTATAACCTGTAATGGAATATAAAAAAATTTTTTAAAACAAATCAAAATTACTTAAAATTAATAATATGTTATAAATAATTAATTATTTATAATTAAAATTAAACTTGTATTTTTACCTAAAGCAAGTTAAAATTATCTCAAATAAAGCAAAGACTTTAATTTAGTCCCGTGAGGCTAGCAAGTTACGAATAATAATTTCTCATCTATAGTATTAATAGGTGAATTTCAAACTGGCTAGTCACAAGACTGGTCAGTTTTTTGTTTGAAGAAAGGTGAGAATATGCGACCAATTATCATTGCATTAGATTTCAAAAATAAAGCAATTGTTTTAGATTTCTTAAAACAATTTCCTAATCCTGATCAACTATTTGTAAAAATTGGCATGGAATTATTTTATGCTGAAGGTCCTAGTATTGTAAAAGAAATTCGTTCAATGGGCGTTAAGGTTTTCTTAGACTTAAAGTTATACGATATTCCCCACACGGTTAGACAAGCTGCAGAACAATTAGGTAAATTGGATATTCAAATGACAACTGTTCATGCATCCGGCGGATCTGATATGATCAAAGCTGCAAAAGAAGGTTTGATCGCTGGTAGTAAAGCAATTAATGCTGAACCTGCCAAATTATTAGCTGTTACTCAACTAACGTCTACTTCTGAAGAACAGATGCAAAGTGAACAATTAGTTAATGCAACGATGAAAGAAGCCGTTACGCATTTAGCTGAAGTTGCCAAAAATAGTGGCGCTGACGGAACAATTTCTTCTGCCTTGGAATCCCCATTAATTCACCAAGCAGTTGGAAATGACTTTTTATGTATTAATCCAGGAATTAGATTAAAGAGCAATGATAATAATGATCAAAAACGAGTTACTACCCCAAGTCAAGCACGTGAACTAGGAAGTAATGGCATTGTTGTTGGCCGTGCCATCACCAAAGCTAAAGATCCAGTTGCTGCTTATGAAATTATTGAAAAAGAATGGAGATAATTAATAATGTCATTAAAAATTGAAAAAGAAATTGCTTCAGGGCTTTTAAAAATCAACGCCGTTACCCTTTCACCACAAAAACCATTTACATGGGCAAGTGGAATTAAGTCGCCAATCTACACTGATAACCGTTTAACGATTGGCTATCCTGCCTTAAGAACGGCAATTGCTAACGGACTAGCAGATATGATCAAAGTTGCTTATCCTAATGCCAATGTTATTGGTGGAGTCGCAACAGCTGGAATTCCACATGCTGCCCTTGTTGCTGATCGACTAAACTTACCAATGATCTATGTTCGTTCTAAACCAAAGGATCATGGTCAAGGCCGTCAAATTGAAGGACATTTACCTGAGAATGCCAAAATTGTTTTAATTGATGATTTAATTTCTACTGGTAAAAGTGTTTTAGATGCTGCCAAAGCTGTTGATAAAGAACCAAATGCTAGTGTTATCGGTGTTGCTGCTATCTTCACTTACGAGTTAGCTGATAGCACTAAGAATTTTGCTGATGCCAACAAACCACTAACAACTTTGACGAACTATTCTGCTTTAATTAAACAAGCAATGGACGAAAATATCATTACCCCTGAAGAACATGATTCCCTCACTAAATGGCGTCAAGATCCATGGCAATGGACGAAATAAGATAACTTCATTAACATGTATTATTTATAAACGTTTATTCTATTTACCTTAATTGGTATATATGAATAAGCGTTTTAATTTTATTTAAAGTTTTTTACGATTATTTAAAAACTAATGATATAATTATATTAACTTTTTTTAATAGAATGAGGTATTCAATGAAAAAAAATTTTATTATACTAACCGTTATATTTGGAATTAGTGTGATTGCTAATCCACTTCCAGCTCATGCTGATGAAATAAATTCTTCAAGTACTGTTAATAATCAATCCAATAGTACTGATAGTCAATCGAATTCCGAACAACAAGGAAATAGCTCAAGTTCAACTCAAAAAATTGAACATCAATATGCTAAGATGACTAATGTAAAGAGTATTAAATATGAAGCAAACTTAAAAAATGGCTTACATCATGTTTATATCAATGGTCCCAAAGGAACAATTTCCGATAATTCTAATCCTAGTGAATTAACAACTAAAAAACGAGTTAAAATTACTGAACAAGCATTAGTAAATGGGGTTAAGTGGTCTAAAATTAACGGAAAATGGATCAAAAGTAACTATATTGATTCCAAAACACATTTTCTAAAAGTTCCCATGATTGGACAACGTCCTCAATTACCTACAGGATGTGAAATAACAGCGGTAACAATGATGTTAAAATATGCTGGAGCAAATGTTAATAAATTAGAATTAGCTAAGGAAATGCCACGTAGTAGTAATCCAAATAAGGGATTTGTAGGCAATCCGCATTCTGCAAAGGGGCAATTAATTTATCCCAGTGGTTTAATGAAATTAGTTAAACACTATGCTGGCAATGCAGTTAATATGACTGGTGCTAAAATAGATGTAATCAAGAAAAAAATTAGTGATGGTCACCCAGTCGTTGTTTGGGTAGCTAACGTTGATAATTTTCCTAACCATGCTCTAACAGTATATGGTTATGACCATAATTATATCTACTATAATGATCCATGGTTAAATAAACCAATGAAAATGAAATATGCAATTTTTGAAACACATAGACGCTCAGACGCCATGCGAGCACTAAGTTATTAAATAAAGGGGATTTTAAAATGAAAAACTGGAAACATTTATTAGGAACAATCATTATTGGAACGTTTATTATTGGTGGGGGTTATCAATTAGCACATGCCGATGATACAGATTCAACAACTCAAAGTACTGAAAAAAACACACATAAAGCAAAAGAACTACAAAATCCAAAGCGTTATTATCAAATTCATAAAGAAACAATTAAACCCGTTGGACAAGTAGGATATACAGTTAAACAAGGCTATGAAGGTATTAAAACATACAAAATTATGAAAGCTACCCATACTTTCAATGGATATAACAAGTACAGTGCATCAACCACTGCTGCTGTTAAGAAAATTCAAGCAAAGCATAACTTAAAAGTAACTGGAAATGTTGATGTAAAAACTTGGGTTGCCTTAGGCCTCCCAAAGAATGAGTTTTATAGTATTGACCGATACGTAGCTCCATTAGGTGCTAAGATTACTCAAGGTCGAAAAGCTCATATTGAAGCTGCAATTCGACAAGCCAGAAAATATTTAGGTAAACCATATTTAGTAGGTGCTTCTACTTCTCCTAAGTATGGAAATGATTGTTCCGGTTTAGTTACACAAGCGTTGTACGCTGGTGGAATCAGTCCTGTTCCCGTCAGCTCTATTCAACATGCTCATCCCGGAAATGAATGGAATTCAAGAAAGCTATTTGCTACTAAGAAATTCAAACATGTTCCTCTATCACAACGTCAACGTGGAGACCTAATATTTTATTATCAACCAGGAACTCACACTATTTGGCACGTTGCTCTTTACTTAGGAAACAATAAAGTAATTGAAAGTTGGCCACCAAGGGTTATGATTTCTGGGATTAGAAATGCTCAACGCTCTGATATTGCAGGAGTCGCTCGTCCATGGTTAGAAAAATAAAAATTAAATAAAATAAGTTAAAAATAAAAAGCTATCAATATCGAATGAAAACTTAGATATTGATAGCTTTTGCTATTCAAATACAATTTTAATGAGCTAATTCAAACATAATGGCCCCATATTGAGAGTTCCCAGTATAGTTACCCTTTTTCCAATTTGTATGTTTAGGTACTACCCAAAATGACTTTTTAGAAATAAGTCTAATTCTTACAGGATATTTTGAATTAATACGTGCATAATAATTTTTGCTATTCGCTTTTTTAATATTACTAAATTTCCAAGTAAAAGAACCCTTTTTAGGAATTGATACACTTGAACTTGAGAATTTACTTTCTGGATAACCATGGTATGTTAATGAACTACCATGAAATGTAGTTTTATCATGATACCCACCCTGTGATCCATCAGTAATTCTATACCATGTATGATGCGTAATGCTACTTGGTAACTTAGCAGCATTTACATTATTGTTAGCAAGTACTAATAAAGCAAATGAAAATCCTAATGACATTACAAAAAGTATAATTTTTTTCATAAACATTCTCCTTAAGATTTTATATCTAAATACGTTAATAACTATTTATATAATTTCAATTGAACTATATCGTAAAGTACATTAATATGATTCCCAACTGGTTTAAATGATACTCCATCGATACTCTTGTTCAATGGATATCCAGCATAGTAGGATCCATGCCATCCTTTTTGGTTACTATAAGCTTTTTTGAACTTAAATTTAAAGAATTTTTTCCCACTTGTATCACTAAAATATCCATAATTAGCACCGATTTTATAGATATAGTGTCCATGATGATACGTATGTCTGTATTTCACCGGAACAACACTTGCCTGAACTTTTTGATTTATCAGTATACCTGTATTAATCAAAAATATTAATGAGACTAAAGTAATTAATATGCTTTTAAGTTTCAAAACAAAACCTCCTATATTAATATTATTTTATTATATTTTAAAAATAAGAATAATAAAAGTAATATTTAAAAAAACATTGATTTTATATAAACATTATTGATATTATAAAGACATAAATTTATAGGAGTGAATTAAATGAAGATTAAAAATATATTGATTAGCACTTTGGTTACAACGACATTATTTACAGGAATATCAGGTGTCAAAAATGAAACTAAAGCCGCAAGTATTAAATCTCCATCAGTAACTAAAAAATTTGAATCACCATATTATGGAAATACTACTAAAAAGGTTACTATTTATGAAGTAAATGAGAATAAAGTTAAATCAAGTGATTCAATTACTAAAATAAAGAAAATGACCACAAAAAAGAAAACATTAAAAAGTGGTTCTAAAATCGGTTTGGCATTAGTAAAAACAAATGGTCATAGATATTGGTCAGTACAATCTAGTGCTATTAAAAAATGGAAAGAATCTTCAATTGTAATTGTTCAAAACGACAATTGGTTCAAGACAACTTCTGTTGTTCAAGGAAAAGGTTAAATAAACATATAAAAAAGAGCTGAACGAAATGTCCAGCTCTTTTTATATATTCTATTTTACATATTACTTCTAACTCGTTCAAAAAAGTCCGTAAATAACTTCTCCTCTTTTGGATCCTTTTGCCATAAATCTTCTGGATGCCATTGAATCCCTTGAATCATCCCATCGGAAGATTCGACTTCCTCAATAATTCCATCAGTTGCATGTGCTCCAACAACCAACCCTTCACCAACTTTATGTGTTCCTTGGTGGTGTCTGGAATTAATTGTAGCCTTATCACCAATGCTTTTATTGATGATCGATCCCTTTTCAGTTACAACACCATGGGTTGGAAAATATCCAACATCCCAATCAGCTGTATGTTCTAATAAGGAGTTTTTATTTGGATGCTGCGTGTATATATCTTGATACAAAGATCCACCACGCATTACGTTAATGGCTTGCATTCCCCGACAAATTCCTAACACTGGTTTATGTTGTTTAATTGCCGCTTCAATTGCAGCAAATTCAGAAGCATCTTTTGGATCATTTGCTGGATCAGTAGTTGCTAATGCCTTTTGATGATATCGTTCTGGATTAACATCAGTTCCACCCTTTACGATTAAGCCATCAATAGTTTTAACCAAATCAACAGCTTCTTGTGAACTTACGATTGGAATGGCAATTGGGGTAATATGATGTTTTTCAATTACTTTAATAATATTTTTTGGAATTCCCGACAGACTTCCTTTTTTATATTCATTTGAATCAGATGTTATCCCAATTTTCATGTCTCCACCTCCAAAGATAATAAAAAACCACCCTTAGTGAATTCACTTCAGGTGGTTTTACTTTAACCAGAATTCATTAAAGGATTTTAATTAGTAAATGTATTCATAATAATTTTAATTAAACACATCATAATTAAATCCCCTCTCTTTTTACTTAGTATTGAATATAATTCATTCTTCCTTAAAAGTCAACTTTCATTAGACAGACCAAATGAAGAAGAGAAGGATTACAACTAAAATTATCACAATGATTTTTAAATTAGATTGTGAGTTATGCAATTCTGTTTTGTTAAAGTACTGTTTTTGAACCTTTGATAATTCTTTTTGCTTGGTCGCATATTTTTCAGAAACAGATTCTAATCGATCATCCACTTTATTTTCGTTCTTAATCCATTTTTTTAAAGATTTATCAGTAGAATAAGGTGAATTGAATGCCTTCTTATAATGGTATTGAACGACCAAATGATCATTATATGCATTCCGTTTTTCTAGCTTTAAATCAGCAGTTTGCTTCTTTAATTTAGGAAGTTTACTATCTACTCGTTTATTAGTAATTTCAGCATTTTGATTAAATTGATGATGCATATAATTATAGCTCATGTATGCACCATAACCTACCAACAACGTCATTATCACTCTTACTAAATTAGCCCAAGTAAACAAATTTTTCTTTTTCAAAATAATTCTCCTTTTATTATTAAAAATTAATTTTTTAAAATTAATAATAAATTATTAATTATTTATTACCCAAAATCAATCGTATCAAATATTGATTGTCGCGTGATTTCATCTAACCCTAGATAATGAAGTGTCATTGCCTCACTAGAATGATTCAAAGATTTCATTACGATTGCAATATTATGATCAGTTTGTTCATACAAACGATAAGCCCCGGTTTTTCTCATCGTATGAGTCCCCAAGTAATTAATTCCTAATAAGTCACCAGTTCGTTGCATAATTTTATAAAATTGATTAACTGTAATGTGCCGTTCTGGATACATTATAGATGGAAATAACCACTCACTCTTTCGATTACGTTTCTTCAAAAAATTAGCGCGCCATTTTTGGTAACTTAATAAATCCTTAGCGACCGGTTTCCAATATAAGCGATTAATTTTCCCCGTCTTTTTATCATGAATATATCCCGTTGTTCTAATTTCATCTTTTTCATCAAAGACATCATTGTATTTAAGAATCATCACATCACTACAACGTAATAAAGTTGCTTTCCCAACTTGGAAAATAGTATAGTTTCGGGGACCGCTTTTTTCAAAATAATTCAGCAATGTATCTTGGACCTCTTTTAAGACCTTGTCACTTTTAATTGGATACACTTGTTCTTCGGCCATGACCAATGCCTCCCGTAATATATATAATACCTATTATTATATCATCATTATGTTTTTGAACTAAAAAAATTAAGCAGTCTTAAATTTTATTATGTATTCTTAGTCCACAAAAGGACTAAGCAATTTATGTTAAAGATAATGCATCCCACCATCCACCATAATAGATTGACCAGTAATATAATTAGTATCATCTGATACTAACCATGAAACTAGATTAGCAACATCAGCTGGAGTTGCCTCCCGACGGTTATCAATTTCACTTAAAACTGATTTACGTTGTTCATCGATTGAAATATGTTTAATCTTAGAAGTAACTTCATCAATCATATCTCGTAGCGGCGTTCTCACAACTCCTGGATTATATGCATTTACGGTGATATGATATTGTGCTAATTCCTTTGCTGCTGCTTGAGTAAGACCACGAATTCCGAATTTAGAAGCAGAGTAAGCACTTTGTAACGCTGAAGCTTCCACTCCAGCTAAAGAAGCTGCATTTACGATTCGACCTCCATTACCCTGTTTAATGAATTGTTTAGCTGCCGCTTGAATTCCCCAGTATGTTCCCTTTAAATTCACATCTATTAATCGTTCAAACTTTTCAGGATCAGAATCAACAAATGTATCTATAAAAGCAACTCCAGCATTATTGATCCAAACTGCTAATTGACCTAAATCATTAACAGAATCAGTCGCTAATTTAAATACTTCATCTCGTTTAGCTACATCTATAACATAAGCCTTAGCTTTATATCCCTGATCATTCAACTCTGCTGCTACTTGATGGGATGTTTTTTCATTGATATCAGCAACCGCAATTGAATAACCTTGACTAGCTAATTTTTCAGCGATCCCTTTTCCAATTCCTTGGCCTGCTCCAGTAACTACCGCTAATTTTGTCATTTTAAATTCCTCCCAAAATAAAAAGTATCTTCATCCAAAAGGACGAAAATACTTTCCGCGGTGCCACCTTATTTCAATGACTAAATAGTCATTACACTTCAGATACCTAATAATATCCTAACTCTATAACGGGAGTTCCCGATGTTACCTTACAATTTTGCTCAGTAGCATGAACATTCCTAAGACCATTTTCAATCAATTTACAATTAGTACTTCTCACCAACCGTACTTCTCTTTAAATTGTTCCCTGATTTACTTATCTTTTCGCTCATTTAATTTATTTAAAGTTTATTCTAAACACATAATTTTAAAAGTCAATTCTTTTATTATATAATTAATTATTAAAAATAAAATATAAATAATTAATTATTTATAATACCAACTGATCTAATTTCAATTGCTTTTTTGCTGATTTCATTTTATAATACAAGCAACATATGAATATTGATATCCTTTAAAAGTTGACCAGAGAGTCGCTAAGGGTAATTTATTTGTATCTCTCATGGATGGATGCAAGTACATAACCAAAAGCCCCCTGTTCAAACAGGAGGCTTTTTTATTCGATATCAAGTTCATTTCATAATCAATAATGTACTCCAGAGAGGGTAGTTGATGTTTAATGAAGTCCCCCAAACAAGACTACCCAATCTGATTGGATAGTCTTTTATTTTTGAGGAGGAAATCATAATGGCTTCTGAACAATCACATCACTTTTTAAACATTAACAAATTACCTAATAATGAAATTCAAAATTTAATTGAATCAGCAGAAGCTTTTAAAGCTGGTAAATCAGTTCAACTTAAGCGACCAATTTATGCGGCTAACCTTTTCTTTGAAAACAGTACAAGAACTCATAGTTCATTTCAAATGGCTGAAAAGAAATTAGGAATGCAATTGATTGGCATCAATCCAGCAACCAGTTCAGTTACAAAGGGTGAATCCCTTGGTGATACCATTAAAACGCTTCAAGCCATTGGCTTGGATTTCACAGTTATTCGTCATTCAGAAACTGGTTGGTACAACAAGCTCCAAGACGATCCTAATATTCATCTTTCATTAGTAAATGCTGGTGATGGTAGCGGTCAACATCCCTCTCAAACCCTCCTCGATCTAGTAACTATTCATGATGAATTTGGTGATTTTAAGAATTTAAAAATTGGTATCTTTGGTGATTTATCTCATTCTCGTGTAGCTCGTTCAGATGCTGAAATCATGCATCGACTTGGCGTAGAAATTTACTTTGGCGGCCCTCGTGAATGGTATCCAGAAGACTTTGATCAATTTGGTACCTTCGTAAAGATGGATGACGTTATTGATAATTTAGATGTTGTAATGCTCTTGAGAGTTCAACTTGAAAGATTGAACAAAAACGCAGTTGCTAGCTTTACCCCTGCTGACTACTACACAGAATACGGATTGACTGAGGAACGAGCAAAGCACATGAAGCCTAATGCTATTATCATGCATCCTGCGCCCGTTAATCGCGGTGTTGAAGTGGCATCATCATTAGTTGAAAGCCCTAAATCTAGGATTTTCACCCAAATGCACAATGGTGTCTTTGCTAGAATGGCAATTTTAAATCAGTTATTGAAAGAACGAAACTTAGTGGAGGACAAATAACAATGAAAACATTAATCAAAAATGCGATGAAAGATGGTCAAATCACAGATTTATTAATTGAAGATGGTAAAATCATCAAAATTGCACCCCAAATCAATGATTCAGTTGATAAAACATTTGACGCTGAAAAGAACACGATCATCCCCGGATTAGTTGATGTCCACGTTCATTTTCGTGATCCAGGTCTAGAATATAAGGAAACTATCAAGACCGGTAGCAAAGCTTCTGCTCATGGCGGCTTCACTACTGTTCTTGCGATGCCAAACGTTAAACCTGTCGTTGATACTCCCGAAATGTTACAAAAAATGTTCGATAAAAATAAACAAGACGGTGTCATTAAAGTTGGCCAAATTGCTGCCATTTCTGGTGACTTAACTGAAGATAAAGTTACTAATATTCAAAAGATGGCTGAAATGGGGGCTGCGGCTTTCAGTAATGATGGTCATGGCGTTCAAACTGCAGACACAATGTTCAAAGCAATGAAGTTAGCTAAGTCAGTTAATAAGGCCATCATCGCTCACGTTGAAGACGATAGCTTAATTCATGGTGGTGTGATGAACGAAGGAGCTGCTTCTGAAAAACTAGGCTTACCTGGGATGTCCTCATTAAGTGAATCATCCCAATTAGCCCGCGATTTAGTTTTAGCAAAAGCTGCTGGATGTCATTACCATGTTGCTCACATTTCCACTAAGGAATCCGTCGAATTAGTTCGCTTTGCCAAGTTACAGGGAGTTGATGTAACTGCTGAGGTTTCTCCCCACCATTTGTTCTTGGATGATTCAATGATTACCATGGATAATCCAATGATGAAAATGAATCCACCTTTGAGAACTCCGGAAGACAGAAAAGCTTTAATTGCTGGATTACTTGATGGCACGATTGATATGATTGCAACTGATCACGCCCCTCATAGTGTAGAAGAAAAGAGTGGTTCAATGAAGACGGCTTCTTTTGGTATCGTAGGCATCGAAACTTCCTTTGCCCTTGCCTATACTAAGTTCGTAAAGAGCGGTTTAGTAAGTCTCAACACATTATTAAAATGGATGGTTACTAACCCCATCAATGATTTTCAATTAAAGAATGCCGGCCAATTAAATATTGGAGATCCAGCTGATTTTGCAATTATGGATTTAAATCATGAATATGAAATTAAAGCCGAAGACTTCCTCTCAAAGGGAAAGAACTCCCCCTTCATTGGAGAACATGTTTTTGGTAAAACGATTGCAACATTTGTCGATGGTAAACAAGCATACTAGGAGGATTGTTCAATGAAACGTTATTTAGTGTTAAAGAATGGTTCCGTTTATACCGGAGAAGGTTTTGGTTCAAATAAGGACATTTATACTGAAGTAGTCTTCAGTACTGGAATGACTGGCTATCAAGAAACGATGACTGATCCTAGTTATTATGGTCAATCAATGGTATTTACTTATCCATTGATCGGAAACTATGGTATCAATCGGGATGATTCCGAGGGATTCAGACCAGCCGTTGATGCCATCATTGTACATGAGCTTGCTAGAAGACCTAGTAATTATCGTTCTGTTATGTCATTAGCGGATTATGCAGAACAAGAAGATCTACCTGGCATCACAGGTGTTGATACTAGAAAATTAGCTAAAGAAATTCGAGATGAAGGTTCCATGCCTGCCGTCATCGTAAGTGAGATCGATGAAGCAAAGATTAAAAAGACCTTTGAACAAGACTATCAACCGATCCTAAGAGCAAAAGCTGATGAAGCTGCCACCAAAAGTGCTTATCAATCACCAAGTAATGGTGTTCGAATCGCCCTTTTAGACTTTGGTTTAAAGGAATCAATCGTTAGTGCACTAGATAAACGCGGAGCAAATGTTACCGTCTTTCCTGGTCATACTTCTGCAAAGGAAATTATGGAATCATATCCAGATGGAATCCTACTTTCTAATGGTCCTGGTGATCCATTACAATATGAATACGCATTACCAGTCATTAAAGAATTGGAAGAACATTATCCATTAATGGGAATTTGTTTGGGGCATCAACTTTTCGCTCTCGCAAATGGAGCTAAGACCTATAAAATGAAATTCGGGCATCGAGGCTTTAACCATGCCGTTAGTGATGTGGATATGAAACGTAATAACTTCACTTCCCAAAACCATGGTTATGCTGTTGATCGTGACTCAATCCAAAATACCGACTTAGAAATTACCCATGAAGAAATTAATGACCACACAGTTGAAGGAGTTCGTTTAAAGGGACACCATGCTTTCTCTGTTCAATTCCATCCCGATGCTTGCCCTGGTCCTCATGATTCAGAATACATGTTCGATAATTTTATTAAGATGTGTGAAGAAAACAGTAATGGAGGTCTTAAATAATGCCTAAACGAAATGATATTCATAAGATTTTAGTAATCGGTTCTGGTCCCATCATTATTGGTCAAGCTGCTGAATTTGATTATTCCGGTTCACAAGCTTGTTTAGCTCTTCGTGAAGAAGGCTATGAAGTTATTTTAATTAACTCTAATCCAGCTACGATCATGACTGATAAGGAAATTGCGGACAAAGTCTTTATTGAACCAATTACCCTTCAATTTGTGTCTAAGATCATTCGACAAGAATTACCAGATGCAATTCTGCCAACCTTAGGTGGTCAAACTGGATTGAACATGGCTAAAAAATTAGCTGACTCTGGTATTTTAGATGAATTAAAAATTGAACTATTGGGAACTAAACTTCATGCCATTGAAGAAGCTGAGGATCGTGAACAATTTAAGGAATTAATGGAAAGAATTCACGAACCAGTTCCAGAATCTCAAATTGCAACGACATTGAACGAGGCTAAATTATTTGTAAAAGAAGTTGGGTTCCCAGTTGTTATTCGACCTGCTTATACCTTAGGTGGAACCGGTGGTGGTTTTGCTCACAACGAAGAAGAACTAGAAGAAATTGCAACCAATGGTCTAGATCTTTCACCAGTAACTCAAGTCCTCGTTGAACGTTCAATTGCCGGATATAAGGAAATTGAATTTGAAGTAATGCGGGATGCCAATGATAATGCAATTATTGTTGCTCCAATGGAAAATATTGACCCAGTTGGAATCCATACTGGTGATTCAATCGTTACTTCACCAACCCAAACTTTGTCTGACCGCGACTATCAAATGATGCGGGATGCCGCATTAAAGATCATTCGAGCCCTCAAGATCGAAGGTGGTTGTAACGTTCAAATGGCATTGGACTTGAACAGCGATAAATACTACATTATCGAAGTGAACCCCCGTGTTTCCCGTTCATCTGCTTTAGCTTCTAAAGCCACTGGGTATCCAATTGCTAAGACTGCAGCTAAAATTGCGGTTGGCTTGAACCTAGACGAAATTAAGAACCCTATCACTGGTAAAACTTGGGCTGACTTTGAACCAGCATTAGATTATGTTGTTACCAAGATCCCCCGCTGGCCATTTGATAAATTCCCTGGCGCTAGCCGTAAGTTGGGGACCCAAATGAAGGCAACTGGAGAAGTCATGGCCATTGGAAGAAACTTTGAAGAATCTATTCTAAAAGCAGTTCGTTCATTGGAAATTGATAGTAAATATGTTGATGATCCTAAATTTAAAGACACCAGTACGGATGAATTATTAGCTGATTTAATGCCAGCTAAGGATGATCGCTTATTCGTTATCTGTGAACTCCTTAGAAGAGGCGTTACGATTGAAAAAATTCATGATATTACCAAAATCAATGAATTTTATTTAGATAAGTTCCTCCACATCATTGAGATTGAAAACGATTTAAAGCAACATCCAAACGATCTAGTGGTTTTAAAGAATGCTAAGAAAAATGGTTTTACTGATGCCGAAATTGGTAAGTTATGGGGTAAAACAGCTCAAGAAATCCGTGATTTTAGAAAAGCAAATAAGATTCTCCCAGTATATAAAATGGTTGATACTGTCGCAGGTGAATTTGAATCTGAAACTCCTTACTATTACAGTACTTACGAAGATGATGATGAATCAGTTGTTACCAAGAAACCTTCTGTTTTAGTAATTGGTTCTGGTCCCATTAGAATTGGTCAAGGGGTTGAATTTGATTACGCTACCGTTCATTGTGTTAAGGCAATTCAAAAAGCTGGTTACGAAGCCATCATTATGAATTCTAATCCGGAAACTGTTTCAACTGATTTCTCGATTTCAGATAAGCTTTACTTTGAACCATTAACACTAGAAGATGTTTTAAACGTCATCGACCATGAAAAACCAATGGGTGTTGTAATCCAATTTGGTGGACAAACAGCAATTAATTTAGCAGAACCATTAAATGAACGAGGTATCAAAATTCTTGGAACTTCAGTTGAAGATATTAATCGTGGTGAAGATCGGGAACTCTTTGGGGAAGTTATTAACAAGTTGAACTTACCTCAACCTAAGGGTGCTACCGCTACTACGATCGACCAAGCCGTTCAAGTTGCTAATGAAATTGGCTATCCCATCTTGATTCGTCCATCATACGTTTTAGGTGGTCGGGCAATGGAAATCATTACTTCTGACGACGCCCTTCGTGAATATATGCATCGGGCCGTTAAGGTTTCAAATGATCATCCCGTATTAATTGATTCTTACTTGGTTGGTTCTGAAGCCGAAGTCGATATCATTGGTGATGGTAAAAATATCGTCATTCCTGGAATTTTGGAACATATTGAACGAGCCGGAATTCATTCTGGTGATTCAATGGGTGTTTACCCTCCTCAAAATATGGCCAATGATGTAAAAAAACAAATCATTAACGATGCCATTAAACTAGGAAAAGAGTTGAACGTGATCGGTTTAATGAACGTCCAATTCGTCATCCACGACAACAAGGCCTATGTAATCGAAGTTAATCCACGTGCATCCCGGACAGTGCCATTCTTATCCAAAGTAACTGGTGTCAGTATGGCTCAAGTTGCCACTCAATTGATGCTTGGTAAAACTCTTCCTGAATTAGGCTACGAAGAAGGATTAGTTCCAGAACCTAAGATGGTCCACGTTAAAGCCCCCGTTTTCAGTTTCAGTAAACTTCCTGCTGTTGATAGCATTTTAGGACCTGAAATGAAATCTACTGGTGAAGTTATGGGATCTGATGTAAATTACTCCAAAGCATTATACAAGGCCTTTGTTGCGGCTGGTTTAAAGGTTCCTGATCACGGAAATGTGTTATTCACGGTTGCTGATGCTGACAAAGAAGAATCACTCGCCCTTGCCCACCGCTTCAGAGCACTTGGTTTCCAGATTCAAGGAACTGAAAACACTGCTAAGTTCTTTGAACAACATGGTCTTCGTGCTAATAAGATCGATAAGTTAGAAGAATCTGAAAACAACGCTATTAACGAGATTCAAGACGGGAAGTTACAAGTAGTTATCAATACTGTTGATAACACCAAACGGGCTGCGAATGACGAAAGTCAGATCCGAGCTAATGCCATTGAAAATGAAGTGCCATTATTCACTGCAATGGACACTGTCGACGCATTTTTGGATGTTCTTGAATCACGTTCATTCGCCATTAACCCATTATAGGAGGATCATTATGACTAACTTTGATTTATCAGGAACAATTGCTGGACATGAATTCAAAAGTCTTTTCTTGAACGCATCTGGTGTTCATTGTCAAACGACTGCAGAATTAAACGATTTGATGACTAACGAATATACCGGTGGGATTGTAACTAAAAGTGCTACCCTGCAAAAACGGGACGGTAATCCCCAACCTAGGTATCACGAATTAGCTAATGGTTCTATTAATTCAATGGGATTACCTAACCAAGGATTTGAGTATTACATGGATTATGTATCCCAGGAGCATAATAAACCAACCGTGTTATCAGTTTCTGGCTTATCTGCTGATGATGATATTAAACTGCTTCATAAAATCATGGATTCTGATTACAATGGGTTAACTGAATTAAATTTATCCTGTCCCAATGTAATTGGTAAACCTCAAATGGCATATGATTTTGAAGCAACTCAACAATTATTAGAAGATGTCTTCCAATTCTTTACTAAGCCACTTGGTGTCAAGTTGCCTCCCTATTTTGATTTAGTCCATTTCGATCAAATGGCCGCTATTTTAAATCAATTCCCACTCACTCACATCAACGCTGTTAACTCCGTTGGTAATGGATTATGGGTTGATATTAACAGCGAATCAGTTGTTATTAAAGCTAAAGGTGGGTTTGGTGGTCTTGGAGGAAATATGATTTTACCAACTGCTTTAGCAAATGTTAGAGCCTTTCGTCAAAGATTAAATCCTGATATTAAAATTATCGGAACTGGTGGAATCAAAACGGGAGCAGATGTCTTTGCTCATATCCTTTGTGGAGCAGAAATCGTTTCAGTCGGCACCCAATTAATGATCGAAGGCCCTCAAGTATATGAACGTTTAACTGCTGAATTAAAACGTATCATGGCTGATAAAGGTTACCACTCATTATCAGATTTCCGTGGCAAGTTAAAAACAATGTAATTAATAATTAAAAATAAATTATTAATTATTTAAAATAAAAGCCGATTTAGCTAAAAACTAAACCGGTTTTTTATTTACTAAATTATATCCAAAGGTTGTTTGGTCGTAGGAGCTGGAAAAGCTGCTTCTAATTCTTGCATATCTTGCTCCGTTAATTGAATCTTAGCAGCATCAATATTTTCTTGCATATGTTTTTGACTATCAGTTTGCGGAATTGCTAATGTCTGGCCATCTCGAATTGCCCATGCGAGCATAACTTGATAAACAGTTGCAGAATGACGTTGAGCAACACTTTCTATTGCTTGGTTAGCAACAATTCCGTTTCCTCGACTATCAGCTTGATCGATTGGTGCATAAGCAATTAATGGGATGTTATGTTCTCGTTGCCAAGGAAGTAAATCATAATCAATTCCCCGTGAACCAATGTTATAAAGATCTTCATTTGCCATTACATTTTTCCCATCAGGAACTGACAATAAATCTTGCATATCAGGTAAGTCAAAATTAGAAACGCCCCATCGCTTAATTTTACCCTTATCTTGCATTGCTTGCATATTGGCTACTACTTCACTTAATGGAGTAGCTCCAATCCAGTGATACAAGTATAAATCAAGATAATCGGTCCCTAAACGCTTCAGACTATTATCCAAAGCATTTTCTAAAGCCTTTTTCTCAGCATGAAACGGATAGAATTTTGAAATTACAAATAAATTATCTCTTGAGAAATCCTTGATCGCATCCCCAACGATCCGCTCTGAATCACCTTCGCCATATTGTTCAGCAGTATCAATAACGTTTGCGCCATGTTCAATTCCATATTGCAATGTCGCTTTTTGTTGTTCATAGAGATTAGAATCACTCCCCATGTGCCAAGTACCCATACCAATTGCTGGAATTTTTACACCATTAAAATTAATCATTGCTATCTCCTCTCTTTATTCATCATTTTAAACGGTGATTATTATAACAGGCTCAACATTAGATGTAATATAAATTGCTCGTTTAGAAGGGATTCTCAAAATTTTTCTTGACACCAGCTAGAAACGTTAGTAGAATTTAAACAATTTAAACAAAAATTAATAATATTAATTAAAGGAGTGAAGTGTTATGAAATATACTGTTTTGGGTGCCGGAGCGATGGGTTTACGAATTGGGGTATTACTCCAAGAATCCGGCGCATCTGTTGATTTTGTGGATAATTGGGATCCTGAAGTAACAACTATTAAGGAACAAAAGGGCGTTTATGTTTCTAGAGATGGTCAAAATCGTCATTTGGTACCAATTAACATTTACACTCCTGAAGAATATAAGGGTAATCCAGACGTATTAATTGTTTTTGCAAAGCAAATGGGATTAGCCAAATTATTGGAACAGTGTTCTCATTTCTTCAACGATAAACAATATGTCGTTAGTGGAATGAACGGGATGGGTCACATTGAAAAGTTCAATAAGTACTTTGCTAAGGACAAGGTCATTGGCGGAACCGCAATGATTGGAACTGTCCTAAATAAAGCTGGAGACGTTGACTTTATTGGTAAAAAGGGTGCTGGTTCAATGCATTTTGCAAATGAAACAGAAAAACCTGATGATACGACTCACGCTATTATGGATGACTTCCAAAAAGCAAACTTAAATCCTAAATTAACCACTAACTTTATGGGAACCTTATTATCCAAAGTAATTTTCAATTCAGTTGTTAATACTATCTGTACGATGATGAAAATTCCAATGGGTGAATTTATTCAAGCTCCAACAGCTGAAAAACTTTCTCGTCAATTAATTAATGAAGCTTACGATGTTTGTGAACGAGCTAATATTAAATTATTAGCAACAAGAGAAGAAGAATGGGAAACCGTTAAATTTGTTAGTGAAAAGGGAAATCCTTTACATTATCCATCCATGTACCAAGACTTCTCTAAGAATCGTCCAACCGAAGTTGATTACATTAACGGATATTTATATGAATTAGGTTTAAAGTATCATTATGAAGCATCTACTCATGATTTCTTACGCAATATGGTTCATCTCGCTGAATTTAGTAGTAATTTTGACTTAGATGCATACGTTAAGAAAATTCAAAACAGTTAAAAGAAAGTAGAGGTTCAGTCATGTTCACTAAACTAGTCAGTGCCCTTTGCCCAATTATTGTTACTTTGCTAGTCGGTTACTACTCCTCCTCTCGAAATACATTCAATTTAAAAGACGCCTCTAAATTCAATCAATTTGTCTTAGGTTATGCGCTACCATTCAGTTTATTCGGTAGTATCATTTCCTTAAAAAGCAAAACGATTCTAGACAACTTTAATGTTGGTGGGTGGGTCGTTATTGCTATGGTCGGAACATATTTGATTACTTTTAGTCTTTCTCATTTTGTATTTAAACAACGAATGGCTGTCTCAGCAATGAGATCACTTGCTATTGGGGCTCCATCCATTGTTTATGTTGGTCCAATCATTTTAGGAACTATTTTCCCAAAACAAAGTCCGCTTATCATTTCATTTGGAGGTATTACACTAAACCTACTATTAATGCCATTAACGATTATTTTAATTTCAATGGATAGCGGTGATGATACTCATTATTCTCAACACTTCATCAAAGCAATCAAAAAACCAGTTGTGTTTGCTCCAATTATTGCTGCAATTCTTGTCTTCTGTGGCTTTAGCATTGATCCAATGTGGGAAACTAATTTTAAAATTATTGGAAGCACAACAAGTGGTTTAGCCCTTTTCTCATCTGGAATTATTTTACAAAGATTAAAAGCAAGTTTCTCATTTCAAGTTTTCAGAAACGTGTTTGCTAAATTAATTATTATTCCATTAGTAATGTTTATTGTAATGACGACCGTTCACGTAAGTTCAGATGTTGTAACTGAAGTTTTAATTACAACTGGAATTCCAAGTGCGGGAATTATCACTACTTTTTCAAATCAATACAAAGTTGCTGAAAAGGAAATGGTTTCTACTTTATTCCTAACGACTGTGCTTTCAATCATTACATTAGCATGTATCATGATAATCCGTGGAGTTTAAAAAAGAGTATCAACACCAAAGGCTTTGATGTTAATACTCTTTTTATTTTTTATTATTAATAATAAATTACTAATAATATATAATTTAATAAGCAAAATAAAAAGCCGTTTACATTTAGTAAACGACTTCTTTTAATTAAAGGTCTATTTCGGAATTAAACCGGTGATAACTCCACCAATAACAACTAAAATTAATCCTTCAATTACATAAGTAAGACCCTTCTTACTCTTCTTTTCACCGAGTAATAAAATCCCACTTAATGTTGAAACGATAACACTCATTTGAGATAGCGTAAATCCAGTTGCAACTCCATTTCTATGAGTAGAAACTAAGTAAACAGCTGAAGCTAATCCAAAGTCAATCCCAACAATAATGTTTTGGAAAGACTTCTTTTCCATGATTGGTAATTTACCATTTTCATCTCGATAGAAGAATGAGATACAAATTGATGCAATGAACATCCCCAATGATTGAGCTGGAAATGCAGCAAATGCCATTTTTAGTGATTCAGCAGGGAAGTTACCAAATCCTGTATTTCCAGGAATTTGTGGTAATACTGAGAACCCAACGTAACCGATGGTTCCAAGTAGTAAGATAATGGTTCCCTTTCTTAAAACCTCAGGATCAAGACCACTTGCTTGGTCAGCATTATCTGTCTTGGTAGTTAAGAAAACACCACAAATGACAATGATAATAGCAACAAAACCAATGATCTTATCCATTGTGTTAGGCCAGTTACCCAAGAATAAAACTCCAATAATTGAAGTTCCAACTAATTGAGCTCCTGTTGAAATTGGCATCGCTCTTGATACCCCAATCTTAGGGAAGGAACTATATTGTGATAGTTGACCACAAGTCCATGCAGCCCCAGATAAGAAACACCAGAACAATGCTGTTAAGGAATAGTGAGGTTGAACGATCAAAAACGTAATGATCCCAACGATGAGGGCCCCAGCAGTATTACCAATCAACTGGTTGATCGGCTTTCCACCAGTTTTACCGGCAATGACCGGCATTAATCCCCATAAAAGCGCTGGAACTAATCCAATTAAAATATTCATTTGTCATAGAACTCCTTGTTAAATTTTTAATTTAAAAGTTTATCTGCTTATAAGTTTATAACACGTGATAGGTGTTGTCAAATTAATAATGTAAAGGCTTACAAAGAAATAATTTATTTCTATATTTATTTGATTAGGATTATAATATTGATATTAAGGAGAGTGTTAATTTTGGATTATAAAGAATCTGTTGTTGAGAATTCAACAAAACTTACGCACAAAAATAAGGCTCTTAATATAACGTTAAGAACTATCATGTCATTTATTGGAATTGCTATTTTATCAATGGGAACCACCTTTTTAAAACAAAGTGGTTTGGGACTAGATCCATTTACTGCAATGAACACTGGTTTTTCTAAATTAACTGGAATTCAATTAGGACCACTGCAATTAGGAATCAATTTGATAATGTTCATTTTTGTTTTATTTATGGACAGAAAACAAATTGGAATTGGAACTATTTTGAACATGGTTCTAGTCGGTTTTGAAATTGAATGGTTTTCAGTTTTATACAAAGAATTCCTTTTTGCATACAGCAATCCGTACGTAGTCATTGTTGACTTAGTAGTTGGACTCCTTCTATTTACCCTCGGGACTTCAATTTATATGAGTACTAACTTAGGAGCTGCTCCATATGATGCAATTGCACCTATCTTAACTAAAAAATTACACGCTAAATATCAACATGTTCGTAGTTGTCAGGATATTGCATTCATGGTCGTTGCCTTTTTTGCAAAGGGTGATGTTGGTGTTTTAACCCTTGTAATTGCCTTTTTTGCTGGTCCATTAATTAACTTTTGGACAAACAGTGTTTCCCAACAACTCATGTATCATATTGATCACTTTAGTGAAGAACCAACAATTAAAAATGCTGGACATGGAATTTCTGGTTTAGGAAAATATGGATACGCTCTTTTAAAGCATGCATATTATCAAACTAATGCCATGAAACAACATATGTCCAGTTATTCCGATGAAGATTTAATCAATTTAATGGAAAATACTGAACATCAAATCAGTCGTTCAAAACGACTTCAACAAGAATTAATTTACAGATATAATTCATTGAAAGCCGAAGCAGAAAAGCGAAACTTAAATATTAATGATCCTTCAAAATAATAATTAACTAGCATCCTCAAATGAGGATGCTTTTTTTACATAAAAATTGTGTAAAACTACCGATTGGTATAAAATTTAAAGAAATAATTTAAAAGGGAGTGTTTGCATGTTTAATAAGCTTGGGAATACGATTATCAATCAGCAATTACAAAATGTATTGATGAATATTACTACTGGAATTGAAGTAGAAAGAGACCGAACGAATTTAAATGGCCATTTAAGCAAAGCTCCCTATCCGAAAAATATTGGCAATGAAGCTAAGAATCCTTGGATCACAACAGACTTTCTTGAAGCAATGACTGAAGTCGTCACCCCACCAACAAATAACGATATTTCAACTCTTCGTTATTCTTCAGATTTAACAACTGTTTTAAGAAAAAACTTAAGTCCAAATGAAGTTCTTTGGCCAATGTCAATGCCACCAATCTTACCAACTTCAGACTATGAATCATATCTTGCCAAAGCAAGTCCCAAAAAAAGAAAATATATTGAAGGTTTATATAAGCGTTACGGATTCGCCAAACAAACACCTTGTGGCGTTCACATCAATATTAGTCTAAATTATCAAATTTTAGAATTTATAAAAACGCATTCAAATGAGAAATATAAAACAATTGGGGATGTTGAAAATTACATTTATCCAATAATTGCGCAAGGATTTATTAAATATCGTTGGTTTTTAACATATCTTTTCGGCGCTAGTCCAGTTGCCCAAAATAACTATTTTCAAAATGAAGCTCCTAAGAATCCAATTCGTAGTATTAGACAAAGTCATTTTGGATATCCAACATCATTTGACATTGATTATTCTAATGTTGATTCATATGTCGATAAGATTATAAATGCCGTAAAAGACGGCAAAATTATGTCAATTGCAGAATTTTACGGAGCCGTCCGATTTAAAGGTAGTTCAGATTTAAATACCCTTAAAGAAGATGGAATAAAGTATCTTGAATTAAGAATGTTAGATTTAGATCCAACTACCCCTATAGCAGTTAAAACTAGCACATTAACATTAATTCGATTAATGATGGCATACTTTATAATTACAAATGATAAGAATAATATCCATTCGGCAGAACAAACTCAAATTTACAATCAAATGAATGACAATGTGGCTTCAGAAGAACCTAATAACCACTGTCAATATGAAAATTTAGCAATTTCATTCGTTAATAATTTAAGGTGGACGGCAACAAAATTAAATCTAAGTCCAGAATATTTAGAAGTTCTCACTTCAGTTGAAAATCAAATTACTGATCCAGATTTAACAATTAGTGGAACCTTAGTAAAACACATTAACAAAAATTCACTACTAGAATATGGATTAAAAACTGCAAAACAATATCAAAAAGATGTATTAAATTCACCAATTTCTAGTGATTGTCTTAAAGATAAAGCTGATGATTTGAAACAATCCGATTTAAAACACATTTTTAACTAAATATTTTATTCTTAAAATTGAGTTAACAAGCTATTTTGTTTTCTCAATTTTTTTAGTTTTTCTAATGCGGTAATTTCTTTTCGTTTATTTTCACTTGTCGTCTTATTTTGATTTGGATCATAAACTTCATTCATCCAATCTGGTTTTTTAATATTTAACGTCTTTTTAGCGTTCTTTACTTTAGGAGTGACTAATTTATCCTTTTTAATTCCTAAAGCCTCTAAAAAGAAATTTTTTAGACATTTTGTCATGTATTTACTTTGTTCATCAACCTTGTTAGGAAGATAATTAAACATATATTTTAATTTAACCCCTAATTTGGTTTGAATATTAGCATTAGATTCAAACTGCGTCTTGGTAGATTTTTTTAATTTATTTTCTTTCACAACACTAGTTCGGGCATTAGAAATAATCCCGACAATTTGGTAGGCACGATTTAAATCATTATGCGTAAATACAAGGATTTGTTCAACCGTTTCGATTGGTAATCCTATTTTATGAACTACAGCTTGTTTCCAAAGATCAATTTTATTTGGTTTATCAAGTTGCTGCTCTGTATTAACTGTATAAATCTTTGATTTATTTTTTTGATTAAGATGCTTTTGATTATTAGTTTGCAAATTTTGCACTTTAGCATGTGCAGATTTTGCAAGTGTGTTATTTTGTTCTTTAATAAATTTTGGCAGAAAAAGACGACTAGCAGTGCTGAATTGTTTTTTAGCCCGAACTAAACCAAGCTCAACAAGTTTTTTAAAGATGGAGTTCACCTTTCTTGCTGAAACTTTCAGAGCACTCGCCATTTCTGCTTGTGTATAAATGACATAGTGGTCATTTTCTTTTTTATCAAAAAAACTAGATAATTTTCTAGATGATTTCATACGATCACATAATAGTGAGTAGGCGATGATTTCATCATTTGATAGCTCTTGATTATCAATAAGTTCCCTATTAACCATGATAAATTGCATAGTTATTGCTCCTTTTTTGGAAGCAATCGGTATAATGTATTGTCCTATCAATGTTTTAGTTCCTTTATTAGATTGAAAGGCACAATTAAATAAGCTATAATGATATACGAAAAGTTAATATATGTAGGAGTATATTAACCAATCACTATAGTCAAGATAGGATAATTTCTTATTCTGATTACTTTAATTTCTAATTTATTTGCTCTGTTACGTCGAAATAACAGAGCTTTTTTTGTGTTTTTTATCTTTTAAATAAGAACACGCTAATAGAATAAAACGTTGTTATATCAATGTCAATAGGGAATTTTGCATAAGCACTACAGCACTACTTAGTGCTTGCACACATGCACACCTACACTAAATATTACTTTAGTGCTAGCACTACAGCACTATTTTAGTGAGCTTATAAAAGTTGATTTAATAACAATTTAAACTAAGAATAGTGCTAGCACTATTGCACTACTGAACACTAGCACTAAATATTACTTTAGTGCGGGCACTACTGCACTAAATAAAAAATATTTTATTGATAAGACATTTTGTCAGTGATATGATGAATATATTAATAAGGAGTGATTTTTTATGACGCAGGTAATAACTTTTGGGAATTTTAAGGGTGGTGTTGGAAAAACAAGCAATGCGACCTTGACTGCATGTGAACTTTGTAAAATGGGAAATAAAACGTTAATTGTGGACTTGGATCCCCAAGGAAATGCAACTAATTTAATGTTAAACACTAAGGTGAACATTGATGGCAAGGTGGGCCATTTTGATGAATCTTTAATGCGTAGTATTGAAAGTGGGGATTTGTCTAAATCGTTAATTCAAATAACCGATAATTTAGACTTATTAGCATCTGCACCTGACTTTTCGTTATTTCCTAGATATATGGAAAAAATAAAGAACTATAATGAAAGAGTTGTTCAATTTAGTAAACTTTTAAACAAGATTAAAAATGATTATGACTATGTAATAATTGATACACCTCCAACAATTTCATTAATTACTGATGCAGCATTGTATGCTAGTGATTATTGTGTAATTGTTATGCAAACACATGAACATAGTTTTGAAGGTGCTGAAGCCTTTATTCGCTATATTCAAGATGAGGTTATTGATACCTATAAGGCACCTCGTTTAGAAATTGTTGGAATTTTAGCAGTATTAATGCAAGCTAATGCTCCTGTTGATGAAGCAACGATTAAAAATGCAACAGAAGAGTTTGGTGGAGAAAATATCTTTAATACTAAAATTCATTATATGCAACGAATTAAAAGATATGGAATGACTGGGATTACTTTTAAAACTAAATTCGATAAAAAAGTATTCAATGTTTATGATAAAGTTGCTAAAGAATTGTTAAGTAGAATGGAGCGGATTGAACATGGCGAATAGATTAGTTAATTCCAATCGAAAAAAGATTAAAGATCAATTGAAACCTAAGAACATTGCTAAGGCAACTGACTTTACTAATACTAACAATGAAACCGTAAAGGAAGACAATAAGCGAGTTACTTCAGTTACTTTTTCTACTAATTTGAAGATTAATAATCATACTAGAAATAGACTTCAAGCAATGGCAATCTTAGGCTATGCATCTTCTCAGAAGGATGCAGTTGATATTGCATTATCAGCTTACTTAGAATCCATAACAAACAAAGAGCGTGAAGAGATTCAACTTCAAGTTCAATCTCTGGAACATCGTGATACATTACAAAAACAAAAGTAAAATGAAAAGAGCTGCGAAATTTAATTCGCAGCTCTTTTTGTGATTTTTTATGATGTATGGTGGTAATCACTTTGAGAATGAAATCATTTTCTTAGTGAATACAAATAATATTATCATAGTTCTTTGGGATTGTTAAGTTTAAACTGTTTGTTATAATATAAGAATGGGGGGGAAGTGTTATGAATATGAAAAAAATGATTTGTGGATTTACAATGGGGTTGTTGATGATTTCTTTATCAGCATGTAGTAATCCAAATCAAAATGCACAAAAGAAAGTTTCATCTAGTGATAAATTACCATCAACTTATTTTGCGAATGCTAATCAACAATCACAAAATAATGCTGGTCAAGAAGTTCAAATTCATATGATTACTAAATCATTGAAGAGTAATTATAAAGGACTATTTAAAGTTCATTATGATCAACCTAGTAATACGATTATGTTAAAACCAATTAATAAATCAGTTCTTCAATTAATCAAGTTATCAAAGAATGGTAATTCATCCGCAGAAACAAATTGGAATCAGTTTGTTGGTGGAGTTAGAAAAACATCACTTTCAGTTTCCAAACAAGTTAAAGGAAATAACGTTAAGTTAGGAATTGTTGATCCTAATAATGAAGCTAAATTATTATACACGGCTGCTAATGGAAATACATTGACTAATAAGTTTTAAAATAAAAACGATGATTTTTAAAATCATCGTTTTTATTTTTCATTACTATTAAATTTTCCGGAGTTGATTGCAAAACTAAGCATGTCATCAATAACATCAATCATTTTTTTATCTTGAAAGAAAGCAATCTTCTTAATTTCTTGATAATAACTTTGTCTAACTTGAATTGGTTTACTAGTTTCTTTTTGTTTTGCAAATGGACTACTAGAATCACTAGTCTTTAATTGTTGGTTAGCTTCATTTGCCATTTTATTTAAAAAATCGTCTTTCATCATTTGGCCTTCTCCATTCTTGTTAATTCTTCTTCTAAAACAGTTTGATACATATCTAAAGCTCTCTTATCCCAATAATCTTCATCTTTAATTCCTGAATCACCAAAAACTTTGATTCGTTCCTGTTGATATACATAATGATTAAAAACGGCATTGCCAAACGATTCTTTTGCAGCTTCAGAAATTTCACGATCGGTCTTTGCACTATGTTTAACTAAATATAAGATAACTCCCAGAACGTTATAATCAGCTTCTTTATCGTAATCCTTTCTCAATTGATACATGTATTGAGCGGTTTTCAATATTGAAGTATACGCTTGCCGTTGAGTTTGAAGAACTAATGAAATGAAGTCACTAGCCAAAATAGCATTATTTGTAAAAGTAGATAGTGTTGGTGGAACATCAAATAGGATATAGTCATACTTCTCTTTTAAAGGTGCAATTAAGTGCTTTAATATTAAGGGTCTTTCTTTTCGATTATATTTTTCAACTTGTCCAGGCCAACGACTGAGCGACCAGTCCGAAGGAATTAAATCAAGTCCATCGTTAACATTAACAATACTGTTAGATAAATCAAATTTTAATAAACCATCAGTTAAAGAAGTAACTGGGGTTTTATCATTATTATATGTTGAGTTAATAATTTCAGTAGCATTTGCTTGGGGATCCATATCGATTAGTAAGACTTTTTTACCCATCTTATTAAGTAAATAAGCATCTAGTACCGTCATGGTCGTTTTGCCTACGCCACCTTTAAAATTAAAATGAAGTAATACTTTACCCATTTTTTATCCTCCGTTTTCAATTATAAATAATTTATAATTAATAATTATTTATTTGTATTATTTTGTTTGATTGGGTGTTGAGTACTAATGGTTAACAGGTTATTGGATAAAGATTTAAGAACAGTTTGATATTTACCTCTAATTGTCATTTTAGTAGTCCAGTATAGAGGAGAGTTATCAGCTAATTGATAAACAGGACTTCCATCTTTATAACCTTTAAGCTTAATATTTAATTTACGATCACCAGATTGTTTGTTGGAATATAAAGTAACTCCGCTCATATTAAAGTGATGAAAATGATTTAGAGGATGGTTATTATTTTTATGATGGAAATACATATATTTAGCAGTTAAAACGAATTGACTTCCAATTCTTGTAAATTGACGATTGCCAGCTTGATTTGAGCTGAACCATTTTCCTCTTAAACTAAACGGAGTTGTTTGAATCGAAGTTTTTGATGCATTTACTTTTGGGGCAAATTCTGAAAATGAAAGGGCTGCGAGTCCAACTAAACTGTACTTAATAAATTTTTTCTTCATATTATATAGTCCTTCTTTCCTTAATCATCTCTGATTGAATAATTACTAATTATAATAACATATATAATTATTTATTTAAAATTAATTATAAATAATTTAAAAAAAGTAATTTGTAATTAATTACTTTTTGAAGAAATAAAATGATTTACGTAATTATTACTGAGGTGATAAATATGCTATTGAATAAAGAATTAGTAGCTAAATATAAAAATACTAGAAAAAGGGGGAAATTAGTTCTTCTATCAATGCTATGCTTTGGATCTTTTAATTGCTCAATTGTTGCAAATGCTGATAAAGAAAATGTTCAAGTTGTCCATAATCAACAAGAATTAGTTGCTGCTTTGGAAAACAGAGATATCAATAAAATTAGTCTAGAAAACGATGTTCAAATGGAAAATCCCCAAACGTATTACGTTCCCGCAAGAAGTCTTTTAATTGATTTAAACGAGCATCAACTAAATTTGAATCAAGAACAAATCCAATTTAAAAAGAGTGAAAATGATGGGGTGGACAGTTGGAATGAAAGTGAGTTAGAAAAGAGTAGCAAGGTTGAATTTTGTAATACCCATAATCAAGCGGATAAAAAAGATGTTAATTTAAGTAATGGGAATTCAAATGACTTTCATAGTGAAGACAAAGAAAAGAAAACTACCGAAGAAACATCCCAAAAAATAACAAATAATCCTACTAATAATATTCAGTCAGATTCCTTGAATAAACTTAATTCAAAAATAGAAGATTCAAAGGATAATAATTCTCAAAAGTTAAATGTTAGTAATAAAGAATGGCAAGTAAATAAAACTTTATACTCACGAAGTGTAACAACTCCAAATAACAATAATAATGTTCAACAAACTAAAAATGATAGTAATGTAAAAAAAGAATCTGACGATATAAATGGGATTAAACAAAGTAATCTGGATTTGAAAAAGACAATTCAAAAATTAAATGAAACATTATTAAAGTTCGAAACTGAATTTGAAAATCGAATTAAAAATTTTGAGCAACGTCAAAATGAATTAGAAAAAAAGAAAAATCAAAAATTAAATTCAAAAAATAAAAATAAATTGTTCAGTGTTAATCCACATCGAGTTCATGTTAAAAGAAAATGTTATATCTATTCAGATGCTACTTTTGCTCTAAATAAGAGATTAAGATTAGCAACTAATAAAGAATTATCTAATCAAAAGATTACGCAGCATGGTTCATCAAAAGCAGGAAGACTTCGCTATAAGGTAAAGAGTGGTTTTATCACAGCTAATCCTGATTTTGTTGATAAAATTAAATAACTGATATAATAAAGGTTAATTGCTTCTTTTATAGAACAATTAATCTTTTTATATTTAGAATGATTTTTAAATTCATTCATGAATGATAGTGGATTTATATCGTCATTCGTATTATCATGTAATTAATACTTAAATTAGATTCAATGTGTTTTAAATATAATGAGTAATGTTTTAAATATAATGAGTGGTGGTAATATGTCATTGTTTAAGAGAGAGTTTTCAAACAATGCGGGTGAAGAGAAGGTACCTACAACACAACCAGAGATGCGTTGGTTGGTTACCTCTCTCGCATTGATGGAATTTACAAAAAATTATAATTCATTTTATAGAAGTAAAAATATTAGTGGTCATTGGGATGATTTACCATTTGATTCTGCTAATCAGAAAAAGACTCAAGCTGCACCGAAGTCATCTGTGGCTAATAAGAGCACTCGGGTATCTGATCACAGAATATTATATTCTCCTAATCAAAGAAGTTTTGTGGCTCCAGGAAAGAGGAAGGCTAGTGATGTTGTACTCACTAGTAACGCTAGAAATGATGTGGATTCAGTTTCTTCATCTTCTAATTTATCTGAAGCTTCTAAAGCAGACCAAAATGGATATCATTTTAGTTTAAATCAACCAATTAATAAAAATATTTCACTAGATGAAAAAACTTTGAGTGCTAGTGAAAGTAAGGCCTCTGCTAAAGCTAATAGTGCAAGTATTAACGATACGGAGAACAGTGTTGCTTTAGAGGATAACGAACAACACCGTTCTTTATTTGCTGTGAGTTTAGCTGATAATGTTGCTGGCAAGAGTAATGAAAGCCCTAATCATTCAATTGTTGAAAAAACAATTTTGAATCAAATTAGTACTAATCACGTTTTATCGGCAGAATATCAGCACTTTTTGAGAGCAAATAATGATATTGTTCAAAGCAGTGTTACTGATACTTCTGTTGTTAGTTCAGCAAGTAATGTTGCTAATGATACTGCCCAAGCAGGAGCCGAGAGTAAACCTTCATCAAATGTTATTAACTTTTCTGAAATTAAGAAATCTGCACATGATAACCAAGTTTCAGGTGAAGCTAGGGCATCATCGGCATCAAGTACTTTAAATTCAGTTCAGAATAATTATGATTTAAGTTCTGATAACAGTTTATTGAATGAAAATGAATCTTCTGAGGAAAGTTCTGTTCAAGAACAATCTGCAGTTGAGAATAGCGTTGCAGTAGAAAAGAGTTCCGAAGCTGAAAATGATTCATCAGTTGAAGATGCTGCAGTAAGTTTAGCGACTACATATTTTGAAAGTGCTAAGAATGATTACAGCGATGCTGGCGATGTAGACGAATTTGCAACATCTGTTGCTAATTATGTTAGTGAAAATAAAAAGCATTTCGATTCAATTAGTAAGAGTGTTAGTGATACGATTGCTAAAACCAATAACTATATTGATACGATTGATGATTATGGTGAAAAACTATCTTCTGATTTTGATAGCCTTTCTAATAATGATCAAAATGTGATTAACGATATTAATCAAAATGTTCAAAATGTTTCAACTGAAAATGCTGATATAGAAGATGCATTGGAAGCTGTTAAACAACAATTACCACATACTATTAGTTCTTTGAATAGTCATATTGAAGGGGCTCACAATGCCTTCAATGATGTTCAACGTTTCTTTAGTGCTGTGGATATTTCATTCGACAACAAGGATGGTAATGCAGCAAAGATGTATGCTAACTATGTTAGTTCAGCTACATCAGTTGCTCAAACTAAAAGTGATGCAATTAGTTCTGGCCTAGATGAATTCAATAGTACTTTAGCTCAAAATAGTTCATATGCAGATAAAACAAATCATAATATGAATGAAGTTAAATCAAATGCATCTGATAACGCTAAGATCTACAATGATTTCCAAGCTCAAAAGAATCAACAACCAATTGAAAACAGCCAAGATGCCCAACCTACTTCAATTGTTTCAGCTAGTGATTTCAATCAAAGCAATGTGTCTGTAGAAACTAGTAACGTAGTTGAATCCTCTAATGAACCTCAATTCAGCCAACCTTCAGCAGGTAACGTTAGTCAATCTTCTAATGACGTTGTTGATTCACTTCAAGGTATGGAAAATTCAACTAATGTTATTCCAGATACGCAAACACTTGAACAAAAGATTGGTAAAATTACTGCTGATTATAATAATGCAACTCAATTGATTAGTAAGATGAATGTTGCAAGACAACAATTAGAAGAAAATAAGCAACATCTACAACAATTGTTTGATTCATTGAAGACAGAATTTGCTAATACTAAACAAAAAGCAGCTCAGGGACAAACAACTAGTCTTATTTCAATGGCTATTTCTAAGATGGATGCTTTGATGAACGATGCAACTCAAATCATCAGTCGAATTCAAAGTGTTAACCAAAACATTGACATGAACCAAAAGAATTCGAATGAAACATTGAGTAAGATTCAACAATACTTGAATCAAATGAACGAAGTTGTCAGACTTTCGAAGACTTTTGATCCTTTAACATCTGAATCAGTTGATTCAATGGCAGCAGCTACGTTAAATCGTACTAATGGTTATTACCAACAAATTAATCAGATGAATAATGAATTGGCTAACAATTCTAATACAATTCAATCTCAAATTAATACGATGGATTCTTACTACAATGTTGCAGCTAAGAATGCTAGTTTAATGGATTCAATTAATCAAATTAGTAGCATTACGGATGATGTTAAGGGAGCAAGTGATGATGTTGAAACCCTATACAATAATGCGAATGCTAGTTTAAGTAGTTTAGATGCTTACAGAAACCTAGCTGATTCATTAACTGTTAGAATGAATAGTATGAAAGCATATACTGATCAACAACAAGCCACTATTAATGAATATGCAAGTATGATGCCAAACAATGAAACATTGAGACAATTAGGCCAACAAGCATTTAGTGCGGCTTCGAGATTACACTCAGCTCAATTAGAAATGCATAGTCGAGCAAATGAAATTGACTTTACTTATTCTAGAGCTAATGCTTCAATGGCTAATTTAAATCAAATTCGTTCTGATGTTAAGTCCACTGAAATGACTACTGATCATTATGCTAGTCAGGCTGTTATTTGTTTTAACACCAATGATAATGATGATGTTAAGAATAACATTTCCGAAATGAAGAAGAATCAAGAACAATTATCAATGATGTGTTCTGCAGCTTCTAATGCGGTAGATGATGTTAAGAAGACCGTTAGTCAATTTAAGATGGATAATACTTTTAATAAGGTTGAAATTGCCATTAATGAAGTTAAAATCCAATTAGATGGTCAAGTTAATAAAGCTAAGGGTGTCCAAGGTGGAATTGGCGATGCAATGAATCGTGCTAACGCTGTTGCAGCTGAAGTTAGCCGTTTATTTGATGTAGCTAACCAAAAGACAATGAAAAATGATAGTTCTGTTAATACGCTTGATATTAATGTTCAACGGGTTAACGCTAATTTAGCTGCTATTAATAATTCAAGTAATATTGCTCAACAATATACACAACAAGTGCTTAATAAGATTAGCGATGTAAATGATGCTAACTATCAACAAGCGACTAATTTAGCTCAACAAGTTAACCAATTATCGATGGGAACATCTGGAATTCAAAACCAAGTACAAGGTATTTCCAGTCAATTCAATGATCGACGTAACGTTATGAGTAATACTGTTACAAATATTTCTAGTCAGGCTGATAGTGCTAATCAAGTTATCCAACGTGCGTTTAACGAATTACGGGATGGTAATTTAAATTCAGCCAATAGTTTATTAGATGAAGCTGAAAATGATATTAATTTGACTAAACAAACATTGAGTAATTACGAAAATGATTTAACTTGGATTCAAACTTCTATTGAAACCACTAATAATTTGATTCACCAAACAGAAAATTCAAATTCTGAAATTTCACGACTTGTGAACAGTGCTCAACAAATTACAAATCAAATTGGTAGATAGAATTAGTGTTTAATTGAAATTTACTTCCATAAGTTTTATGATGAAAATGGTAATAGAAAGTAATAAAAAGGTGTGGTGATAATATGTTATATAATAAATTTAATGTAAAAAAAGTAAACGATAAAAAAGTATTGAAGAAAGTTAAGAAAGAATGGGTAGTTGTTTCTGTAGCTTTCTTATCTGCAGTTGGTGGTTATGCGTACAGTCAACAAGGTAATACTGTAAATGCTGATACAACAACCCAAGGCCAAAATGATGCAAATCATAGTAATGAAAATAATATGACTAGTACCACTTCTAATGATTCTACGAGTACTCAAACATCAGATAATGGTCAACAAGATACTAAAACTTCACAATCTGAGAACAATCAACAACAAAGCACTAAGGATTCACAATCTAGTGATACTAGTGCCCAAAGTAGTAACAATGAATCTCAAACATCTTCAAGTTCCAACAATCAATTAGGAGCAACTAATACAGCCACTACAAGTAATACTAGTACTTCTACAAGCAGTAGTAGTTCAAGTCAACTTACTGCGACAACATCAAGTTCCACTACCTCTAGTAGTTCAGCAAGTTCTAGTTCTGCTTCAGAAAATTGGAACAGTATTGCATCTCAAGCTGAAAGTATTGCATCATCAGCTTCAGCTGCCGCTGGTAGCCTTCCAGAATATATTATTGGAGTTAGTGGAGTTGCTAGTGACGTTGCTTCTAAGAGAGGCTGGAGCTCAATGGCTACTGTCAATAGTAGCGTTAGTGTAATTATTAGTAGTTTAAGTAGTTTAAAGAGTTCTGGAGCATTGAACTCAGCTCAATCTGCTGAATTATCTAGTGCTCAATCAGTTGCTCAAGAGTATCAATTTGATATGTTGGCTTCTGATCAAGCTCAAAATGCAATTACATATGCATCATCAGCTAACATTCTTATCAATGGTAAATCTGCTAGTGTAGTTAATGGTAGTTCTGTTGCTGGTAGTAACGGTGATTTAAAAGATATCATTGCTTCTGCAAGTGTACTTGCTTCCCAAGCTAAACAATATGCTGGTAAGACCATTGATTCTGCTGCAAGTAGTGCATGGATCGTTGCTCAATCAAACTATGCTACATTAAGTAGTCAAGCCATTGCAGTTACTTCAGTTGTCGGAGGAACTAAGAAGAGCGAAGATGCCTTAATTGACATGAGTCAACACACTAGTAATTTAGCTTTATACGGTGCAAGTTCTGCTGCATCCGAAGCTCAAACTGTTATCTCTGGAGCTGAAGCTCATGCTAGTGCAGCTAATACCTATTTAAGCAGTGCTCAAAGTGATTACATTAAAATCTCTGAAGCAGCTGTAAATGCAAGTATGGCATATCAATATGCGTACAATCTTTCATCACAAATGGCTTCGTATAATGCGGCTAATCCAAGTAAGCAATTTAATAATGCAAGTGTAGCAACATATGTAAACCAATTAAGTCAATACAATAGTACAGCTGCATCTGCTGCTAAATCAGCAAGTACAGTTTGGACTAAGTTATCAGCTGCTGTAAATACTTATGCAAGTACAGCAACTGCAATTAAGAATGCTGCTAGTCAAGCAAATAGTTATTATGCAATGACTTCATCTGCATTTAAGGCTAACGATTCTAAAGCTTCTGAATATGCAATTGACGCAGTTGTTTTGAATCTAAATGCTAGTGTTCTTGGTGGAGAAGAAGGAGCTCAATTCTATTCACTATTAGGAAACGTTTCTAACTTACAATATGGTTCTTATAATGTTCTTAAGAATAATCCTAATGTTAATTCACTTGCAAGTGCTGCTAGTGGTGTAGGAAGCCAATTCACTAGTGCAACTGGAATTAATGTTATTAAACCTTCTTCTGCTTCATCAAGTTCTGCTAGTTCTAGTGCAGGTAGCAATGGCAGTTCAGCTAACTCCAGTAATGCTTCTAGTGCTGCTTCCAGTGCTAACTCAGCTAATAGTTATAACTCCAGTGCTGCAAATAATGGTAGTTACAACAGTTACATTGCTAATGATTCGGGAACTAGTTCAACTTCATCTAGTACTGCCTCAAGCGCTTCAGAAAGCAACACTGTGTTAAGTGATGCTTTAAGTGATGCAAGTAAGGGTGTTTATGATGTGAACAACACTGATCCTCAATACCGCCAAGACTATATCGATGCCCGTCTTGGAACCATTGCCGGTAAGAAAGATGGTAAAAAAGGGGATAAGGGTGATTTAACTGGTTCAAGTCAAGCCTTTAAGGATGCTTACAAAGAAGCATACAATACTGCTAATGCTAAACGAAAAGCAGCAAATGCTAAGAAAGAAAAAGCGGCCAAAGCTGCTAAAAAAGCAAAGAAAGAATCTGAAAAGAAGAGCAGTAAGAAAACTACTAAGTCAACCAAAAAAATTGAAAAAAAGAAAAATATAGAGTCGACTTCCGCTCATACTAGCTCAATTAGTGGTTATTGGCATACTAGTGATTTGAAAGTATCTGTTCATGGTAATTATGCAACTGCTAATGGTTATTCTGCAAAACTTAAAAAGACTGGTCATAACAAATGGGTAAGCATTTATAATAAGAAACAAGAAGGACAACCATTCAGTCTTCATAAAGTTGGTAATACATTAAACTTCCGTTCAGGAATGGATAAAGAAAAATTACACAGATAATAAAAATTACAATATTTAAAGGATTGAATTGATAGATTCAATTCTTTTTTATTTTCTTTAAAAGTATTATTGAGTGCCTGAAGCATTGAAATATTGTATAATAGACACAATTATTAAGGGGGAATAAAAATGAATGAATTTCCACAAGCAATGACGATTGCAGGTTCTGATAGTGATGGTAGCGCTGGTATGCAGGCTGATTTACATACCTTCTTTGTCCAAAAAGTATATGGATTATCAATTGTTACAGCATGTGTAGCTGGTAATTCTTTTGGAATTCATGCTCAACATTTAATGCCAACTGACTTTATTGAACAGGAATTTAAAGATGCTGCCGATGATTTTAACGTTAAAGCTGCTAAAACAGGGATGTTAGCTAATAATGAAATTATCAAAGCGGTTATTAAAGACTATCAAAAATATGATTTTGGACCATTAGTTGTTGATCCAGTAATTATCACTAAGCATGGTGATATGTTATTAGATGATGAAGCTTTTGAAACTGTTAAGAATGATTTATTACCATTAGCAGAAATTGTTACCCCTAATTTCTATGAAGCTCAAAAATTAACAGGAATTGCGATTAAGAGTGATGATGATATGTTAGCAGCAGCTCAATCGTTACAAGAAATGGGAGCAAGAAGCGTCTTAATTAAGGGTCGTCATAATAGCAAAGAACAAAAGGAAGTTCGTGATTTATTATTACTAGCTTCTGGAGAAAGCAAATGGTTCTCTGGACCATATTTTGATACTGATCGTAAAAATGGAACAGGTGATACCCTTTCAGCATGCATTACAGCTGAGTTAGCCAAAGGGAAGATGCTCATAGATGCAGTTTCCATCGCTCATGAGTACGTTCAAACTGCAATTAAGAATGAAATTGCAGTTGCTCATAAATTTGGTCCTGTTAATCAATTTGCTAATTTATAACATATAATATATTATTAGATTCAGTGAGATGATCATGATTGGTCATCTTTTTTATTATGAACTTGAATGTAACTTGAGGTGTTTATGTGGAAAAAGAAAAACAAGGAATTGGTGTAATTCTTGCCATTGCTGCTGGAATCATGTGGGGAGTTCAAGGTCCAGTTTCTCAATTTTTATTCCAGGATCAACGATATTCACCAGAATGGTTAATGGGCATTAAAATGCCGATTGCCGGAATCTTGATCTTGTTATTTACCAGCGGAGTAAAAAAGCAACCGATTATGGACATCTGGAAATCTGGACGATTGCTATGGGTATTTATAATTTATACTTTTCTAGGTTTAGCAGCTGTCCAATATATGTATTTATTGGCTGTTCAAAAGAGTAATGCTGGAACGGCAACAATTATGCAAAGCTTAGGAACCGTTATTATTATTATTTTAACGGCAGTGATTTATAGAAAACTGCCAAATCGAAACCAATCGATTGCGGTAATTGTGGCATTGATTGGAACGTGGTTATTAGTTACCAAGGGTGATTTTAGTCACTTAGCCATTTCTCCTGATGCATTGGGGGTTGGACTTCTCTTGGCGTTAGCTGGTGCTTTGCAGACAATGTTACCCGTTAAGTTGTTACAACATTTTGATTCAAAAGTTGTGATTGGGTGGGCAATGGTTATTGGCGGATTGTTCTTTGCAATTCGCCATCCCTTTTGGGATAATCCACCTGTAATTACTTTTGGGGGATTTTTAGGAATTGCTTTTATTGTTCTATTTGGAACGATGATGTCATTTTTATGTTTTGTTGGTAGTTTAAAATATATTACACCAACGGTTGCTGGAATGTTAGATACCTTTGAACCCTTTTCAGCAACGTTAGGAGCAGTCTTATTTTTAAATACTAGTTTTAATACTTATGAAGTTGTTGGAGGGATTCTTGTTATTAGTACTGTTTTTATTCTGGCATTACCAGACAAAAAATAGCACAAACGTTTGTTCCCTTTTTGTTAATTTAATGATACAATAATAGATGAAAATTAATTACACAAAAAAACGGATTCCTGTCGCCAATGGGAAATCCGTTTTTTTGTATTAGATTCCAATTTGGTAAACCATGGAATCAATAATGTGAAAAGCAAAGTCCTTATCCTTATCAGAAACGGGAATAACATTAATCGTATTTTCATTTCCGATAAACGTTTGAAGCTTGTTGATGTTTAAAGGTTCGTCATTATTTTTTGCAAGCAATTTATATAATTGATCCTTATCCCTTGATTCAAACATCGCATCAGTCTTTAGCATGGTGGCATTCCCTAAAGCGACCATGTAGTCTTCGATTTCTTCACGTTCGATAAAAAATTGTTTGAAGTATTCATGATAATCCATTTGTAACTCGTCTTCATGGTTCATTTGATAGATAAGTGAAAAATGGCTTAATTCCTGAAGATAAGCATTAGGATTTGAAGTTTTATCCTTTTTATTTTTAAGGTCATTATATATTTTTCGTTCTTTATCGGTTCCCTTTAACATACACGAACACCGCTTTCGTTTTATTAACTATTAATAATTGTATCGCAATAGGGTATTAATGGCTACTCATAATAATTAACAACCTTCTTATAGTTTATATTTTATATTTAGAAAAATTAATTATTATGTAATTCGGTAACATTTGATTGATTAATATCTTGAAAATGGTAAACTAAATATGTAAATGAATAATTATTTAAAAGGAGATTTTATATTATGGCTGATCGCGATAAGTTAAATGAAGATTTATTAGCTCGTTTAAACAGTGTTCATAAGTTAACACAAACCACTGAAGAAATTGCTTCTTTACAACAACAAGGTCTTATTGGTCTTAATGTTGATAAAGACAATCCTACTCCTGTAGCAGAATTCTTAGCTAAGATCGACGCAGAAGTACATGCTGCACAAGAAGATATTAAGAACTTATACAAGTAGGCTTAATATCTAATTGAAAAAGGGCGCTGATTTTTCAGCGCTTTTTTTGTGGAGAGGAAGATATATATGTGGGAAATAATTAATAAGATATTTGCTAGTTATCCATCAACTAATTATGTATTACATGATTTTGTAAGGGCATTTAGCCCCAGTAATCCACATTATGCGATTACTTTAGCTGTTGCTGGATTGACATTTGCAATTGGATTTATCGAATATATTTATAGCTTTGCGTTGATTCAAAGGGAGGATAGTTCGCCCTATAGCATCTTGATGCATTCGTTTTATTTCGGAATTGACTCAATGGGGATATTCGTTTTTGCAACGGCTTCACATGCTGTTGGTGGGTTTTGGATTTTTACCGGCGCTTCAATTGCTGAAATTATATGGACGTTATTTGAAACGTATAATTTAATCATGTGTGTCTATAAAGAACGGTTTGAAATTTGGGGAAAGCAAACGACTGTTAGAGATGCTTGGTGGAAAGTTATTGGTTGGGTAATTTTTATGGTTGTTTGTGTTAATATGTTCCGGGTATTCATGAATGACACAGCAATGTTTAAATGGTACATATTTACAAATATTTTAATGGGAGTTGTACCCGGTTTATATTGGGAAAAGCGTGGAACCCAAATTGGTGCCTCATGGGGATTGGCAATTGTTATTTTGATTGGGACGATAAACTCGTTCTTACCAACTAATATGTGGGCTTTAGCGAGTCCTTACTTTACAATGAATAATAATCCTTGGTTCTATGTTATGGGTCCAGTAGCAGTATTCTTTGCATTTAGAGCTTTATGGGTCATGAAAAAATTACCGAATAAACCTAAGATTTTACCAAACGGTAAAAAATCAATTTGGTAAAAATGATGAACAGATATTCTATAATGAATACCTGTTTTTTTGTTGGGACGCATTAAAATGAACTGTTTGCTATAATAAAGAAATGATGAGCGAAATAGAAAGGGATTTTTATGAGTAAAAAAGCATTCTTTATTATTGTTGCAATTGCATTGGTATCTTTTTTGGGAACCGCTGATATGAGTATTGTTAATACAGCGTTGCCACAAATTTCAAAAGAGTTATCAATCCCAATGAATCAGGCAGAATGGATTTCATCTGCTTATTTAATTTTAATTTGTATGTCGCTGATTTTATTTGGTAAATTAGGCGATCAAACGGATAAAATTCGTATTTTCCAATTAGGAACGTTATTATTTACGATTAGTTCTTTATTATGTGGGATAAGTACTAATTTTACGGTTCTGATAATTGCTAGAGGATTACAAGGAATTGGTGCAGCAATGAATATGGCTACTAATTTTGGAATTATTACTGAGGCAGTTCCATTTAATGCTCGAGGACGGGGATTAGGATTAAATACGACGATTGGTCAAACTGGATATATTGCTGGTCCAGCTGTGGCCGGAATGATTTTAGCAATTACTAATTGGCACTGGATTTTCTTGTTTAATGTGCCAATTGGCATCGCAGCGTTTGTATTTGGAGAAATCGTTTATCCGAAGAAGCCGAAAACAAGGGTAAAAATTAAATTAGATTATCCTGGCTTTATCACTTTATCGGTATTACTAGGTTTATTTTTCGGTGGCATTTTCTATGGACAAGAAACTAGTTTCAATAATCCGTTAATTATTGGGATGTTCATTAGCTCATTTATTTTACTAATATCATTTCTTATGATCGAAAAAAATTCGAATGATCCGATTCTAGATTTATCATTATTTCGAAATCCTGGATTCACAATCAGTATTATTGCATTAATGTTTATGTACATTATAATTTACTTTAATAATGTATTATTACCATTTTATATTCAAAATACGCTTGGTTATTCGCCAGCTCAATTAGGTTTAATCATGTCAATCTTACCGTTAGTGAATGTATTTACTGCTTATTTAGGTGGGGTATTATGTGATAAATACGGTGCTGTCTTTATGTCGGTTAGGGCAACAATTTTATTCATTATCGCAGAAATGATTTTTGCAATAATGGTTCCAAAATGGTCATTATTGGTCTTGATTGCTGGATTCATCTTCTTTGCATTTGCCAATGGACTATTTCAAAATAATCCGATGGTAATGGAGAATGCTAGTAAAGATCGTCAAGGAATTGCGGGGGCAATGGCCGCCTTAAGTCGGAATGTTGGATTTGCTTTAGGATTGTCCTTAGCTACTTCAGTCCTATATATGGGGATGAGTTATAAAGCGGGACATAAAATTACGACTTATCCATTTGCTCATCCAGAATGGTTCATTTATGGAATGCATTTAACGTACTGGATTGCAGCTTTAATTATGGGTAGTGTCCTGGTAATGTTGACTTGGTTATTAAAGTATAAAAATAAGAAAATATAGGAGCTGAATAATGAAACACTTACCTTCATCAATAAAAACAATTTGGTTGCAAAGTGCCGGAATTAGCTTATTTTTTTGGATTGTTCTTCTTATTGCTTACATTATAGTTATGAATATTTGGAGCTTTCTTCCTTTTTTCGGATTGTGGATTATTTTAGCCTTGATGGTAATTGAAGTTGTTATAGAAGTTGCGTTGATACCATATCGCTATGCATTTTATGAATATGCAGTAAATGAAACAGATGTTGAAATCAAGAGTGGGTTCTTTTTTCGGCAACATGTTTCAATTCCGATTGCTCGAGTTCAAAACGTTGATATGAATCAAGGGCCACTATTAAGAATGAAAAACTTATTTGAAATTACGATTGCGACTGGTGGTTCTAGTCATTCAATCGAAGCATTAAATCAAGAAGACGCTGAAAGACTGAAAAATCAAGTCATGGAATTAGCACGGGAGGCCCGGAATGCGAAGTAAACGCTTGAATATTTTGGCATTGATAATGTTTATTATTAATTCACTTCGTAGTTTTGCTTTACCATTAATATTGCTATTTTTTAAAATTTGGTTCATTCCGGTAGCAATTTTAATTTTGATAGTAATTCCATTTATTCAGTACATTACATTTAGATATGAAATTGGCGAAAAAGAGTTATTAATTAAAAAGGGATGGTTGTTTAAGAAGCAATTCCACGTTCCTTATGAACAGATTCAAAATGTTCAGCGTCAACAATGGTTTTTCTTGAAGCCCTTTCATGTTGAGGAACTGGTGATTGATACTGGTGCCAAAAGTGAAGATAAGAGTAAGCTTGCTTTACCAGCAGTGAATGAAAAAATTGGAAATTTAATAGAAGAAAAGAGACGATCTAATAAAGCTATTAATGTTAAACATAGCGATGATTCTTCTAAAATTAAATATCAAATTAAATGGTCAGATATGTTTATTTTTGCAATTACAAATTTAAATATAGTAGCTGAGTTAGCGATTGTTTATTCATTCTTAGAACGATTTCAAGTTGATAGATTTTTTGGGAGATATATCGATAGTGTTGAAGAAAGAGCTCTTCATAGTGGGATGCTGATCATTGGCAGTTTAGTTGTGATTATTTTGCTTTTGATGGTTGCCAACATTATTCAGTGTATTATTAAGTACTATCATTTTACCGTTGAACGTGACGTCGATAAGATTAAGATTACACGTGGGCTATTTCAGAAGCGAACGCTTCAATTTACTACTAGTAGAGTTCAAGCAGTTGAGTTCAAACAACGTCTGCTTCGTCAGTTGTTTCACCTAACGACTGTTAAGCTACATCTTATCATCGATCATGATAGTAAGGATGATCATCAAGAAATTACCCTAATTCCCGTAATTAATGATTCGATCGTATCTAAAACGGTTCATCAATTTATAAGCACCATCCCTTATAAAAAGCCTAACTTACAAAATGGTGATTTTTATTCTAAATGGTTATTTGTTAGAAATGGAGTTCTTTTATCTTTAATCCCGTTATTACCAATATTCGGATTAATCTATCATTTTTATACTGGGATGTTTATATGGATAGGTTCTGGAATTATTCTTGGTATTGTTGTTTTGAACGGGATTTATAAGGGCCATTATACTGGAGCTCAGCAATTAAGTTCAGATACGTTGCTATTAAGGACAGCCCAACTATTAACTAATAAAGAAATGATAGTTGATTGGCATTCAATTCAAAGTATGAAACTCCATCGTTCAATTTTGATGAAAAAAACAAAACGAACTCATTTAGATATCATGGTACGTAGTGGGAATGACGCTACATTGTTCACATATCGATATTTAAAAGCAACGGATGCTCAAGCCATTTTTGATTGGTACTGTCATTTTGCATAGAGGAATTTCTTATTAGTTGTTATCAGTAGCATTATCAATTAATTTCTTGTATAATTTTAGGCGAACTTACTGAGTTTAAATAAGTGAACTTAAGGAGGAGACACATGAGTAAAGAAGACAGATTATTCAATGCTTTTCAACCAGATCACTATGATGTTTTTATTAACATTAATCGTGAAAAAAAGACGATTGATGGAACAGTTACAGTAACTGGGAATGCTTCAGAAAAACAAATCGCATTAAATCAAAAATTTTTAATGGTAGATTCTGTTACGGCTGATGGTAAGTCAGTTGATTTTAATGTAAACGATAAAAAAGAAACAATCGATATTGATTTAGGTAAAACTGGTCAAACAACATTAAAAGTTGAATATCAAGCCCCATTGACTGATACAATGATGGGAATTTATCCATCATATTATGAATTGAACGGCGAAAAGAAAGAGTTGATTGGAACTCAATTTGAATCAACTTCAGCTCGTCAGGCCTTTCCATGTGTCGATGAACCTTCTGCCAAAGCTACCTTTAGCTTGGCAATTAAATTTGATGAACATGATGGTGAGACCGTTATCAGCAACATGCCTGAAGAAAAGGTAGAAAACGGGGTTCACTACTTTGAAAAAACTGTTAGAATGTCAACTTACTTAGTAGCATTTGCTTTTGGTGAAATGCAAAGTAAGATGACCGAAACTAAAAGCGGTGTTAAAGTTGGGGTCTTTAGTACGAAAGCTCATCAACCAAAAGAACTTGATTTTGCTTTAGACATTGCAAAACGTTCGATTGAATTTTATGAAGATTTTTACCAAACTCCATATCCACTTCCTCATTCTTGGCAATTAGCATTACCTGATTTTTCAGCTGGTGCGATGGAAAACTGGGGACTAATTACCTATCGTGAAGCTTACTTAACAATTGATCCTGATAATACTGCTTTAGATGTAAAACAACGGGTTGCAACTGTAATTGCCCATGAAGTTGCTCACCAATGGTTCGGTGATTTAGTGACCATGCAATGGTGGGATGACTTATGGTTGAACGAGAGTTTTGCTAATATGATGGAATATGTTGCTGTAAATGCATTGGAACCCGAATGGCATATTTGGGAAACTTTCCAAACAACTGAAGCTCCAATGGCATTACAACGGGATGCAATTGATGGGGTTCAAGCTGTGCATGTGGAAGTTAATAATCCAGCCGAAATCGATGCACTATTTGATGGAGCGATTGTTTATGCTAAGGGAGCCCGGATGCTAGTAATGGTTCGCTCATTAGTTGGCGATGATGCTCTTCGAAAAGGATTAAAGAATTACTTTGCTGCCCATAAATATGGAAATGCTAAGGGTGATGACTTATGGTCAGCTTTAGGTGATGCTTCTGGAATTGATGTTGGAACGATCATGCATTCATGGTTACAACAACCTGGTTATCCAGTTGTTGATGCTAAAGTTGTCGATGGTAAATTGAAGTTGAGTCAACAACAATTCTTTATTGGTGATGGTAAAGATGTTGGTCGTCAATGGCAAATTCCGTTGAATAGTAACTATGATCAAGCTCCACGAATTTTTAAAGGTAAAGAGATTGACTTAGGTGACTACGAAGAATTACGTCAATCTAATGGTAAGCCTTTCCGAATCAATGTAGGAAACAATTCCCATTTCATCGTTAAGTATGATCAAACATTGCTCAATGACATCTTAGAACATATTAATGATTTAGATTCGATTTCCAAGATGCAAATCATTCAAGATTTACGTTTGCTTGCACAAGGTCGTCAAATTAGTTATGCAAGTGTTATTCCATTCTTAACACGTTTTTCAGACAGTCACTCTTTTGTTGTAAATGATGCTTTATATCAATTTGCCGGGAGTTTAAAGCAATTTGTTACTCCAGATTCTGATGAAGAAAAAGAATTAAAAGCACTTTTCAATAAGTTAAGTAAGGATCAGTTCAATCGTTTGGGATTAGAACCACATGATAGTGATAGTAATGATGATGTTTTAACAAGACCATACATTGTCAGTGCAGCTTTATATGGTAATAATGAAGAAGCTAAAAAAGCTGCCCATGCGTTATTTGATGATACTGATAATCCAGTTAACTTACCAGCCGACGTGCGGTCATTAGTTATTGCTAATGAGGTTGAAAATTATTGTTTTGCGAATAAGTTCAAACACTTATTGAAAGATTACGCTACAACTTCTGATTCAGGATATAAAAATGATTTATCAGTTGCGCTCCCTAAGACGACTGAAAAAGAAATGCTTGAGAAGTTGATCGATGAATTTGAAAACAGTAATGTAATTAAACCTCAAGATTTAAGAGCATGGTATAAGGGCGTCTTGGCTAACCATAAAGGACAAGAAGCTGCGTGGACTTGGATTCGTGATGACTGGCAATGGTTAGAAGATACAGTTGGTGGTGACATGGAATTCGGAACATTTGTTACTGTTACGGCTGCTATTTTCCATACCCCATCTCGTTTAGCTGAGTTCAAAGAATTCTTTGAACCTAAATTGGATCAACCTGGTCTAACTCGTGAAATTCAAATGGATATTCGTTCGATTAAAGGACGAGTTAACTTGATTGAAGATGAAAAGCAAGCTGTTTATGATGCTTTGAAATAAGATTAATATACATGTAAAAAAGACTTCAACATTTGAAGTCTTTTTTGTATTTACCGGATAGAGTATGTATTGATTTATTGTTATCAATGTTGCTTTTGTGGGTATAATTATTCACACATGATATAGCGGATCTTAAGTGATTTGTTTGGGACCTGAGAAATTATTTTTTGTGTAACTTTTAGTTGAGAGTTTGACGGATTAGTAGTACCCTAAATTTATAGGGGGAATATAATTATGAAGATTAAGAATATATTGATGGGTGTAACCTTATCCGCGTTATCACTTTCATTATTAGCCATTAGTGGTAATACTGCACGTGCTGAAAAGGTTATTAATCAACATAGTAGTGCTTTAAGTACTTACTCCACTAAGGGATACAAAGTCGTAAACAATGTTAATAATGGTACCAAATATGATGGTCATAGTTATGATGGATCAGATGTTGATACGTTGAACTCTGTTGCTGGATATCCAGTAACTTTCAACCATTATGAATCATTAAATAATCATCAAGCTAGTCCAAACAACTCACCACAAGGGTTAGTTTTGACTCCTGATGCAAAGCATGCTTATGTCGCTTACAATGATTATAACCAAGGAATGAACATTGGTTATTTTGATTTCTCAAGTAATCCAACAAGTATTAAGCAAGGATCCGTATTCAATGGTGGTCATGGTCAATCATTTACGTACAATTATAAGACTGGTCAACTATGGTTGATCGGTAATAAGTCAGGTGCTTCTCAACATAAATCATGTGTTGAAGAAATTAGCAAATCAACTTTACAACCAATTCGTAAAATCAACTTTTCATTTGGTCAATCAATCATCAGTACCAATTTAGCATTTGATAACAAGGGAAATGCTTATACCTATACAATTACTGGTGGTGGATTTGCACCAAAGAATTCTATTAAGTTATACAAGGGAAAGATTACTAACAATTCAGTTAAATTCCACTTGGTTAAACAAGGAATTAGATATGCACCTGGTGTAATTCCACAAGGAATGAGTTATAACCCAGCTAACAATCGTCTTTATCTTTTAAGTGATGGAGAAATTACCTCCTTCCCAGCTAACAAGATTGGTCATTTAAGTAAGAGCGATGTTCGTTACACTAAATTTGCTCATCAACAAGAGTTTGAAGGCCTCTACTTTGATAGATCAGGTTATGGGTACTTATTACTTCATGAAAATATCTTAAAGAGTAACAAGGTTTTCTAAAATAAATTTTAAATCGTTTTGAATCCATATTTACTAATTATTAGTGAATATGGATTTTTTATTTTTAAGTTTTATATTTTTCATTAAATTTAATTATAAAAATGGCATATTTTGCTTTTAAGTTCAGAAAAATATAAAATTGACTATGTAGATATTTTAATATGAGCGAGTCAATTAAGTAATTTTGTGAGGTGCTTAAATGTTTGGATATAATAAGAAACAATACAAAAAAATGAACGATAAAAAATTATTAAAAAAAGTTAAGAAACAATGGGTAGTTGTTTCTATTTCGTTGTTTGGTCTTTTAGGAGCTAATCAATTAATTGACAAGCCAGAAGTTAAAGCGGATGCGAATGTAAGTTCCGCTGAGGAAAGACAAACGGCAGTAAATAATAGTTCGAATAGTAATGATACGAGTAACAATGTGTCTAGTAGTTCTTCTTCTGTGCCATCTAATGCTAATTATTCAAACCAAACCGTTGCAAATCGTAGTTTGGATGAAACTGATAGTAGCACTGGTATTTCTGAATCCAGTCAATCAAGTTCAAACCAATCTAGTGAATCTTCTGGATCCAATTTAAATAATAGCAGTAATGTTTCTAGTGCAGATATTTCGAGCATGAGTAGTAAGTTAGACAGTGCCATTTCCCTTAACGATTCGACGATTGCAACTAACACAAGCTCTTTTAGTGCTACCAAAAATTCTTTGTCTGATGCCAGTGCTTTTGTTAGTAATCATAGTGATCAAACAGCCTTTTCATCTACCTATGATAGTGCAGTAAGTCATATTGCAGATAACTCTGTACAAGCAAGTAACGAAGTAGAAAAAACCAATTTAATTTCTCAAAATAATAATGCCAATCAAATCAATGCATCACTTACAAGTGAGAATGCTAATACAAATGTATCCTCAGTTAACTCAATTAGTAGTACTGCTGCTTCTGTTGCATCCGTCGTAAATAGTTTTTATAGTGATACAGTTAAGACTATTTCCAATGTAAATAGTCAATACAGTGATGCAGTTAATTCAGAAAGTAATGGAAGTGCAAAAGCTGCTGGATTAGGTGGGAACAGCTCAACGACAAGTGATTATTCATCGGCAGCTTCTAGTGCTGCAAAATCTGCTCAAGCTACCGTTGATAGTGCAAGCGAAAATCAAGCTAAAATTAGTGCGGCTGTAATTAGTGCTAATACTGACTACAACAGTGCTTCCGCAAATATGCAATCGATCAATGCATTGAACACGTCTTTATCTGCCGCTTCCGCTGCTATGTCTAATCAAGCAAAGGCTAATCCATCCGATACAAGTATTGCTTCATATCAAGCAGATATTGCCAAACAAGTTCAATCAGCATCCGGCTTATTTAGCGATGCAACAATTGCTTTTGATTCTGCTACAAACGAAAGTAAGGCTATTTCCAGTGCAAGTTCAACTGCTTCATATGAATATAATGTTGCTAGCAACGCTTTAAGTGATGCTAATTCTTTAGTTGTAGTTACATCAAATGCGGTTAAAAATAATGATATTCAAGCTGATTCAGGCGTTATGGACAAGATTACTGCAAATAGTAGTACTGTTGATACAGCTGCTAATCTTATTGCTACTAATTCATCAATTGCATCTACAGCTGCACAAAGCATTAAAGATAGTTCAAATGCCATTAATAATTCAAAAACTTCAATCAGTTCAATTAATGATAACGTGAAAAACTATGCTTCATCTGCTGACGGAAAGATTAGCGAATCAGCAGCTGTGAGTGAGGCTAATAGTTTAGTGAGCCAGGCTAACACGGATATGACAAGTGCATCTTCGGCAATAACTTCTGGGGATGCTTCCATTGCTGACATTCAACAATCAGTTGAAGCTGCTAATCAAGCTTCTATTGCTGCCGCTAAGGCAATGGCATCGTTCTCTGCTGCTGATTCAATTATGGCTAGTTTGGCAAGTATGGATAGTAGTAATGCTGATATCACAAATGCAAAGAAGGCTATTGAGGCTGATAAGGCAACTGTAACCGCTGCGGTTGCTAAAATCAATGCTGATAGTCAGGCAATCTCAAAAGATTACAGTAGTGCTCAAGCAGCATCGACTGAAGCTAAGACGGCTTCTGCTAATGCAAGTGAAGCTACTAAAAATGCTAGTTCAGCTGCTAAACAAGCTGCTGATTTATCCAGTGCAGATTCAAACGGGGATAATTCAGTCGCCATTTCTAATGCCGTTTCCACTGCAAGTGCCGAAGCAGCAAAGGCAGCTCAATATAACACAACAGTAAGTTCAGCTGAGAAGACAATTAAGAATTTATCTTCCGATGCAAGCAATAGTGGAAAAGATATTACAGATAATCAAGCCACCATTTCAAACGCAATTACAGCTGCTAATAACACGGCTAGTAATGCTGATAAAGCAGAAGCAACTCATTTAAATAGCGAAGCTAGTGTAAGTGCATCAACTGCTGACTCTGCCGCTGCTTCTGCATCTAATGATGCTAGTTCAGCTAATAGTACTGCTAAATCAGTTGATAATGATGCAACTTCCGCAAGTACTGCAGCCTCCACTGCAGCCGACAGTGCGAAAGCTGCTTCAGCTGCCCTAGCTTCTTTGAACAGTTTATTTAGTTCAAATGCTAGTGATGCAACTGTTAGTGCTGAAGTGAAGAGTGCTCAATCTGCATATAACTCTGCCAGTGCCGCTGCTCAATCAGCTGCTGCCAATGCTACTACCGCGGCTTCATTAGCAAAAGATACGGATAGTGCCGCTAAATCTACTGCTGATAGTGCCGCAATGACTAGTCAAAATGCCAAGGATGCTGACGATGCTAGTGCAGCTGTTTCATCTTATGCTAAATCAGATAATATGGCTTCAGCTGCATCCGCTGTTGCAAAAGTTACATCAGCTGCATCAGTTGCTGTTCAATCTGCTAACAATACTTCAACAGCTAGTGCACAAACTGATACCAGTGCACAATTGACTTCCTCTGCTAGTACGGCAGTTAGTTCTAATAGTGCGGTGGCTAGTTCACAAGCAAGTATTGCCAATTCTGCTTACCAATCTGCAAATGATGAGGTAAACAGCAGCGATTCTGCAATCATTAGTGCTGCTGACAGTTCAGCATCTGAAGCCGCATCAATTGCAATTAGTAATGCCAGTGTTGCTAATAGCTTATTTAATGGTGGCAGCTTGAACTCGAGTACAGCTCAATCCTTAGGTTCACTTGCTAGTACAGAAGATAGTGTTATTACATCAGCTGCTAGTTTAGTTAATAGTTTGAATCAAAATAACTTTAAAAATCCAGCAGTTTCTAATGCTTTTGCCGCAATTATTAATGATCAAAATGCCGTTTCAAATGTTAATAACGATTTAAATAATAATATTAATACAATTATTAGTGCTAATTCAGTTGCATCATCAGCTAACTCAACTGCATCATTAGCTTCTAGTACTGCTCAATCTGCTTCTAGTGTTGCTAGTATGGACAGTAGTATGGCTAATTCCATTACTTCAGCACACGGGGATGCTTCACAAACGGCCGCATTAATTGCCTCTGCCTCGGCGGCAGCGAGTGATGCTGCTGTTGAACAATCCATTGCATCTTCGATGGCAAGTATTGTTAGTTCAGAAGCAGCAATTATTTCAACTGCTGCAACAAGCGTTTCCAGTGACAATACCATTATTAGTAATGCTGCATCTAATGCTTCTTCTGCAGCATCAGCAGCATTAGACTCTGTTCAAAGTGATGCTAAATCAGCTTCTAGTAAGGCTTCAGATGCAAGTAAGGCAGCTTCATTAGCTTCGGAAGCTGCATCAGAGGCTGTAAAGGGAAAGAATGGAGCTAGTATGAATGCATCAGAAGCATCTGTTAATGCTTCTGTAATTAACTCAATTGCCAGTGAAGTGGATTCAATCAATAGTCAAATTGCTAGTGATGATAACTCTGCTACGATTGATAGTTTTAATAGTGCTCAAGATAATATCATTAGTGATGCGAAAAAAATAACCTCTGCGGCATTGTCATCAGTTAATAGCTATAACAGTTTGATTGCTAGTGCCGATAGTGATGCTCAAAGAAATACAGCAAATGCTTCCTATGATTCAACAGCTGCATCCTCTGCTGCCTCAGCTGCAAATTCATTTGCCAGTATGGCGGATACTTATAATAGTAAAACATCTAATGATGCCAAAAGTAATAATGGGGCTGATGCTTCTGTTGATGCTAGTGTTGCTAGTGACTATGCTTCATTAGCGAGTTCAGCAGCTAATATGGCTAGTTACTTTTCTAATGCTGGATCTCAAGCATCTAGCAACGTTTCTAGTGATTCTACCATTGCCGATAGTGTTAAGGCTAAAGTTATTACTTCTTCGACGGCAGCTTCAAATGCTGTTTCATCAGCTAGTAGTGAAGCGAATTCGGTTGCTTCATTAATATCAGTGGTTACTAGTATTGCTTCAAAAGCAGCAGCTGATATTGCTATCGTTACTAGCGATGCTGAAACTGTTAATCAGAATAATAATAACGCCAGCGCATATGAATCCAACGCCATTATTGCATATAGTCAAGCATCATCAGCAGCAGCACAGGTCAGCAAGGCTAGCGCTGATGCTAGTTGGGCAGATTCACTGGTTAATAGTTTAACCTCTGGTAAACAGATGGACGCAAGTACAGCATCAAATAGTGCAGCAATTGTTAAAGATAAATCTGAAGTAGATAGTATTGCAAGTGACGTTAAAAATGAAATGGCTGATGCTGATAAACAAAGTGCAACGATTAGTAGTGCAAGTAGTACAGAAACAAGATTGTCAGGGGATGCCTCAGCTAATAGTGTTAATGCTTCTACAGCCGCTTCTAAAGCGGCAGCTGATGCTGCTACAGCTTCTAGTTATGCTGCCAAGGGAAATCATTCCGAAGCAAATGACTTTAGTAGTGCCGCAATTATAGATAGTACCGCAGCAACCTCATATTCAATAATCGTTAGTAATGATGCTAAGGCCGCTAGTTCTGCAAACATTGTAATGAGTGCTGCAATTACGAGTCTGAACTCCGATAATAGTGCTATTCAATCGGGTAGAACGAGAGCCAGTGCTGCTGCATCCGATGCAATTGATAGAGCTTTGAATGTTTATGGTGGGAGCGGATACGGTAACAAGGGAAGTAGTGAAGCTTCAAATGCTGCTTCTCAGGCATCAGCGGATGCTTCTGCTGCTATCTCAGCTCGTAATAAAGCATCTGATTCTGCTAAGAATATTACTTCAACCACCAGTAGTAATACTGATACGTCGAATGCCGCTTCTGCTGAAGGTAAAGATGTTAATTCGTTATCGAGTGATTATCCCGATAATTCAACGATCGCTAGTGATAGTGCTCAAATTTCTTCACTCCAATCTTCAGTTACGGATAAAAGTAAAGATGCGGATAGTCAGTATATTATAGCTTCGAATGCCGCTACAATTGCCAGTTCTTATTGTAATTCTGCGGTTAGTTATGCTGCTGACACAAGTAGTGCTTATATTGATGTAGTTAATGATATTACGAAGTTTAATGACGATAGTAAAGCTCAAAAATCAGCATTTGAAGCTGGTCATAGCGCAGATTCCTTAAAATATGAAAATGCTGTTAAGGCTGATATTTCTGATACCTATCGAGATACTAGTATTGCTGATTCTTACGCTGTTGAGACTCATAATCAAACAGTGTCAGCCGAGTCAGCTAGTGTAGTTGCATCTACGGCTAATGATACTGCTAATGGTGATCGTGGCGACATCCTTGCAATTAAGGGCCAGATTGATTCTGCCCATAGTCAAGCTGAAAATGCTGCTTCAGCTGAAAGTTACTATCATGGTGCTTCCAGTACTGCTAGTGACGTTAATAAATCAGCCAACGCTGATGACAATTCAATTATAGCGGTTAGTTCTGCTTCTGCATCGGCTAGTGCAAACTTAAGTGGTGCTAATAATGATGCTGGTTCTGCCGCACGACATGCAACGGATATTAGTTCCGCTGCTGCTGAAACGGCGAGTGTGGCAAGTCAAGAAAATAATAGTTTTATTAGTAATCAAGTTGCCAGTGAATCCGCTGCAATCGCAGTTGATAGTGCAACCGCATCGATTGCTGTTTCTCAAGCGAATATTTATACCGGTCAAATTGCTTCTAACAATAGTATCATTAATTCTGCTCAAGCCGCAGCAAATAAGGACAATGCTTTAATTAAACAGTATCAAGCTAGTGCAGATGCATTTGCTAGTGATGCAAAAGCACAAACCGGAATTTCTAATGGCCAGGGTCCAGATAGTGCTGCTGCAAGTGCTAAATCTGCTGCTGCAAGTAATGCATCCAGTGCAATTACTTCAATTGAAGCTGATTTACAAAAACAACTTGCTTCTGCAAGTACGTATGCCGGATATACTTCAGCTGAATCTAAAGAGGTTAGTGAAGCAAATGCTAGAGCATCTGCAGCTGCATCAGATGCAATTGCTCAAAATAATAAGGCGGTTACTAACTATGATTCATTACAAGCATCTTCCAATGCTTCCTTAGCATCATCCGCTAATTCTACGGCACAGTCTAATTCTAAAGCAATTGATAGTGAACAGACCAGTATTAATGCTGTTGTTAATAGTTTAATCAGTCAAAATGCCTCTGCTAGTTCTTATGCCAGTGAAGCTGCAAGTATTTATGATAATGGCGGGGGAAGTACAGCACGAGGTAGTATCGCAATTTCCATGGCTAATAGTGCTGCTCAATCTGAAGCTAGATTAGTTAAACAAGAATTAGATGATGCTACAGTCCAACAAAGTGTAATTAGTTCTGCCAGTGTTGCGGCTTCAGCTGCTGCCCAAATAACAAGTCAACAAAATTCTGCTGCTATTGCTGCGATGAGTACTGCTAGTGCCGCTTCTGCAGATGGAAATCGGAGCAACGGATCTGCTGCAGTGCAACAAACTTCTAGTGCAGCTAGTGCTGCTGCAATTGCCGAAAATACGACCAGTGCGAATGCGACATTCGGAAGTAATGCCTCTAACCGTGCGAATGCAGATTCTATTGCTGCTTCTGGTGCTGTTGAACGTGCTAATAATGATTATCAAAGTGCAAATGATTATAACCAAGCTAATCAATCTGCTCAATCAGCCCAAGCTGCTTCAAGCGCAGCTTCTGAAGCCTCATCTGTTGCTAGTTTAGCAAGTAGTGCGGTTGCCAGTTTGTCACAAGCAATTGATAATGATTCTGCGACTGGTAGTACAAAGTCAGCTGATATCAGTAATGAAGAAAAAATTGTTAGTTCAGCTGTTAAAAAGATTGATGATTTGAATCATCATAATCAAAACGACATTTCTAGTTGGGCATCTGCAGTTACGAGTGCCCAAACTGCGATGACTAGTTTGATTAACGTTGCTAACTCTGCTTCAACAGCAATTGCTAATGATAAAGCAAATGCATCAAGTCAATCTAGTATTGCTAATTCAGCTTCAGCAGCCGCAAGTTCTGATTCAGCAGCAGCTTCGACAGCTTATTCAATTGCGTCTTCGTACGCTACAAGTACTCAAAGTAAAAATGCCGATGATGGATCATTAGCTAAATCGGGAGCATCAAGTGCGATGTCAACTGCCATTTCGGAAGCAAGTAAAGCCGCAATTGAAAGCTCGATTGCTCAAGCTGCATCTACCGCTGCTTCAGAAGCAAATACGGATGCAAGTAATCAAGCAAGCATTTTATCTAGTGCGGATAGTAATGCAAATAGCCAAGCTTCTGTTGCATCCAGTGCTGCATCATCTGCTTCTAGCTTCGTTTCCAGTGAAATGAGTTCGGCTTCCAATACGGCAACTTCAGCTAGTTCTCAAGCAAGTAGTGATTCTAGTTCAGCTTCTAGTGAAGCAACGTCAGCAAGTAATGATGCAACATCAGCAAACACTGATAGTACAAATGCATCTTCTGATAGTAAAGCAACTAGTTCAATTGCTTCTGATGCCGACAGTAGTCGGAATCGAGCATCAAGTACGGCTTCGGAAGCTAATTCGATGAATAGTAAGTTCCCTGGTCACTTTAGTGATAGTAGTTTGAATAGTTATACTAGTGGGGCTTCTGATGAAGCAGGTATTGCTAGTTCTGCGGCAAGAGATGCAAACAGTGCCAGTAGTGATGCTGCTTCTGCCAGTGAAGCAGCTTCAAGTGCTGCCGCAGTAGCTTCAAGTGCAGCTAAACAAGCTAGTGAAGATAATTCTAAAGCGATTGTTAATTCTAACGGAACATCTTCTGCTAATGCGAATGATAGTGATGCACCAACAGCAATAACTAGTGCTAATAGTGCTTCAGATAATGCTAAAGACGCCTCAACTGAAAATAGTATTGCCTCTAGTGCTGCTGCTATAGCAAGTACTGAAAGAAGTAAAGCTGCTTCAGCTGCGTCCAGAGCAAATAATGATAAAAATACAGCAAGTACTGCTTCTTCAGTTGCATCTAGTGATGCTTCAATGGCTGCGGCTAACTTGGCTTCATTAGAAACAAGTAGTTATGCCTCAACAACAAGTAGTGCTGCCAGCGGAGTTGATAGTGCTTCAACGGCAATTAATAGCGATAGTGCAAGTGGAAGTACATTCTCAAGTGCAACTAGCTCAGATAATACTTCAACGTCTTCAACTGCTTCAGCTGCAAGTAAAGAAAATTCTGATAATCCAAGTGCTCGTGGTCATTCTTCAATGGCTTCGGCTGCTAGTCAAGCTAATTCCGCTGCCAGTGATGCTTCTTCAGCCAATTCAGACGCTGCTAAACAATCATCAGTAATCGCTTCAGCCAGCTCAGCTGCAAGTTCTGATGCAAGTGTTGCAAGTAGTGAAAGTGCAATTGCGTCATCAGCTTCTACTGCTGCATCGAGTGACTCTGCTAAGGGAGATTACAGTGATGGTAGTAATCAAGCTAGTATTGCGAGTGCAACTAACTCGTTAGCAATATCTGCTTCTAATGATGCAATTAAACAATCAACTGCTGCTTCAAAGGCCTTGAGTTCATTATCGGCTGATAATTCAGTTGCAAATAGTGCTTCCGTGGTTGCATCATCTGATTCTGTCTTTATTCATGATGCTGTAATTGCCAATAGTTATGCTAATAATGCGCAAAATTCAGCAAGTAGTGCGCAAAGTTCAGCTAACTCTGCTTCTGATGCAAGTAAGAGTATTAATGATGGTAGTAGCAAAGCTTCAGCCGATGATAGTTCCGCTAGTTCGACAGCTTCACATGCAGCTAGCCAAGCAAAATCAATTACTAGTGATGATAGCATTATTAGTAGTTTAGACAGTTTAAACCATTCGTTGTCTAGCGTAAGTAGTGCTAATAGCACCGCAAGTGATATGAACAGTGTTGAAAGTTCAGCTTCATCCAATGCTACTTCTGCTAGTTCTGATGCAAGTTTGCAAAACTCAATTTATAGTTCTGAAATGGCATTGGCTTCTAGTGCTGCTGCATCAGCTGCTAACGCGGCAAATATTGCTAGTTCAGCTTATAACAGTGAAGCTTCGTCAGCGGCATTTAATGGTAATAGTGATGAAGCAAGTACTGGAAACGTAAGTGCAGGTTCGGCTTCTACCGATGCAAGTACCCAAAATAGTATTGCTCAATCTGCAAGTACCGCTGCTTCTAAAGCCGCTGCTCAATTAATCGTTGATTCAAATCAAGTTGATAAGGATAATTCAATTTTAAATAGTGCTTCTACTACTGCCTCTGCAGCTAGAAGTACCGCTCAGAGTGCAGTTTCATCAATGATTTCCAGTGCTGCTTCTGCAACCAGTGTTAATCATTCATCAGTAAATTCTGCAAGTAGTGAGATTTCATCTAATCAATCAAGTGCTGATTCAGCTATCAATGGTTCAACCAACGCAAGTAGTGCCAATTCAGCAACAATTTCTAATGCAATAATTGCCAGTTCCGTTGATAATGATACGATTTCAATTGCTAATGCTAATTCTGGCATTGCATCAATTGCTAGCTCCTTAGCTAGTGATGCTTCTGCAGCATCAGAAGATACTTCTATTGCCAGTGAAAAGAGTTCTGATGCTACAATTCAAAGTTCAATTGCTAGCTCAGCTGCGTCAGCTGCTATTAGTGCTTCAGCAATAATGAGTAGCGCATCTTCTGAAGCTTCTGCTGCAGAAAGTACTGAAAATTCAGCTGAAGCTCAAATTGCAAAAGATTCTAGTTCAAGTAATGCTCCTGATGCTTCAAGTGCAGCAGCAGTAGCTTCTGATGCAGCAATTGCAGCTTCCAATGCGGCTATTGCAGCACATAATGCATACATTGTTAATAGTAATGCGACTGTTTCTGCTGAATCAGCTGCTAATCAAGCAATTGAAGATGAAAAAATTGCTAGCCAAAAAGCCGACGATGCAATTATCCAAAATGCGAAGGCTCATACAATAATTGATTCGAATACAGCAAGTAATGATAGCAATGCTGTTTCAAGTGCTTCCGCTTCAGCAAGTGATCATGCTAAGAGTGCTTCTAGCAATGCAAGTAGTGTAAACAGTATTACTTCTGATACGAATAGTATTACTTCATCTGCTAATACTTCGAACACTTCAGCCCAATCTCAAGCAAGTAACTATCCAAGTGGACGAGTTCACAGTTACATTTCCAGTCAAGCGAGTGCTGCTAATTCAGCTTCAGCTGCTATGAGTACTGCAAATAGTATTGCTAACAGTGCTAACTCAACTGCTAACTCGGCAGCTTCAATTGCTTCAGCTGCCGCTAATGATGCTAGTGCTCAGAGTAGTGCTGCTAAATCTGCTTCCGAAGCAGCAAGTTCTGCATATAGTAAGGCTGCTAAGGATAGCGATGCTTCATCTGCGGCAATGGATAAGGCTGCTGGTAGTTCTGCTGCGGCTTCTGCAAGTTCAGCAAGTACTGCTGCAAGTAATGATGCTTCAACTGCTGCCAGTGCTTCATCAGTTGCCAGTGCAATGATTAGCAGTGCTAATGATGCGAAGACATCTGTTGCCAATGATAGTGCAATAATTAGTAGTGCAAGTACCGCTATCAGTAACGCTGCCAAAGCAAATGCTTCTGCTGATAGTGCTTCTAGTGCAGCATCCAGTGCTAGCGCTGATGCTAATTCTGCTGCTGATGATTCAAAGGCAATTAATAACAATACCAGTTCTGCAAATAGTGCTTCTGATAACGCTGCAACATCGAATAAGAGTATCGCTAGTTCCGCATCATCAATTAATTCAGCAGAGAGTAGCATGGCTTCTTTGAATAGCCATGATTCGTCTCTTCAACCAATGAGTAGTGGTGAGAAGTATCCAATTAATAGTGATAGTACAGTAATCAGTAGTGCTTCTAATGCTTACAGTTCAGCTTCAGCAGATGCTTCAAGTGCATCAGCCGCAATCAGTAGTATGAGTGATGAAATCAAGAGCTTATCGAGTGCAACTAGTGATAATGCTAAGAGTGCCAGCTCTGCCGCCGCAGCTGCTAATAGTACTGCAACTGATGCCTCCAGTGCGGCTTCAAAAGGTGATTCTTCTGGAGCTCAATCGGGTAGTATCGCAACTGATCCACATAAGAGTGACGCAGATAGTCAAGCTACGAGTGCGAAAAACAATGCAACAAGTGCAGCTTCAATTGCTTCAGAAATTGCTTCATTGTCAGGAAGAATCAACAGTGATTCAGCAGCAGCTCAATCAGCAGCATCTCTAGCTAGTTCTGCAGCTTCTAATGCAGCTAGTACCATTGCTTCAATTATTTCCAGCGCTAAGAGCACTGCTTCTTCTGCATCCGACGCAGGAAGTCACGCAAGTGCTTCTGCTGCTCCAGCAGCGAGTGCCGATGACAATCCAGCTATTTCTGATGCATCCAGTGCTTCATCTGATGCGGATGTAACTCATTCTAAAGCTAGTCAGGCTAACTCAGCTAACAGTGAAGCCCATTCAATCCCTAATACTGATTCTGTTATTAGTAGTGCCCAATCTCGTGCTAGCAAGGATGCAGCGGATGCCAATTCTAAATCTTCTGATGTGATCATTGCTTCTAGTGATGCCCAAAGTGCTAAATCGGCTGCCATTATTGATTCTTCAGCTGCTAATAGTTATGCTAATAGAACTTCATCAGAAAATGCTGAAGCATCAAAAGATGCTTCTCTAGCTAATAGTGCTGCAAGTAATAGTAGTGATGCCTCGTTAGCTTCTTCATATGCAAGTTTAGCTTCTTCTGCAGCCGCCTCAGCAACTTCTGATGCTTCTGAAGCTGTTAGTTATTCAACTGCCACTTCAAACGAAAATAACAGTGCAGCAAGTGCATCGACTCGTGCTTCTAATGATGCGAAGATTGCCAGTCAAGATGCTAATGATGCTTCAATCGCTAATGATCAAGCCCATGCTGAAAATGATTCCATTATTGCAAGTAGTGCTAAGTCAGTAGCATCAAGTGCTAGTGCAGCGATGTCTAATGCCGCAAGTAGTGCTAGTTCTGTAACCAGTGCTTCTGCTAATTCACATGTTAACAGTGATTCAACATTCATTAGTAGTGAGTCTGTAGTGGCATCGAGTGCCGCAAGCGTTGCTTCTAATGAAGCATCAATTGCTTCTGCTGCTAATTCGGCTGCTCAAGTGATTTCAGGTAACGATTCATCAGCGGTTTCATCAGCTGATAGTTATAGAAGTAAAGCTGATTCGGCTGCTGCTGCCGCTTCTACTGCTGCAAGTATATCAAGTTCAGCCATCAGTGGGGCTTCCTCAGCTGCTTCCGATGCCGTTAGTTACAACGATTCTAACGCTAGTTCAAGAGCAAGCAGTGCTAGTGCGAACGTATCTAGTCAAGCAAGTTCAGTTTCCAGTGCGAACTCACAAGCTAGTGCCGACTCAACTGCTAATGATTCTAACAATGCCATTATTAGTTCTGCCACTTCTGATACTGATAACACATCTAAGGAAGCTGACAAGATTAAGAAGAGCGACGGTAGTCCTTCTGTTGCTAGTGCTTCAGCAGCCGTAAGTTCAGCTGCTTCTTATAACCATTCCTTAGCTAGTGATGCTTCTCAGGCAGCCTCTACCGCTAATAGTGAAGCTCCAACATTAAGTTCAGCCAATTCTGCAATGAATAGTTATTCAAATAATGCGGCTTCATATTCTAGTGAAGCTGCTGCAGATTCTGCTAATGGAGATGTTTCAGATGCAGTTAAATCCGCTTCAGCTGCAGAAGCTAATTCAAGTGCTGCAGCTAGTGAAGCATCGATTGCTTCTAGCGCGTTTGTAATCATTAGTTCAGCTGCTTCGCAAATTTCTCATGATGCTAGTTTAGTTAAATCTGCAAGTATTGCTGCTAAGAGTGCAGCTAGTGAAGCTTCAGCTGCTTCTAAGGCTGATGCTGAGGGTGGTGGTGCTGTGACACCAAGTTCTAATCCTTCAGCTAATGATTCAGGTGCATCAGGCTTTACACCATCAGGTGAACCTGGTTCTACACCAAGTGCATCTAACGATCAAACACCATCTTCTGATCCAAATGAATACATTCATGGAGCAAAAGATGCAACTAAGGATACGAATGGAACTGATGACAGTAACCATACCTATGATCATGGTTGGCATGATTCTAAGAACGGAATGAAACAAGCCAATAAGGATAAGTTGGCTATTAGCGATCTAAGTGTTCATTCACTCGGATTCCAAATTGGTTATGTTGCTCAATATAATCGAAACTTAAAGAAGCATCCAACTTATATCTATCTTAAGGATAAGGGAATGTTCCTTTACAACGTTAGTTTTGTTACTAAGGATGGACGAATTTTCCACTTCAATAAACGTCGTCGTAACAAGGCTTATGAATTTAAAGCTACTCATATTTCAGTTAATAAGAAAGGTTACGTTCGTTATTATGTTCAAACTAGATTCTTTAAGAACGGTGTTAGCCACAAGTTATCTGGGTATTTAACTGCTCGTAAAAATTATATTGGGTTAGCATATTATCAAAATAAGAAGACCCCTAAAGTTGCTCACGTTATTTATAGAAAGGGAATTGAAGTTCATAGTAGTACTCAATTCGGTAAAAACCGAATTACCCATTTGAAACGTGGAACTAAGCTTAAGATTAAGGGCTACTCCTACAACAATGGAGTTGCTCGATACAAAATTGGTCATGGTAAGTATATTACTGCCAATAAGAAGTTCGTAAGTACCAATCGCCATGGTTCATTTAAATAATTTGGAATTGTAATATTGACTAGGATATCAATTAATTTTGACATCCTAGTTTCTTTATTCTAATAAAATACTTTATATCGGAGTATACTAATATTGATAGAGATATTATAAGGAGATTATTTATTATGAAGAAAAGTAAATTATTAGGTACAGCATTATTATTGCTAGGTTCCATTAGCATTTTAACTGCTTGTGGGAACAGTAATAACAATGATTCACAATCCGATAAAAATTCTAAGAAAATTACTAGTTTAGAAAAGCAAGTTAAGAAAAACTCTAGTTCTTCAAGTTCCTCAGTTTCAAGTAGCAGTGATAGTGATAGTTCTAATAGTAGTTCATCATCTATGCAAAATGATAATATTGATGATAAGACTGTGGGGACAATGGTAGCATTGTTACAAGAACCAGACTGGTTTAAGGATAATGTTAAAGACAATGCGATGTTTTATGGAAAAGTTCAAAATAAATATGCAGGAAATGATAACCAACTCAAGGGTTATAGTATGGTAACGGCTAATGGAGATCCAACCTCCTTTATTTACTACTTAAGAAATGGTAACAATGTAACTTATAAGTACTGGGTTCCATCTAAGACCAAAGGTGTTGCTGGTGGCCATTTAGTAGCAAAAAATGTTACTGTTGATCAATTAGTTAATGATTACTATGTTAATCAAAATCAAAAGGACGAAGTTAATGGATATGTAAATAAATTAGGTTCTGAAAAAGAATATCAAGAAAAACAAGCTGAAAAGAATTAATAATTTTAACTTTTCGACAACAAATAATACGTAAATGTTACAATTGCATTGCACACAACATAATCCCTTTTATTTTAATACCGTTTGAATGTATAATGATGGTATAAATAAATAAAGAGGGTATTCATATCATGAAGCAAATTAAGAAACTTTTGCTAAGCGCTGTAACATTTACAGGAGCACTTGTTATGTTTGCAGGTGTTAGTTCGAATGTTAAAGCGGCTTCGACAACTAAAGATGCTAGCTCATCCAGTGTCAAGGCATCTTCAACGTCTAAGGATGCTAGTTCATCAGTTGTTAAGGCTGGTTCATCATCCAGTGATAGTACTTCCAATAGTACATCTAATGATGATAGTTCTAATGGGTATACAATTAAGTCTGCAACCCAATATCGTTTACGAAGCATCAATACTTCAAACATCAGATTTTGGAGTCAACCATATGCTAAGGGTGTTCAAGCTCAAGGAAATACTAAACAACTTAAGGGCCAATTAGTTAAGTTGAACCGAGTTGCTACGAAGGGTAACAATACTTATTTTGAAGTCTATGGTTTAGGACCAACATATGGTAGCAAGAACTTAGGTTGGATCAATGCAAAAGCCTTAAGTCAAGTTACTAATTACCAATTACCATTTACTTATTCTAGTCAGTTATATCCTACTTATGCTCCAGATGCTTGTGAAGCCGTTAGTTTATTAATGGCATTGAGTGTTAGAGGTTTAGCTACTAACGTTTCAACCAAGGCATTTATTGATGGGGTTCCACGTAGTAGTAATCCTAATTATGGTTATACTGCTGATCCATATCGTCGTGGTTCTGGAGCAACTATTTATCCAGTTGCTTTAGCTCGGTATGCAACTAAGTGGACTAATGCAGCTGCTGATATCACAGGGGCTTCTAAGACGAAGTTAATTTATGAAATTCGTCATGGAAATCCAGTTGTATTTGAAGGAGCTAGAGGGATGTCACATCCAAATTCTGATCACATTTTAATAATGGTTGGATACAAACCAGGTTACTTTGAAATTGCTGATCCACTTAAGTGGAAGTCATCAACAGGTAAAATTTTCTGGACTTCAACTTCTAACTTTATGAATTACTTTACAACTAAAAAACGTGGTTCTCGTGCCATGGTATTAAGATAATTAAATTAAAAACGTGTCGAATTCAGATTACAATCTGAGTTCGACACGTTTTTTTGTAAGAATTTAATTTATTTTTTGGAGGGGGAGAATAACGGATTTAATTAATTGCTTTGATTAAAGGATCGACGCGGTTTTCTAAAAAAGCCCAACTAGATTCACACATGTCTTGGAGGGAACGTTGTGGAGTCCAATTTAAAACTTTCTTTGCTTTACTGATATCAGCAATTGTCTTTTTAGCATCGCCTTTTCGACGGGGAGTTACTAAGAAGGGGATGGGTTCGCCACTAGCTACTTCAAAAGCATTCTTAATTTCAAAAACACTGTATCCTTTTCCGCTCCCTAAATTAATTGCGTCAAAGTAGTTTTCGTTTTCGATTACTTGATCAATTGCAGCAAGATGGCCTTGAGCTAAATCTGTGATATGGATGTAATCACGAATGGCAGTTCCATCGGGGGTATCGTAATCATCCCCAAAGATGTTTAATTCATTTTGGTTGCCCATTAAAACATTGAAGATAGCAGGACCTAAGTTATCAGGTTTACCCTTAGGTAAATCACCCAATAAACCATTTTCGTTTGCACCGAGAGGATTAAAGTATCTTAATGCAATTGCACTCCAACCGTGTTTGCTATTAACAACATCTTTTAAAATTTGTTCATCTTGTTTTTTACTTGTTCCGTATGGATTCATACTTTTAGCGGTATCTTCTTCACGAATAGGATTGTGTTTTGGACTTCCGTAAACACAGGCGGAAGAACTGAAAACGATATTTTTAACATTTGCGTTTTGCATCGCGATTAGTAAATTGACGATTCCGTTAACGTTATTTTGGAAGTATTTAATTGGATTATGAACGGATTCACCAACTGATTTGTATCCGGCAGTGTCAACAACACAATCAATTTGGTATCGTTTTAACACCTGTTCAACAAATGGGACATTTAGCATGTTGCCCTTTTCAAAATTAACTTTCCGACTTGTTGCAAGTTCGATTTCTTGAATTCGTGATTGATCAGACTTAGCGAATGAATCGATAATTGTGACGTTATCACCACGATTTAATAATTCAACAGCAATGTTGGAACCAATGTAACCAGCACCACCTGTAATTAGAATATTTGACATGTTGTTTCACTCCTTTGGGTAATGTTTATTTACTATCATCATTTGATAGTATCTATACTATAAGGGACGAACCTAAAATGAAGCTTAAAATGAAATTATGGAACGTTAAAATGCATTAAAAAAAGAAATAATTCTAGTTAAAGAATCTATTTGTATCAAATAGATTTTATTTTGCTTGAAAAAGTTAAAATTTGAGTTATTATATAAACAGTATAAATGATTTATACTGTTTATATAATAAAGGAGAATTAATAATGAGTAATTTCAAGAAAGTGTCCATAATTATTGCAATGTGTATTGGTACATTCATGTGTCTAGTAAATGAAACGATTATGAATGTTGTTTTACCAGAAATTGAACATGGTTTGCATACTAATTTGACTTCAATGACCTGGGCAATTAACGCATATACAATTATCTTTGCAGCTTTAACAATTCCATTTGGCAGATTAGCACAAAGAATTGGCGTTAATAAATCGTTCCTAGCTGGAACTTTTATTTTTTTAATAGGAGCAATTATTGCTGCTTTTGCTCCAAACATTAGTATTGTTATTTTGGGAAGATCAATTCAAGCTTTTGGAGTTGCATTTGTTTTTCCATTATCAATGATTATTGGGATTTCAATCGTTCCAATTCAAAGAAGATCTTTGGTGATTGCGTTATTGAGTATGACGCAGGGACTAGCAGGAGCATTAGGGCCTAGCATTGGTGGAAGTTTAGCTCAAGCATTTAATTGGCGATGGGTGTTTATTATAAATGTTCCATTAGCAATTATTACAATTGCCCTTTGTTTAGTAGCAATGAACTTTAATGAAAAAGTCACTGATAGTAAGATTGATATCTTAGGAAGTATTCTAAGTATAGTTGTTCTATTTTCACTAACGTTGGCTCTAGTTCAAGGTAACAAGTGGGGATGGAGCAGCGCAAGCATCATTAGTCTATTTGTGACTAGTGTTATTGCCTTAATTTTATTCATTTTATATGAACGTCGAATTGACTATCCAATGATTCCAATGAAATTATTTACTTATCGTCAATTTAATGGTTCAGCATTATCTATGTTAATCGGAACGGTTTTCTTTGTTGGTGTTCTATCAGTATTACCAACTTACTTCGTTAGTTTACAAAATAAGAGTGATTTAACTGCAGCATTGTTAATTACACCTGCATCAGCAATGATCGTGGTATTTTCGCCAATTGCATCAATGTTAGCTAAAAAAATTGGTGGTCGAATTTCCATTATTTTAGCTGCTTTATTTATGGGAGTAGCTTATATTCTTCTTTGGAATATTAATATGTATAATCAGTTTCATGTGGCAATTGCTTGTGCAGTATTAGGTGCAGGTTATGGAATCATAACTGGGGCTATGCAAAGTTTAGCAGCATCTGATTTTAATGGAGATTTATTATCGTCCTCTCAACCAGTTATTTTAGTAATGAGATTGATAGGTTTTGCTTTAGCAGCTTCTATCTTTATTACAGCATTAAGCAATAATGTAAAGACAGCTAAAAATCAATCAATTAGTTATGCTAAAAACCAAGTTGAACGATTGAATCTTAGTTCTAATCAAACAAATAGGATGAAACGTCAAGTAACAAAGCGTATTCGTGAAGAGAAAAATGAAAAAAATAAACCATACCATGTTTCTAATGCTCAAGAGAATAAGATAATTAATGCAGAATTGATAAAATTTCCTGTTCAGATGCGTTCTAAATTGAAGCCAACAATTGTTAAAAAGATTAATAGTAAAATTAAAAAAACAGAAAATAAGATTAATCTAGCTACTACAAGAGTCAGACATAATACTAAGAAGCAATTCTCACAAGCATTTACCAAAATATATAAGATTGCTAATCCATTTGTTTTTTCAATCATTTTGTTAGCATTTATTTTTCGTCGATTGAATAAAAAATCAACTAAAAAAAATAATCATTTAAGTTTTTAAGAAATAACTGGTTTACTTTAGGAAATTAGCTGATTAAATTGTATAATAAATCTATATAATTTAATTAATTTAAAAGAGAAGATGATTTAATGGCATATTCAACCGCTTTTTCACAATCAATTTCCATTATGGCTTATATAGGAGCTGGATCTCAAATGGAAGATTGTAAATATTTATCAATTAAAAATATTTCTGATAAATTAAAGATACCTGTTCCAAGTATAAAAAGACTGATTTCGTTAATGAAAAAAAATGGCTTATTGGATACGAAGGCAGGTATTGATGGTGGATTAGCATTGAGTAAGGATACTAATCAAATTTCTCTTTTAGATATATTTAATTCAATTGAGGGAGTTAATCCATTATTTAAAATATATGATTCATTTGATTTTGACTCATTTGATAGAAATAAAACTGAAGTTGAAACATGGGTCAATAATGAAAAAAATGTTTTGAATACAATAGAAGAAAAGATGCTTTTAGAACTTAAGAACACGAGTTTAGCAGATATCCTTAATGTTAAATAGAACACATCTGTTATGTTATAATTAACGCATACGTTCAAAAGGAGCCATTAATATGTCACAAAAATATCCTAATTTATTAAACTATTTAAATCAGTTACAAAAAGAAAAGATTTTTGATTTTGATCGATTTGTTGAAGGAAATCGATTCGTTGATAAAGTTCGTCAATCGAACGATGAAAAAACTGCACAAAAAATTATTATGGAATTTGATCAAGCTTCATTTAATGCTAAACTTCGTGATTTAGAATTTAAATTTGCTAATGACTTTGACACATTGATTGACAATGCAATGGGAAAGGGTGACTATGGAAAAGTTGCCAAGTATGCCCAAGTTGCTCAATTATTGAAACAAAATCATCTAACAAAGGTTATTTGGTTAGATCCTGACAATGATGAGCCAATCACATATTCCCAATTAGCCCAAAAACTAACACAATTAGCATAATAACTTACTTAACTAACTACTTAGAATTATTATTAATTTCTAGGTAGTTTTTTTATTTGCTAAATTCCTTACGTGAATAAAAAAAATATGGTAGGATAATCTTGTTAGACAGCTAACAAAAAGGAGAGAATTATTATGAAAGGTGAAGCAATCGGCAAACTGTTAAAAATTGCTTCTAATCAGATAGTTACAAATTTTGATAATTATACAAAAAAATTTGGGTTAACAGGAAACCAACTGTTATTAATTGATTATCTATATGATAAAAGAGATAGTAACGTTTGCCCACGAGATATTGAAAAAATGTTAGTGGTTAAAAGATCTACGGTATCGATCCTATTGAATCGGATGGAGGAACATGGTCTGATTCAAAAAGAACCAGATGAAAAGGATGCCCGGTTAAAGCACATTGTTTTGACTGATAAAGCACTTCAAATCCGTTCTAAAACAAAGGATTATTTAAGTCTAGAAAGTGAACATTTACATTCGATTATGTCTGATAAAGAAATCGAAGAATTTACTAAATTATTAAATAAAATTATTCATGGAGGAACAACTGATTATGGAAAATGTTAAAGAGAAAATTCCAGTTAGTCTAATGTTATCGATTATTGCTGCTGGATTAATGTCATTTTGTGGAGTAGTAGGAGAAACAGCTGTCAATATTGCCTTTCCAACTTTAATGAATCAATTTGGCGTATCAACTGATGCGGTTCAATGGATGACAACAATTAATTTACTATTAGTCGCAATTGTTGTCCCACTATCTGCAATTCTAAAAAAACGTTATAAAATGAAAAGTGTTTTTGTGGTAGCTAATCTATTGTTCTTGATTGGATTATGTTTAGATTCATTTTCACCAGATTTTGCTTTGTTAGTATTAGGTAGAGCAATCCAAGGAATTGGAACCGGACTTTCCTTGCCTTTGATGTTCAATATTATTTTAGAACAAGTTCCCGAAGATAAAAAAGGGATGATGATGGGAGTAGGAGCTCTAATTACTGCCATTGCTCCTGCTGTTGGCCCCATTTTTGGTGGAGCAATGGTATCTTCAATTGGCTGGCGTTTCATTTTTATTTTATTAATTCCATTGATTCTTATTTCCTTATTTTTAGGAGTTACAACAATTAAACAATCTAGTCCATTGGAAAAAGCTAGTTTTGATGGTTGGAGTTTTGGAATGATCATTGTAACATTTGGCAGTTTAGTTTATGGATTTAGTCAATTAGGAAGTGCCAATGCTTCTTTAATGCAAAGTGGTTTGTTCATTTTAATTGGTTTGATTGCTTTACTTGCATGGGTCATTCGTTCTAATAAATTGTCTGATCCAATTATTAATTTAAAAACGTTAACTAATTTTGGGTTTAGCAGTCATGTAATTGCGATTGCCGGAATTCAATTCACGACGCTAGGTTTATCTTTTATCTTACCGAACTATATTCAAATCGTAAGTAAACAAAGTGCTTTTGCAGCCGGTTTAGTTATGTTACCCGGTGCCGTTCTAGGTGCTTGTATGGCGCCGATCGCTGGTAAATTGATGGATAAGTTTGGTCCTAAAAAACCACTTATGATTGGTTCATGTTTTTTAATTGTAGCTAATTTATTGTTATTCATCTTAGGTTTAAATTTATCAGACATCGCAATGGTTATTCTCTACACGGTCTACATGTTAGGGATGGGTTTGATGTTCAGTAATTTAATGACTAATGGGATTCGGGCTTTGAACGTTAAATTTGCAGCTGATGGAAATGCCATCAACAATACCGTTCAACAACTAGCAGGAGCAATTGGAACATCAGTTATTTCAGCAGTCGTAGCAGTTAGTCAAAATGCCAGTGGCGTTCCTAAGATAACCGGAACGGCTATTGGGGCTCATCATGGTTTTCTTCTTTTGTTAATAATTATGGTTATTCAAACCGTTATTTTAATCATGGGATTACGGAGAAACAATAAGGTTTAAAATTTAAAGCAAATGGTTTGTTAGCTAACAGGTTATGTTGTACACTATTAATTGTTAAGAATCATATGAATTGTGAGGAGAAATAATATGAAAACAGAAATGTTAGAATTAGAAAAGAAACGTCGTTCAATTTATGCATTAGGACGTAATATTAAAGAAACTCCTGATGAATTAACTGATTTTATTAAGAAGACAATTAAGGAGACCCCATCTCCATTTAATAATCAAACGACCCGAGCCGTTATTACTTATGGAAAATATCATGAAAAAGTTTGGGACATCGTATTGAAGGCCCTTCGTAGAAAGATTAAAGATGATGGTGCTTTTGCGAAGACGAAAGAAAAAGTTGAAGGCTTTAAGGCTGCTTATGGAACCATTCTTTGGTTTACTGATATGGATGTTGTTAAGAAGCATCAAGCTAAGTTCCCAACTTATGCTGAAAACTTCCCTGATTGGTCTGAACAAGCTCAAGGAAATGCCCAATTTGCTGTTTGGACTGGTTTAGCTGAAAATAATATTGGGGCAAATCTTCAACATTACAATCCACTAATTGATGACGCCATTGCAAAAGAATTTGATATCCCAAAGAAATGGCGCTTACGAGCTGAAATGGACTTTGGATCAATTGAAGCTCCAGCCGGCAAGAAAGATTACATGGATGATAAAGAAAGATTTAGAGAATATAAATAATTGAATATTTTAAAGGTTTCCTAAGTATGTTAAATCAATAATGTTTAACCCATGATTAAAGGAGCCATATTATGACTGAACCTAAAAAAATTTATAAACCTGAATTTGTTAAATTACGTGATAAGGCGTTTACTGATAAATCATTGATGGATCAAGTTCGTTTTTACTGGAAGCATCCTGAATATGTTATCGATCGTAATACCCAAAAAGTAAAGCCGGTGACAACTGATATTTTGCATACTTGGATCAAGCATTTCTTTGCTCAGCATCCAAAATTTAATGCCACGACCGAAGTCGAATATGTGGATGATGACTCGTTAGTAAAAGCGGTTATTAAACTTGATGATCAGTATACTGTAAAGATTTTAATCGATCAATACGGGGCACTTAATATTCACGATAATTCTTATTTACGTGATCATTATAATTATGTTCCGATTGACAGTATTGTTAATCCAGATGATTTAATTTTACAACGAATCAATAAGTATCACCTTAAATTTAATCGAATTTATATTTCTAATTCACAAGTTCGGATTGGGGCTGATGAAGAAAAATTATTCGATCAGGAGTTAAATGATTTCTTAGAGTTTCTTGCTGATTTTGTCAATCATCCTGATAAATACCAATCGCAAGCGAAATAATAAAAAAGACTTATAACTATTAGATAAATTCTAACAATTATAAGTCTTTTATTTATATAAATAACATTTTTGATCGATTAACTTAAACGACTAATAATAAATGCACTTATTAGAACTAATATTAATCCAATGATTGTAAAAGTCATTTCTTTTTTATCTTTATGTTCATGTAAGATGAAGATTCCCCCAATTGTAGCAACGATAACGTTTAATTGGGTAAGTGGAAAAGCATTTGATACTCCATTTTCATTCATGGAAATTAAGTAAGTTAATGTTCCGAATCCACCGAAAATACCGATTGAACTAGTGATAAAAGTAGATTTAGTGAAGAACACAGGTTGTTTTTCCTTTGAACGCATGTAGAAACCAAGTAAAATTCCACCAACGAACATTCCGATACATTGTGGTAAAACACCTTGCATTCCACTAGCTTGTGGTACTCGTGGGAATACAGAACATGCTGTATAACCTAAAGAACCAATGATTAATAATGGAAGACCAGCTTTATAATCTAGTTTCTTTCCCTTGCCCGAGGTATCAGCTTTATCTTTTAAGCTTGTCATGGTAATTCCAATGATCAAAATCACGATACTTAGGAAACCGAGCAGTTTAGCAGTACCTGAAGCCCATTCACCCCAAACGATGACTCCTACTAATGGAATTTCAACTAATTGTAGTCCGGTTGAAATTGGCATTGCAGTTGAGACGTTCATCTTTACCAACGCCATAAATTGCATTAGTTGAGCAATCGACCATAGGAATCCACCTGCAAAACACCACCAGAAATCAGCTGCTGAAATTGATGGACGGAAAATTAAATAGAGGATAACTCCAATAATAATTTGTCCGTAAACAGTTCCAACAAGTTGATTTGAAGGGCGTCCACCAGCAAGAGTAGCGATGATGGGTCCGATTCCCCACATTAGGGCTGGTAAAAGACCAATGATAATATTCAATTGAAAAACTCCTTTTTTATTCGATGATTATATTATAGCAAAATAAAAAGATTGTGTAAATATGCACAATCTTTTTTAATTAGCTTTTAAAATCAAATCGTTTGAATCACTAGTTCCTGATTGAATATCATTTGATTGATGTTTTGTTGCTTCAAAGATATTGTGAGTAGCTTCCCAAATTCTTTGAGCAACATCTGGATGATTCATTGTGTAAAGATGAATCCCATCTACTCCTTCAGAAACTAAATCGATGATTTGGTCAATTGCATAAGCAATGCCAGCATCCTTTAAGGCCAGTTTATTATCAGCATATCGATCTAAAATACTGCGGAATTTCTTGGGAACAGGGATGCCAGATATTTCAGCAATTCGTTCAATTTGTTTCTTACTAGTACAAGGCATAATGCCGGCTTCAACTGGAACATCAATATTAGCAAGAGATAGTTTTTCTTGAAAATCGAAGAAGACGTTATTATCAAAAAATAATTGTGAAATTAAATGATCACATCCGGCATTGACCTTGTATTGAAGGTGACGAATATCATCGATAAAGCTAGTTGCTTCCGGATGGCATTCAGGATAACATGCTCCGGCGATGCTGAATTGAGGATACTTATTATGAATATAGTTCATTAACTCATTTGCATGGTGAAAAAAGTTTGGACTAGGTAAATTTGGAATTAAATCACCACGTAATGCTAAAATATTGTGAACACCAATTTGGTCTAACTTTTGAATTAAGTCATCAATCTGAGCAGGGGTTTGATAGATTCCTGGGACATGGGCAACGGCAGGGACATGAAGTTGATTTTGAATAATATCAGCAACTTTTATCGTTCCGTTATTTTGAGCAGAACCACCGGCACCTAATGTAACTGAAATAAAATCGGGATGGACAGCATTTAATTCATTTAATGGATTAACGATTGAATCAAGTGACGATTGTTTTCTGGGTGGAAAGACTTCCAGTGAGAAAACGGTTTTCTTTTTAAATTTGTCCGTTAGATTGCTCATTTTTAAGCTCCTTTCTTACGTCCTTAGTTGCTGTGACCATGTTCTTTAGACTTTCAAATGATTCTTCTTCACCACGAGTCTTAAGTCCACAATCTGGGTTAATCCAAATCTTTGAAATGTTAAGTTTGTGGCAGAATTGTTCAATTAATTTTTGTAGTTCTTCTTCTGATGGAACCCGAGGTGAGTGAATGTCGTAAACTCCCGGACCGACTTCGGTTTGGAAATTATCCTTAACCAATTGATCGATCAATGTGAAGTCGCCTCGGGATGCTTCGAATGAAATGACATCGGCATCTAAGTTATCGATAGCTGGTAAAATGTCATTAAATTCGCTGTAACACATATGAGTATGAATTTGGGTACTTGGTTGAACACCACTGTGAACTAATCTAAATGCTGGAACAGCCCAGTCAAGATATTCTGAGTTCCAGTCAGTCTTACGAAGCGGTAGGTTTTCACGTAAAGCAGGTTCATCAACTTGAATGATCTTAATATCGTGTTTTTCAAGATCTAAGACTTCATCCCGAAGGGCTAATGCAATTTGGGTAACCGTTTCTTTTCTAGCGATATCTTCACGAGGGAAGGACCAGTTGAAAATAGTAACAGGGCCAGTAATCATTCCCTTTAACCAACGATCAGTTAGGCTATTAGCATAGACAGAAGCGTCAACAGTGATTGGAGCTGTTCTACTAACATCACCCCAAATAATTGGAGGCTTAACTCCACGAGTCCCATAGGATTGAACCCATCCATTTTGAGTGAAGACGAATCCATCAAGTTTTTCACCAAAGTACTCAACCATGTCGTTTCGTTCATATTCACCGTGAACTAATACGTCTAGGTCTAAATCTTCTTGAATTTTAATGATTCTTGCAATCTTATCCTTGTTAAATTGATTGTATTCTTCACGAGAGATTTCATTATGACGGAATTTACGACGATTAGCACGAACATCACTGGTTTGTGGGAATGAACCGATGGTGGTAGTAGGTAAAACAGGTAATTTAAATTCTTCTTTTTGGATTTTTTCACGTTCACTGCGTTTTGGTAAACGATGATAATCTTGATCCGTTAATTTATTGATTCTATCATGAACAGCTTCGTTAAAGGGATGTTTAACATTTTTGAATAATTGTTCATTTTGTTCAAGAATTTCTTTTCCTTTAGCATCATTACTAAACACATGATCCAAGTCAGTTAATTCACTTAATTTTTCAATCGCAAATGCGAGATGTTGTTTAACATCATGACCTAATTTATCTTCGTTCTTAGCGGTATATGGAACATGAAGTAATGAACAGGAAGTATTAATAACGATTGGAGCATTTGTTGATGCTTTTAGTTGATTTAAATTCTTTAAACTAAGATCATAGTTGTTGCGCCAAATGTTTTTACCATTAACGATACCAGCAAATAATGTCTTATCACTTGGAAAGCCAACTTCTTCAACTAATTCTAAGTTATGAATTCCTTCAACTAAGTCAAGGCCGACAGCATCAAAAGGTTTAGAAATAACGTCTTCATAAATGTCTCTTAGATCACCAAAGTAATTTTGAATCAAAACTTTTACTTTATGTGGTTGAGCTAATAAAGAATCATATATCTTATCAAAAACTCTCTTTTCACTATCAGTAACGTCGAATGAAAGAGCAGGTTCGTCTAATTCTAACCATTCAATATTTGATTTATCTAGTTGTTTGAATAAATCTTTATAGCCATCAACTAACTTATTGATAAATTGTTCAGGAGCGGTTTCGTCTAAGAATCTTGATAATCTTAAAAGAGTATAAGGACCGACAATGACAGCCTTAGGATTAACCCCATTAGCTTTAGCAAGCTTTAATTCAGTAAACAACTTGCTGCCGTTGAATTTAATGTCAGTATCAGAATGAAATTCTGGAACGATGTAATGGTAGTTAGTGTTGAACCATTTTTTCATTGGAAGAGCTTTGACACTTTCGTCACCATGTTGATAACCACGAGCTTGAGCAAAATATTCGTCTAATGGAGATAGGTTCAAGTCTTTGTATCTTTTATCGACGATGTTGAATGCAACTGCGGTGTCTAAAAAGTTATCAAAGAATGAAAAATCACCAACGGGGATTAAATCAATTCCGGCAGCTTGTTGTTCTTTCCAGTGCTTAATTTTCAATTCGTCAGCTTTTTGATTTAATTCTTCTTGGCTGATTTGTTTTTTCCAGTAATGTTCTGTAGCAAATTTTAATTCACGGTGTTCACCAATACGGGGAAATCCAATTGTTGTAACTGTCATAATAAAAAACTCCTTTATATTTTTAAATCTATAGTTATCATCCATTCTCATTTATTTTGGGTACAAAAAAACGCCCCTAGAACCAGTTATCACTAGTTCTAGGGGCGTTCATAATATGTACGCGGTACCACCCTAATTTAGCTAACCGTATTTGTTAGCTCTCAATCCGGACACTTATCATAGCTATCCGGCAACTTGATAACGAAAGTTAATCGTAAGTAGCTTATCTTTTGACTCACTAACTTAAGGGGATTGCTCGGAGACCATTTTCCTAAAGTGGGTTAGTATCGGTTCTCATCATTCCCGATTTTCTGTAACTAACGATCTAAAGTACTTATCTCGTCAATGCAATTTAAATGATTGACATAACTATATGCTGTTTTTTTAGGATTGTCAACACTAATGTTAAAATAAATTAAATTAATTTTTTTGATATTTAGTTATATATAGAAGCAATTAAAAAATGAAAAAAACAAATCAAAAAAATGAAAATAAAGGGTTGACTTTTATTTTTAATAGCGTAATATTATCACCAACATATAACAACAGCTACAGAGAACGGATGAGTAGTTGGCAAGCAATTCTAAAGAGAGCTGCGTTTGGTGAGATGCAGTGTTTTGGCTACCAACGAAGATGGTCCCGGAGTAGTTTTAATTGGTGAGTTACTATAATGAGCTGATTACGGTTAACATTCGATATTATGTTTCAGTATAGCTACTACAGTGTACTGGTTGAGGCTAGTTCTATATTTTGGACTAGTGAATTCAGGGTGGTACCGCGTACATAAAGCGCCCCTAGATACAGATTAAGTTCTGGATCTAGGGGCGCTTTTTTTATATAAATTTTTAAGGAGATGTTTCTTATGCCAAAGTTTAAGAATGAAGAATTACATTATGATATTGTTGGAAGTTTCTTACGCCCCGAAGTTTTGAAGGAAGCACGAGTTAAGTTTGAAAATAATCAAATTGATCATGAGCAATTAAAACAAGTGGAAGATCAAGAAATTAAAAAGTTAGTTCAAAAAGAAGCTCAAGTGGGATTAAAGATTGTTACCGATGGGGAGTTTAGAAGAAGTTGGTGGCACTTGGATACTTTTTGGGGATTTGATGGAATTAAGAAAACTCATTATAAAGAGGGTTACAGATTCCATGATGTTGAGACCAGAAATGATTCAGCTCAAGTTGATGGCAAGATTAAGTTCAATCCTAATCATCCGGATTTATTAGCATTTAAATATTTAAAAGAAGTTACTGATGATTTAGACGTTACACCTCGTCAAAGTATTCCATCTCCAGCTCAATGTTATGCTGAGTTAATTCGTGGAAAAGATAATGTTGAAAAATTAAAGCAATTTTATCCTAAACATCAGGACTTAGTTAAAGATCTTTCTAAAGCATATCATGATTTGATTTTAGCTTTGTATGATGCAGGATGTCGAGATGTAAAGCTTGATGACTGTACCTGGGGAATGATTGTTGATAAAAATGCATTAAAGAAAGTTGGGATTTCTGCAGATGATGTGGAAGAACTAAAGGAAGTTTATCTTCAATTTAATAATGAATCAATTCGGGACTTGCCTGATGACCTTAGAATAAGTACACATGTTTGTCGTGGAAACTATGCATCTACTTGGGCATCATCAGGTGGTTATGGCCCAGTTGCTGATACATTGTTTGCAAAAGAACATGTTGATGCGTTCTACTTAGAATTTGATGATTCCCGTTCCGGAGATTTTGATCCACTAGTTAAGGTTCCAGATGGAAAAGAAGTTGTGCTCGGATTAGTTACTTCTAAAAAACCAGAATTAGAATCAGAAACTAGATTAGCAGAACGAGTCAAAGAAGCATCTCAATTTGTTAAATTAGAAGATTTATCATTGAGTACTCAATGTGGCTTTGCTTCTACGGAAGAAGGGAACCACTTAACCGAGGAACAACAATGGAACAAGATTAAATTAGTTATCGATACTGCTAATAAAATTTGGCATAAATAAAATAAATTAGAAATTACTTATAATAAATTACTTAAGGAGATAATAATTATGGCTAAAGTTGAAAGTTTTACATTAGATCACACAAAGGTTAAAGCACCATACGTTCGTTTAATCACTGAAGAAAAAGGACCAAAGGGTGATGTCATTTCAAATTACGATTTACGATTAGTTCAACCCAATGAAAATGCAATTCCTACTGCTGCGTTACACACAATTGAACATTCTCTTGCAGGATTACTTCGTGATCGTTTAGATGGAGTTATCGATTGTTCACCATTTGGTTGTCGGACTGGTTTTCACTTAATCGTTTGGGGTTCTCATTCTACAACTGAAGTTGCCAAAGCTTTAAAGAGTTCATTAGAAGAAATTGCTAATAATTTTACCTGGGACGATGTTCAAGGAACAACCAAATATACTTGTGGAAACTGGCGTGATCATTCACTATTTGGTGCTAAAGCTTGGAGCAAGACGATTCTTGACCAAAAGATTAGTACTGATCCATATGTTCGGAAACCAATTTAGTTAATTATATTATAGGGGGTAATTAGGATGGCATTAATCATTAGTTTTTTAATCAAATTTAGTATCTTTGTTGCATTTTGGATTTTCTACTTATCCCTTGTAATGTGCGCATTCAACGGAAAGAAAATTATTGAAAAGTTTAATTCTTATTTCAAAAGGGGAGGTGGCATTCATGACTCAAGCCAAGTTAATCGATTTTAAAGACGTTAAGAAACAATTTGTGACTGATAATGGAGTTAATCCAGTTCTAAAGGGAATTGATTTATCAATTCCACAGGGGAGTATTTTTGGAATTATTGGATATAGTGGAGCTGGAAAGTCAACGTTAATTAGATGTATTAATGGATTGGAAAAGCCTACGACTGGAGAAGTTACATTTGATGGGCAAGTCGTGAATCAATTGAACAATCGTCAATTATTACAATTACGAGGTTCGATCAGTATGATTTTCCAACAATTTAATTTATTACCAAATTTAACGATTGCCCAAAATGTGGCACTACCGATTCAATACAAGCATTTTTCTAAAAAAGAAATTGATCAAAAGGTCACGAAGTTATTAGATTTAGTTGGTTTATCAGATAAAGCTTCTGCTTATCCTGCTTCTTTGTCAGGTGGGCAACAACAACGGATTGCAATTGCTAGAGCGTTAGTTAATGATCCGAAAGTATTATTGTGTGATGAAGCAACCAGTGCCTTAGATCCAGAAACAACGACCAGTATTTTACAGTTATTGAAGGAATTAAATACTAAATATGACATAACGGTAATCGTAGTCACTCATGAAATGAACGTGATTGAAAGTATTTGTGACCACGTTGCGGTTCTTGATCATGGCAACATTGTTGAACAAGGCGAAACATATCAAGTTTTTGCATCGCCAAAGGATCCTTTAACAAAGCGGTTCGTGAATGCGGCATCCAACATTGATTTACCAAAAGATTTTATTAATACATTGCACTTAAAAAATGGTGAACATTTGTTACAAATCACATATCAAAGTGGTAGTACTGTGGAACCGCTAATTTCATATTTATCCAGAAAATTTGATGTCAACGTTAATATCATTACTGGAAACGTTAAACTACTTCAAGGTCAATTATTGGGAAATTTAGTCGTAGTTCTTGAAGGAGAATCAGCAGCAATTAAAGATGCTAGAGATTATCTATTGAACGAAACAGATATTCGATTGGAGGTGTTGAGTGATGTTAAGTAATTATTTTCCTAATGTAGCAAGTAACTATCAAGCGTTTACTAGTTCTATTATTCAAACCTTAGAAATGGTTGTAATTTCTGGAGTGATTGCTTTTTTATGCAGTCTGGTAATTGCAATTGGCTTAGTTGTCACCCAACCTAATGGAATTAAGCCCAATATTATTGTTTGGAACATTCTAGATAAAATTGTGAATCTATTTAGATCGATTCCATTCATTATTTTAATTGTAGCATTGATTCCATTAACAACTGTTATTTCTGGAACTGCGATTGGGGTAAAGGGGACTATTTTCCCATTGATTATCGGAATTACACCATTTTTTACTCGCCAAATTGAAGCAGCTTTTAATCAAACTAAATTTGGTTTGATTGAAACTGGTCAAGCAATTGGGTTAACGAATTGGCAAATTGTAAAAAAGATTTATCTTCATGAAAACCTAGCTAGTATAACTAGAATGACAACGACAACGATTGTTAGTCTTGTTGGGTTAACGGCAATTGTGGGGACAGTTGGTGGCGGTGGAATTGGTAACTTTGCAATTCAATATGGTTATCAACAAAATCAATTTGACGTGACTTTAGCTTCAATTCTTGTTCTGTTATTGATCGTTACCATTATTCAAATGTTAGGCACGATTATTGCAGAGTTGCTTAATCATTAATTGGGAGGTCAAAATATGAATAAGAAGAGAAAACGATTATGGCGTTCGATTGGAACTGTCATTGTCTTAATTGGAATCCTAGTTTGGATTATTGCTTCTGGAAGTATTAATAGCAATAGTTCAAAAGGAGACAAAGAAGTATCAGTTGGGGTAATTGGAACCACCGATAACGCAATTTGGAACCAAGTTAATCAAAATTTAAAGGATAAGCATATTCATGTTAATGTAAAAGTTTTTAATGATGGGCAAGCTTTGAATCAAGCAACTGCCAGTGGTCAGATTGATATTAATGCATTTCAACACTATGCCTTTTTACGGCAACAGATTCAACAAAAGCATTTTAAATTAAGCGTAATTGGTCAAAGTTATATCCAACCATTGAATGTTTATTCAAAGAAACTTAAGTCATTACATCAAATAAAGGATGGGGCAAAGATTGCAATTCCTAATGACCCTACCAATGCTGGAAGAGCATTAAAGGTGTTACAAAAAGCAGGCATAATCAAAACAAATCCTAGTAAGGGTTACTCGCCAACGCCACATGATATTATTAGTAATCCCCATCATGTTCAAATTGTAGAAGTTGATGCAGCTGCAATTATTAAATTATTACCTAACTTTGCAGCAGGAATTACCAACAGTAATTTTGTTCAAGCAAACCATTTGAATCCCGAAAAAAATTCAATTTTCAAGATTGCTCCTAACATTAATGATCCATATAACAAACCATGGATCAACATCTTGGTGACTAAGACTAATGATAAGAATAATGCTACATATAAAGAGATTGTCAAAGCATATAATTCTAAATCAGTTGCGAAAGTGATCAATAAAATTTACAAAGGAGTTAGTTATCCAGCTTTTAAATATTAATAACAAGGATTCCATAACGATGGAATCTTTTTTATTTTGATTTTATTGACACCGTGTCATCATAATAGTATTATTGTAGTTGTTAATTATGACACCGTGTCATTAGAACGGAGATGATGAAATGCCATCAAAAACTTTTGAGAATTTGAATCAAGAAAAGCAAAATCAGATTTTTGCATCTTTATTAAAAGAATATTCAACATATAAATTAACGGATGCAATGATTTCAAGAATTGTGAAAGATTGTGAAATTCCGCGGGGTTCATTTTATAGCTATTTTACTGATTTAGATGATAGCTATCTATATGTATTGAAAAGGGTTTTGAAAGAAGTTCATTTTAATGTCTATGAACACCTTAAAACTAATCATAAAGATTCAATGGACGTTTTTTATCAAACGACAAAATCATTTTTGCAAAATATTAATGGTTCTGTTTTTCAAAATTTCTATAAATTATATTTTGAGTTCAATCAATATACTTTGATGATGGGAAGCTTAAATTATAATTTTAAAGGGTTGAAACTTTATCTTGATAATAAAGAAGTCATTCCCAATGCCGATGTTGCTTTTCAAATGGCGACAATGGTAAGTCACGCTACGATTAAAGAAGTTTTGACTGGAAGTGATTTTAAAATCAGTTTGGATAATTTAAAGAGAAGTTTAGATCTATTAAGAACGGGATTAAAGAAGGAGAAATAAGATGTTTTTAGCAATTAAAGAAATGAAAAAATATAAATTGCGTTATAGCCTTGTGATTGGGGTTATTATGTTGATTTCATATTTAGTATTTGTTTTAACCGGGTTAGCGAATGGCTTGGCTAGTTCCAATCGGTTAGCAATTGATTCATGGAATGCATCGCAAATTGTTTTGAATCGGGATGCAGATGGATCATTGACCCAGTCTAATTTAACTGAACAACAACAAAATTCAGTTAAAAAGAGTGGTAAATATGCTGAGATAAGTCAAGCTAGTGCAAATATGCAGAACCTTCACCAAAATAATCGAGTTGGTGTTCAAATTTTAGGGATAGATAAACAACAATTTATTGCCCATCAATATCAGATCATCAAAGGCCATCAATTTAGAAATGATCGTCAAATCGTTGTTGATCAAAATGTGATTCAACAAAATCATTATCGCTTAGGTCAAACGGTTCGCTTTAGTAAAACCTCGCCTAAATATAAAATTGTTGGAATTACCAAAAACCAAGAATTGAACGTTGCCCCAGTTGTTTATACTAGTTTAAATGGAGCTCGCGATTTGAAGTTTGGGGCTCAAAATAAAGCTATTAGCGCCATTGTGTTCAAGAGTGGTCATCACAAGATCAATAATAGTGATTTACAAATTATGAGTATTAATGACTTCATTCAAGACCTACCGGGATATAGTGCCCAAAATAGTACTTTTGAGTTTATGATTGTTTTCCTATTAATTATCACAATGTTTATTATTGCAATTTTCCTATATATTTTAACGATTCAAAAGAGCAAGTTCTTTGCTGTGATGAAGATTCAAGGAATTTCAGACTGGACATTGATAAGGAGTATCATTGCTCAATCACTATTGTTAACTATAATTGGTCTAATCATTAGTGGGATTTTAACTTTCCTAACAGCTTTAAGTATTCCAAATGCTGTCCCAATTGTTTTTGATCCAATGTTAATTAGCGGAGTCATAGTGATTATGATTATAATGGCAGTGATTGGCTCAATCGTTCCAGTTAGAACGATTACAAAGATTGATCCAGCAACTGTTATGGGAGGATAGTAAAATGACATTAGTAGAATTGAAGAATATTAACAAAGTATATGGAAAAGGATTAAGTGCTACTAAAGCATTAAATGAAATTAATTTTTCAGCTGATCAAGGAGAGTTAATTACGATTACTGGTCCTTCGGGTTCCGGGAAAAGTACATTTCTAAAATTGATTGGTGGAATTTTGCAGCCAACAAGTGGAGATATTTCAATTGATAATGTTAGTTATCAGAATCTAAGTAGACATAAAAAAGAACGATTTAGATTGAATAAGATTGGTTTTATTTTACAAGCTTATAATTTATTACCATTTTTGAAAGTAAAAGAACAATTTGAATTAATTGATCGAACTAAAAAAAGTGGCAATTTAAATCCTGATCAATTCCAAAAAATAGTTAAACTTTTGGATATTCAAGATTTAATGAATCATTATCCAGATGAACTTTCTGGGGGACAACAGCAACGAATTGCGATTGCCAAGGCATTATATGCTAATCCCAAAATAATTTTAGCTGATGAACCAACGGCAGCTTTGGATGGGAAGAAAGCGGTTGAGGTAATGAAAATATTTCAACAATTAGCCCATCGAGAAAACAAGTTAGTTCTGCTAATCACGCATGATTCAAGGCTTGTTCAATATGCTGATAGGAACTATCAAATTGTTGATGGGCATGGTGATTTCATCAGTATAAAAGAAACGCAATTAGTTTAATATATTAAAGACGACTACTAAGAACTACTTAGTAGTCTTTTTGATTATATTGCTTAAGGATGATTTGTTAATCATGGTATACTTACAATAATAAATATATGGAAGGGAAGCATACAATATGGGATATATTGAGCTAGTTCACAGTTCTAAAATTTATGGAAGTGGTGAGAATGAAACGAAAGCAAATGATGATATTTCATTCTCAATTAAAAAAGGAGAATTGACTGTAATTGTCGGGGCTTCTGGTGCTGGAAAATCAACACTTCTAGATATAATTGGTGGAATGGATAAAAGTACCATGGGAAAAGTAATTATTAATGGGAAGGATATTTCTAAATATTCTGCCAAACAACTGACTACCTACCGTCGTCATTCTGTTGGTTTCGTTTTTCAATTTTATAATTTAATTCCTAACTTAACATCATTAGAAAATGTTGAACTTGCTTCCGAAATTGCTCCTAATGCCTTAAATCCACAAAAGGTATTGACCGATGTTGGTCTTGCTAAAAGGATGAATAGTTTTCCATCTGATTTATCTGGTGGAGAACAACAAAGAGTTTCGATTGCTAGGGCTATTGCAAAAAATCCAGATTTATTACTTTGTGATGAACCAACTGGGGCTCTGGATTATAAAACTGGAAAACACGTTTTGAAATTACTTCAAGATGTTTGTCATAAGTCTAATAAAAATGTCATTATTGTAACTCATAATGCTGCAATTAAAGCAATGGCAGATCATGTGATTGAAATTGGCGATGGTAAAGTAAAGAATGATAAATTGAACTCAAGTCCCACTCCAATCGAACAAATTGAATGGTAGGTGGAAAAAATGAAGAAAACGTTAGATAAAAGCATTCAACGTGAGTTTAGTTCATCAATGGCCCGTTTTGTTTCCATAGTCGTGCTTATTGCCTTAGGGATATTTGTTTTAATTGGGCTAAAAGTGACAGGTCATGATATGCGATTAACGGGAAACAATTTTTATCAGTCACATCGGATGGCTGATGCTCAAGTAAGTGGTAATTTAAGTTTTAATAAGCATGATGAACGGGTTATTTCAAAACTACCACATGTAAAAGAAGTTGAATTTAGTACTTATCGGGATGCGATGATTAAAAACACCAACAAAAGTATCCGAATTAGTTCACTTAATAAAAGAATTTCCATTAATAAAGTCGTTAATGGAAGATTACCACAAAGGGCAAATGAAATTGCTATTAATGCTAATAATAAATCACATTATAAAATTGGTACTTATATTCATTTTACAAATAACAAGGGTGCCAATAAGGTTAATGGATTAAAAGTTACAAATTACAAGATTGTTGGATTTATAACTAATAGTGATTATATTAAAAATAATAATTTAGGAATGACTTCTGCTGGAACGGGACAATTAAGTACATTCGGAGTGGTTACGAAATCAGCATTCGCAAATTATCAACCAACTGTTGCTGAGATTAAATACAATAACGTTAGCGGCACGGCTTATAATCAGAATTATGAAAATCAAACTTTTAAAAATGTTACTCGAGCCCAAAATAAAATCAATCGTTTAGCCAAGGAAAGAACTAATGGAATAAAACAAGTTGCATTAAATAAAGTGCACGCCAAACAATTAGAAATTAATAAATCAGAAAAAAGATTGAACCAAAAGCAACAAGCATTAAAGAATCAAAAGAAACAATTAGCTGCGCAGATGTCAATGATGACGGTAGCACAACAAAAAACTGCTAAATTAAAATTAAATAATGCTAATCAAAAGTTGGTTCAGGCAAGAACTAAACTAACTAATGCCAAACAAAAAATTGCTAAGACTATTTCTAAAATTAATAAGAGTGGTAGTGTCACATATCAAATCCAAGATCGAAACGATTATAATCCTGGATATAATGAATATGGTCAAGATGCCCAAAAAGTGGATGTTCTATCCAACACATTTCCATTGATCTTCTTTGCGGTTGCATTACTGGTTAGTTCAATTACAATGTCCAGAATGGCAGAGCAAAAGCGGATTCAGCTTGGTACAATGCGGGCATTGGGATATACCAAATTTGATACAATGAAAGTATTTTTAATTTATGGAATTTTAGCTGGATTGCTTGGAACTGGAATTGGTGTTTGGTTTGGAACGAAATTTTTACCATATCGAATCTTTAAAGCCTATGCAGCTAATTTTTCCATTCCAAACTTTCAGATGCCATATTCAATTACTTGGATTATAATATCTTTGATAATTTCATTGTTATGTGCAACTCTACCAGCCGTTTATGTGGCCGGAAAATCATTAAAAGAGTTACCAGCACCCTTAATGTTACCTAAAAAGACAAAACGAGCATCTAGGATTTTACTTGAAAGAATACCATTTATTTGGAAACATTTTTCTTTCAATTATAAAGTAACATTTAGAAATCTATTTAGATATAAAAATCGAATGATTATGACGATTATTGGGATAGTTGGATGTACAGCCTTATTAATTACTGGATTTGGAATTCGCGATTCTTTGAACGGGGTTCTGAAAGATCAGTATCAAAATGTTATCCATTATGACGTTGTGAGTTTACACAATCCGTTAGCTTCTAAAAAAGCGAGAACGGATTATTATAAGGCAGTGGACGATACTAAAGGTGTAAGAAGTAAGACGAACATGTTCTTTGATTCTTTATACACCAAGCCAACTGGATACAGTAATCAAAGTGTTTCTTTAATGGTTCCTAAAGATGTAAATCATTTTGATAGATTTATCACTTTAAGAAATCCAACAACTGGGAATAAATTGAAATTTAACAATAATGGAGCAATTATTACCCAAAAATTAGCTAGGGTTACTAATGCTAAAGTTGGCAGTAAAATTACTTTTAAGACTGATGATGGAACTAAGTATCGGGTAAGAGTCAGCGGAATTACAAAGATGTATGTTCAACATTATGTTTATATGACGCCAAAATACTATAAGAGAGTATTTCATAAATCTGCCCAAAACAATGCTGTAATGTTGAAATTAAGGGATCGTTCAAACGCCAACTTAAATCGCGTTTCTCTACGATTAAACAGACAAAAAGCAGCAGTTTCTTCAATCGAATCAAATCAAGCTAAAACGATGGTTCATAATTATTTACATGGATTAAATAATTTAATTGCAATCATTACGTTATCGGCTTCAGCACTTGCATTTGTTGTTCTATTTACTTTAACTAATATCAATGTTTCTGAACGGGAACGAGAGTTATCTACAATTGAAGTGTTGGGATTTTATCCTCGCGAAGTTGTAATGTATGTCTATCGTGAGACGTTTATCCTTACAATAGTCGGGATTTTATTAGGATTTATTGGTGGTGATTTATTGCATAGTTTTATCATGCAGACCCTACCGCCAGACAATACAGAAGTTCCTTTGGGATTATTGTGGACTAATTTTGCAACTTCTGGTGGAATTACAATAGTATTTTCAATAGTTGTTATGGTTATCATGGCCATTAAGATTAGTCGAATTAATATGTTAGGAGCTTTAAAGTCAGTGGATTAATAAAAAGAGTTATCATTCAATCATTTTTGAATGATAACTCTTTTTTGTTATTTATTATTTTTATTTGTTATTTATTTATTTTAATTTTCCGTTGGGCGATTGCGTATAGTATCCAAGCAATCCCACCAAAGAAGATCGGACCAACAACAGTCCAGAAGGCCGTCTTATAATCGTGGACCAGGATTGGTTGAATGATGTTGAATATGATTCCAAATACTAAGACAGCAACGACAATCGTAACTACAGTTAACATTGCTTTTTGGTTCTTATAGAAGACAAAAGGTCTTTCTAAATCTTTCCGTTTTTTAAAGAATGGAAAAGCAATTGCTAAGAAAATATATGGACAAGCATTAGAAATGTTCATCATATCGTAAAGAATTTCATAGAATTGTTGAGCACTACTTCCACCAAATGCAGTAAACAACAGAATGAATGCAATGATGATTGCTTGTGCCCACATTGCATTTGCAGGCATATCGTGTTTATTTATTTTAGTTAACTTTTTAGGCCAAAATTCAGCAGGTGAACCAATAATGAAGGACTTGATTGGAGAATAAACAATTATTGCAATCGTTCCTAAAGTTCCCATTAAAATACTGATCCCAGTTAAACGAATCATTCCATACCCTAATGTATTTGTCATTGCAGCAGATAAGCCTAAAGCATGTCCTAAAGCAGTTCCAACATTATACATTAAAACAAAAATAACATTTTGAAGCGTAACATTACCCTTTCCAATAACATTCTCCCAATTGATACTAAAGCCAAAGAAGAAGATTGAAATAATGTAAAAGAAAGTAATCATAAATGCGGCAATCATTATCCCACGAGGAAAGTTCTTTGTTGGATTTTTCATTTTATCGACCAATCCACCAGCAGCTTCAATTCCACCGTAAGCATAAATAGCATAGACAACGAATGACATGATTGCAATGCCACCCTTGAATTGTGGATTAGGGGAAACAATAAAGCTTTTAATTCCGTCAACAGGTTGAACTAGGTGGCCATGGTTAGCAAAGATTAGAAAAATTGAAACAACAGCAAAAATTAATGTAATTGCGGTTACAAAATATCCTCCAGCTGATGCCAACTTAGCAACGAACCCGATTCCCTTAGTTGCAATGAACGTCATTACTAAAATACTTAAAGTCGAAATAACAGCCATTGATTCATTATTTGATAGGGAAGCAATGTGGAAATCTGTTGTGAAATCTTTCCCAAAGATCATTGTTGAAGCAGCAACCCAAATTCTTGGGGCACAATTTACAAGGATTAAGACCCATTCACAAAGCCAGATGAATGAACCAATAAAGGCCCATTTGGTACCGATTGAATTATCCAACCATGAATAAACACCACCATGATCGTTCTTTATTGCTGCTCCATATTCAGCAAACATAAATGAGGTTGGGATACAAAAGGTTAAAGCGGCAAAGATGTACCAAATAATACTTGCGTAACCCATTTGATTATACGCAACGGCAACATCAGTAAAACCAAAAACAGAAGTCATGATGATCATTATGAAACTGATCAATGAGATTTTTTGATTATCTTGATTAGACATTAATAACACTCCTTTTAATATAATATTGCAATAAAAAAACCACACGAGTCCTTTTGACCGTGTGGCTTTTGCACACAGTCAACCTAATGACTTGTGTGGTATTAAGCTTAATGATGAGATTAGGAAATTAATCCAGTCCACACAAATCATTTAAATGACTTGTGCGATGATGAACTAATAAGTTATTTAATTGTTCATTAAATTGCAATAACATCATTAAAACCTCTTTTTTATTAATTAAATTAATTCTAGTCGATATAAGTTCAAAATACAACTTTATTTTAAGAATTCATTCAATGATTTACCTAAACGTTCCATTCCAACTTTGATAGTATCATCGTCAACGTTAGAGAAGTTCAAACGCATAGTACCAGATTGGCCTTGACCAGCATAGAATGCTTCACCTGGAACGAAGGCAACGTTGTTCTTAAGACAAGCATCGAATAATTTCATGGTATTAACTTCACCAGGGATTTCAAGCCAGATGAACATTCCACCTTCAGGAGTACTGTGATGGATATTGCTTGGTAACTTAGTTTCGATCATTTTAAGCATTAATTCGAAACGATGTTTGTATAAAGCACTGATTTTAGCAACGTGTTGATTGATATCGTTTTCTTCAAGATAACGAGCAATGATGTGTTGGGTTAAGTTATCTGAATGTAAGTCAGACATTTGTTTCATAACTAAGAAGTTCTTAACGAATTCCTTGTCAGCAACGATCCAACCTAAACGAAGACCTGGTGTAAGAATCTTGGAGAAGGTACTTAAGTAGATAACCCGACCTTCGGTATCAAAGTGCTTCAATGGAGGAAGTTCTTCCCCAGCATAACGAATTGCACCATATGGATCATCTTCAGCAACCGTAATGTCGTATTTATTAGCTAATTCTACGAATGCCTTCCGACGTTCAATTGACATTGTTCGACCAGTTGGGTTTTGGAAAGTTGGGATTGTATAAATTAACTTAGCTTCGGGATGGGCCTTTAATGTTTCTTCCAAGGCATCCATCTTCATTCCTTGTTCATCCATGTCAACACCAACAATGTTAGCGCCATAACTCTTGAAAACATCAAGTGTACATAAGTAAGTTGGTTTTTCAACGATGACAGTATCGCCTTCGTTAATGAACATTTTAGCAATTAATTCAATTGATTGTTCTGAACCAGTAGTAACTGAAATGTTATCAACAGTTGTTTCAATTTGACGTGGCTTTAATAATTTTTCGTTAATTTGTTCTCTTAATTTACCGAATCCAATTGCGCTGCTGTATTGTAAAGCAACTTCACTTTCGTTATCAAAAACTTCATCAGAAGCTTTCTTTAATTCTTGTGCAGGGAATAATTCAGGTGCTGGTAAACCACCAGCGAATGAAATTACTTTGGGGTCCGCTGCTGCCTTTAAAATAACTCCGGTAACGTCGGCTTCATTATTTGGAACGTGTTTCGAAAATTTAAAATTCATAGTGCATACCCCTTTTTTATTTAAAATTGTTACAAGTATATTATATAGAATGAAAATTTACAATCTTTTCTTAATAATTTCTTTAAAAAATATTATTAAAAAATTTAATAACTAAATTAAAAAATAAAATCTAAGAAATTATTGACAAAGATTTTTTTAAGGAATATGATATAGACAATTTAATTCGAGGAAACAACAAAATGATCAGGAGAGTAATTCGTTATTCATCCCCAGAGAGCTTGTGGTTGGTGTGAACAAGTGATTGAAGAGCGAACGAAGATGGCCTGTAATTTGGCACTGTTGATAATTAGACAGTGATGGGGTGGCAACCATTATTAATTGCACGCGTTGAGTAGACGTTAGTGAGGATGAAAGTGTAAACTTTTATCGAATTAGAATGGTACCACGGTGACCCCGTTTCTAGTAAAAAACTAGAAGCGGGGTTTTTTGTTTACCTCGAAGTAAAAAAATTTAGGAGATGGATATTTATGAAGTTTTGGAAGAAGAGTTTATTAGGAACATTATTGTTAGGTTTATCTTTGGTTACATTGGCTGGATGTGGTAATTCAAGTCAACATACGGTTAAACTTGGAATTATGGGTAGTGATAAACGTCCATGGACACCAGTTGTAAAAGACTTAAAGAAGAAGGGAATTAATCTTCAAATTACTTCCTTTAATGATTATTCTCAACCTAATGCAGCATTACAAAATAAGCAAATTGATATTAATGCTTTCCAACACCGTCTATTCTTGAAGAATTGGAACCAAGCTCATCACAGTCACATTGTTGCCATTGGGAACACGATTTTATCACCAATTTCACTTTACTCTCAAAAGTTAAAGAGTGTTAGCCAATTGAAGTCTGGTGATTCAATTGCTATTCCAAATGATGCTACTAATGAAGGTCGTGCTCTTCACTTGTTAGAAAATGCTGGATTAATTAAACTTGATAATAAAGCATTACCTACTACTAGTGATATCAAACAAAATAAGAAGCACTTAAAGATTGTTGCTGAAGATGCTGCTCAAACTGCTCGTTCATTAAATGACGTAAAGGCTGCTGTTGTTAACACTAACTTTGCCCAAGATGCTAAGTTACCAAACAGTGAAAAACTATACACTGAAAAGATTAACAAGCAATCTGAACCATACATCAACATCATCGCTGCTAACAAGTCAGATAAGAACAAGAAAGAATTAAAAGAAGTTGTTAAAGCTTTCCAAACTCCAAAGGAAAAGAAATTAATCAATAAACTTTACCATCACCAAGAAGTTCCAGCATGGGGTTTGAAGTTAAAATAAATTAATCGAGAGGAAGAGTTAAAATGAATGCCCAGGAACATCAAAAAATTCTAGAAGATTTAGTTAATATTGAAAGTGTTGCTGATCATGAAGAAAAAATTGCTAAGTATTTACAATCATTTTTTAAACAACATGGAATTGAATCCCAGATTGTAAAACAATTTCCTGGGCGTTCGAATTTAATTGCTTCGATTGGAAATGGGAATGGACCAAAAATAGCTTTGACTGGTCATGAAGATACAGTTCATGAAGGGAAGAAGTCTGATTGGTCAACTGATCCTTTTCAAGCCACAGAAAAAGATGGCAAATTATATGGCCGGGGCACAACGGATATGAAATCAGGTCTTGCTGCCATGGCAATTGCATTAGTTGAATTGCATGAAAATCATCCTAATTTAAATGGGACTGTTTTATTCGCTGCGACGATATCTGAAGAATTAACTCAAGGTGGAGCACATGAATTAACTGAACAGGGATATTTAGATGGTTTTGATAACATCATTGTTGGGGAACCAACTAGTGATGCTAATGATCATCTGCAAATTGTGACTGGTCATAAAGGGGCTTTGATTTATACAGTTGAAAGCTTTGGTAAAGCAGCTCATAGTTCGACGCCTGAATTAGGGATTAATGCGATTGATAAGTTAATTCATTATCGAAGTTTAGAGCATCAATTATTTCAAACTTATCAAGAAAGTAATCCTGATTTAGGGAAAACAATTTATACCCCAGATGTTTTTCATGGTGGGCAACAGGTAAATAGTATTCCTGACTACGCTTATCAAAAAGTGATGGTTAGAACGATTCCAGAGGAACCTAATGATAAAATTATTGCAGATTTAAATGCCTTAATTTCTAAGGTTAATCATGACGATTCGGAGAGTCGTTTAAAGTTAACGGTCAACTTTAGTGGAGTTCCAGTGTTGTCGAACCCTGATGATTTGGTTAGAACGATTCAAGGGGTTTCCAAAGAATTCTTACCAACTGAGATACCAACATTAACGGTTTCAATGGGGTCAGATGCTTCTCAATTTATTGAACGGAATCCATCAGCTAAGATAGTTCTTTTTGGACCAGGAAATAAGACTGCTCATCAAACGGATGAGTATGTTAGTTTAAAAAATTATCAATTATTCATCCAGCTTTATCAACAAATTATTTTAAAAGAAATTAACTATTGAGTTGGCAGAAATGGATGTAATAACGTATAATAAAAATTGAATCATGTGATTCATCAAGTTAATGGCCTTCCAGAAGAAATTTTGGAGGGCCATTTTTTAGGAGAAAAAGATAAATGGACAAATGGCAACGCTCATGGGCCCAAAATAAATACTGGGTCATGCTACATTCACAACAGTTTTATAATCAGATTAGACAATTAGCTCGTGATAATGATTGGACAACGGAAAAACAGCATCAATATGATCAGATGATTGAAGAAGCAACTCAATTACCAATGACGGGTGCCACAATGAGAACAGCTTATCAACATGTGTGGGGATATTTTAAAAAGATTGCAACTGATGAAGAAAAGGATCAATACATTGATTATTTAAATCATTTGAATCCTGAAGATGATCAAATGGGCCCCTGGCTTGCTCAAATGGCTCAAAAGTATGATGTGAAGTACTTATTAGAATCTCGGTTGATAAAAGAATTATTGAATAATTCATAATCGTATTTAACCCTAGTTGAATTAAATTTTGATATAATGAAAGCAATTAATAATTATGATTTTAATTGACTGGAGGTAATATTTTGAAATTCAGAAGATCAATTTTGGCATTAGTGTTAGGCGTTCTAATGTCTGGAACTTTAATTATCGGTAATTATGAAGTTAAAGCGGACGGAAATCAGAACAATTCATCTAGTAAGGTTCAATATCAAGAATCATTAATGAAGCAAGCTGATAGAACTGGTAAGAAATTAAAGAAGTTAAAATTAACTGGTAATTGGTATAGTCTTTTAAATGTTAAGGGTCAACTTCAAGGGCAAGCCATTACAATTGCTAAAGATGGTGGTGTGAACTGGGCTCCTTATAAGGGAGTGGGGAATAATACTACCGCTATGAAGGTCAATAAGTATAAAAGTTGGCAACGACTTCAATTACGTTACCCAGATGGTTCCCATATGTACGCATTTGTGAAATCAACAACAGTAAAGGTAAAGAAAGTTCGCTATCAAGCAATTTTATTTGCTACTAGTAATCAAGCTAAACCTACTAAGAAACAAAAAGTTCGGGTGGCAATTAAAAATAAAAAAGCCTTATCGAAAAAACAAGTTACAGTTAAAGCTCGCTTTTAAAAATAAGACAGCCAACAAAAAGAGGGCTGTCTTTTTATTCTAACTAAAGGGTTGTGAAATTATGGAAATTGTAAAACATGTTACTCAAAGCTTAAAACGGCTTCAATATCACGAAAAAATTAATGATGATGCGAAATTACATTATGATATCAAGACTTTTTTTGAAACCGCCCAAGAATATCATCCTAGAAGTCATGAAGCTCAAGAATGGTATTTCCAATTACAAAATGTAGCTAAGGAACTAACTGATAGTTATCCAGATAGACTTCATCCAAGTACGCCAGAACGCTTATCTGAAATTTTAAAACAGATCACGAACGTATATTTATATATTCAATATTCTAAAATGGGCAAAATTGGAACTAGAATTAATACTGTAAATCCCAAAGATACTGAAAAAATCAAGCAAATGAAAGCAGATGCTGAACGCCAACTTGCTCAACAAGGTAAGCGGGTAATCATGAGTAGTGTTGGGAAGAGTCAATTGACCAATTCGCCTTGTTTATTAATTCAATATATTGATGCGGATGATGTAAAATGATTTCGAAACGGTTAGATAACTTTTATAATACCCGTTCAACGGCTGAAATCTCAAAAGATTTGTTAGGACGGTTATTGATATACAATAGTCCACAGGGCAGAGTTAGTGGATACATTGTAGAAACAGAAGCTTATTTGGGTGTTAATGATTCTGCTGCTCATGCTTTTCGGGGTAGGCGGGTTCCATCAAATGAGCCCCTATACGGGCTACCAGGAACGGTTTATATTTATTCGATGCGTGGTTTGTATTGCTTTGATATTGTTACCCAAAGTCGTGATGACCCACAGGGGGTCTTAGTTCGTGCAATTGAACCAGTTGAGGGAATAGAGATAATGAAGAAGAATCGTCCTAAAAGAGGAGTGGATTTAACCAATGGTCCTGGAAAATTGATGCAAGCATTCGGAATTAACGATAAGAAATTTAATACCTTACCAACTGATATTCCGCCATTATGGGTTGATTTAGCCAATAATCATCGCTTAGAACCACAATCTATTATTGCCACGCCTCGAATTGGCGTTAGTAAAGGGGAACAATCTGATGATAATTTACGATTTATAGTGGCGGGGAATCCATTTGTTTCTAATATGCGAAAACGTGATTTATTAATGAATAATGGTTGGCAAGCAAGTCAAGAATAATGATATAATTACCTTATTAGAATGCTGAACTGGAGGATACGATTATCAATATTTTTGACAAAATAATCGACATCTTTCATAAATATGAAAAACCGTTAAAACGGACATATGTTGGATTGATCCTTATCTTCATTGTTTATTCAATATGGACTATTTATGAATCATTGTCAGGACCAAAACTAATTGAAGCGTTACATTCAATTTCATTAAAGAATTTTGTTATTTTACTAATTTTAGGAGCTTTATCCATCATCCCAATGTTAATTTATGATTGGGTTTACAGTGAAAAGGCGAAACTTGATATTACTAAACCGGAATTGGTTACAAGTAGTTACATTATTAATACTTTTACTAATATTGGTGGCTCTGGTGGTTTAGTTGGGGCGAGTTTAAGAGTTTTCTTGTTTGGAAATGTAGAAAATGAAAAAGAAACCTTAAAAATTGTTACCCAAATCGCATTATTTACAATGACTGGGTTAGCCATCAACGATATTGGAGCCGTCATTTGGAACTTTAATCGTTTTGGTAGTTTTCCTTGGTATGAAAAACTGGTTTTAATATTATTCCCACTGTACCTATTAGTTCCATTTATTGCGAAGAATGATACGATTAGGAAAAATGAATTAATTAAATTGTTTATTGGATCAGCTCTAGAATGGGTCGTTTGTTTACTCTTCTTTAGTTCAATTGGATTCTTCTTTAATTTTAATTATGATTTTAAAGTCGTGTACATGGGAGTTGTTTACGCTGGAATCGTTGCGGCAATCACTTTAATTCCTGGTGGTGCTGGAATTTTTGATGTGTTGATTATTGGAACATTACACAATGAAGGTTTATCAACTGACCAAGCATTAGTTTGGACATTAATGTATCGGATTTGTTATTATTTTGTTCCATTTATAATTGGATTAGTATTACTTGGCTTTAAACTTTTAAGACGCAAAATTAAAAAAAATAAAACAGTTAATAATTAGGATTATTTAGTTAATAATCCTTTTTATTTTGCTTGCATTTCGAGCTAAATTAAGTTAATCTAAACTTAAATACAGGTCTTTAAACTTAGTCCAGTGAGACAAGCAAGATACGGTTATCAAATAATATAACTCTAACCTACTTGCGCGTCTCCAAGTAGGCTTTTTTGTAAGGTTGATGAATTAAAAATTCATTTTTGGAGGATATTATGAATAACGTAGATCATAATTTAAAGCAACATTCTGATACAAGACGTCCCATTATTATCGGAGTTAGTGGTGGATCCTGTAGTGGAAAGACAACCGTTAGCGACTTGATTTATAAGAGCTTCAATAATGAATCAATGATGATTATTCATGAAGACTCTTATTATAAAGATCAATCACAGAAAACACCTGAAGAACGTGAGAAAACCAATTATGATTCTCCAGAAGCGTTCGATGATGATTTACTGTTTGAACAATTAAAACAATTGTTAGATGGTAAGGCGGTTGAAGAACCAATTTATGATTATACAATTCATAATCGAAGTGATAATACTCGTCATCAAGAGCCACGTGATGTTATCATTTTGGAAGGAATTTTAACCCTTTACGACAAACGAATTCGTGATTTAATGGATATGAAGATTTACGTTGATACTGATGACGATATCCGTTTAATTCGGCGTTTGAAACGAGACACAAAAGAACGTGGTAGGACAATTGATAGCGTAATTGATCAATATTTAGCAACGGTTCGACCTATGTTTCATCAATTTATCGCCCCTACCAAACGATATGCTGATTTAATTATTCCTGAAGGTGGCGGGAATCAAATCGCAATTGATGTGATTACTACTAAGATTCGTTCAATTATTGATGCTAAGAAAAAACAAAGTTAAAACAAAACTGGTTGATTATTATAATCAGCCAGTTTTTTAGTGAATGGAGTTAAAAATGAAGAAATATGATGCGATTATTTTTGATGTTGATGGAACTTTGATTGATAGTTTTCCTAAATATAAAGCAATTATGGAAATAATAATGCCTAAGTATGGAATTGATCAAATTTCTGAGAAAGATTTAAAGATTACTTTTCCATTAACTGCTGATCAGACGTTAAAACATCTTGGAATTTCAGAAAAGCTTACTAATCAAATGATCAATGATTATCTGATGACGGAAGCAAAGCTAAAAATGAAACCAGTTTTATTTTCGGGATTAACTAATTTCTTTAAAGTAGTTGCTAAACAATATCCCGATGTTGGATTAGGAATTGTGACTTCAGGAAGTAATCGTGATATTGCAAAACTAAAGGATAACTTTTCTTTCATGAATCAAATTTGGACAACCGTGACATCAGATACGCTTCCATACCATAAACCAGCTCCTGAGCCATTAATAGAAGCAATTAGTGAAATGGGTTTTAAACGTCAACAAGCGTTGTATATTGGGGATGCCTATACAGATGAAGGTTGTGCTAAGAATGCGCAAGTTGATTTTGGGTTAGCTGGTTGGGGAGAAATTGATTCAAAGTTAAAGAATGGCTATGCCGATTATGATTTTAAAACTCCTGATCAAATTATTAGTTATTTAAATAATTAAATGTATGTATATAAAAAGAAACCATTATTTAGATAATGGTTTCTTTTCTGAAATTATTTAGTTATCTCAGCATGTTCAAAGTCTAATGTAGGACCATTTTGGTAATAACCAATGCCCTTAACGTTAGATTTTAGTAATTCAGTTTGACCTTGTTGATAAATTGGAATAACTCCTTGTTGACTCATTAATAATTTGTGAGCTTGAACAAGATCGTTCCAACGTTTGTCAGGATTATTAGCGTCTTGATTTTCAGCTTTGTTTAATAATGCATCATATTTAGCATTAGAGAATTTACCAAAGTTTAAAGCATATCCAGTCCGACCAAGGTTAAGCATGGAGATAGGATCCTTAACGGATGGGTTAAAGGAAAGATAATCAATATCAAATTGACCCTTAGCAACTTTACCTGATTTAGTAACAGAAGGTAAATTCGTGTTCGTAATCTTCAATCCTGGTAAGTGATTCAATTGAGCTTGAAGTAATTCGGTTGATGCTTTACCAAGTGGGGAATCATCAGCTAAAATGTTTAAACTAAGATTCTTCTTGTGAAGTTGGCTAAGGCCCTTCTTAAATAAGCTCTTAGCTTCTTTTAAGTTATGTTCAACTCCACTAGCTTCATAAGCAGCAGTGTTGAAGTCTTCACCATTATGACTAGCAATTCCAGTTCCAACAAATCCACGAGCAGGAGTTGAGCCATCACCTAAAACATCATTTGTGAATTCTTTCCGGTCAATTGCCATTGAAAGGGCTTTTCTGATGTTTACATTTCGAAGTGCAGGAACTTTCTTTTGATTCAAGATCATAAAGAAGGTAGCGTCTGTCTTAAGATGATGAACGTCTTTACCACTCTTGTAATTGTTAACTTGAGATTTACCATTGAGCGCAAGTTGATCAAGTTTACCAGCTTCAAACTGGTTGACTCCAGTGTTTGCATCCTTGATTACATTGAAGTTGATTTTATTCAACTTAACAGCACTCTTGTTCCAATATTGATTATTTTTAACTAATGACCAGTTATCATTACTACCAGTCCATCCACTGATTTTGAAAGGTCCGTTATAAAGCATGGATTTACTATTAGTTCCATACTTCTTACCATATTTTTCAACAGCGGCTTGGCTTTGTGGATAGTAAACTGGTAAAGTTAGCATGTACTTAAAGTATTCCTGAGGTTTGGCTAATGTATAAACAACTTTATACTTACCAACGGCCTTTACTCCAATTGATGATGCTGGCATTTTACCAGTAGTAACGGCTTGCCCATTCTTTAAACTATTTAAATAGTAAGCATCTTGGGAAGCTGTTTTAGGGTTGGCACTTCTTTGGACACCATAAACGAAGTCCTTAGCGGTTACGGGAGTACCATTACTCCATTTTGATTTTCTTAAATCGAAAGTGTACGTCTTACCATCTTTAGAAACATGATATGACTTAGCGACTCCTGGTTTAACTCCTTGTTTATCATGGGATAAAGTTAATACCCCTTGATTACTGTTATAAACAGTTTGTTCTTCATTAATATTAATGACCTTTGAAGGGTCAATTGAAGTTAGTTCTTGAGTTTGAGTCCAGTTCAACGTTTTACTATCAGGATTGGCTTTACTACTAGAACCAGAATTAGTTCCACAAGCAGCTAATACTGATGCAGATACTATGAAAACGGCACTTAATTTACCAATTGTTTTTAACTTCATGATTAAAAAATCCTCCTTTGTTTAGTTGCTAATATAAATTGATGGTTCCATTGAAACAGTCAGATTCGATATGCATCACCTCGTTGAACTAAAGAAAAACAAAAAATGCCACTACCAGAAAAAGCACTGATAGCAGCATCCAAACTCATAATAGAAAAACTAGTTATTATGAAGATGATTGGAAAGAGCAGTACCAATGCGGTTATACATACATGAACAAGCATTCATTTTGGTAAACATAGGCTAACTCCCCCTTAATTCGTTCTCTTTATTAACTATGACATAGTCTATCATTCTTAAAAAAGCTTGTCAATTATTAAGTGTACGATTTAATTTATGAATTACTCTGAAAATGATTTTAAAAATTGGAGAATTCCTTTTTTTAATTCGATCAATTCTGGAAAAGGATAGCTTTGTCTGCTCAAAAAGAAGAATGGTCTTTCAAAATGATGATCTAAATTTTCAAAATGAACGTCTTTAGGAACAACGTTTTTAGAGATAATTGATTGTCCAATCCCCATTTTTAAACAACGGACAATTAAATCGTTATTATTGATTGTGATGAGCTTTTCAGGAGCTAAATTATTTTGCTTAAAGAACTCCTCAGTATAGTAATAAACTCCAGACCCATCTTCTCTTTCTAGCCAAATAGAGCTATGAAAATTTCCGGCATGAACAAGCTGGTCAGTATAAAAGGCTTTTCGTTCGATGTTAGGAGTAATGATTGGTTTTTCAATTAATCCAAAAGTAAGTTGATGGTTAGCAATTTTTTTGGCAATATTAGTTGAGTTACTAATTTGGACCAAAATTTTGCTATTTGTATTCTCAATTAAATGTTCTAATAATTGGGGAGCTAAAATATCAGCAATTGTATGGGAGATACCAATTTGACATTCAATTTGTTGAGCTTGTTTTTGGGTAAGTTGTTTTTGTAATGCCTGTTGTTTTTCATATAAGCTAACCCCTTTTTGGTACAACTGATCAGCTGTTTCAGTTGGAATGACCTCACTACGAGAATTTCGAATGAAGAGTTTATTTCCCAATATTTTTTCTAATTTTTGAATCTGTTGGGAAACAGAAGACTGAGACGTGAAAATTTGTCTGGCAGCAGCAGAAAAATTACGATTTTCGTAAACTGCTCTAAATGCTAAAAAATATTTGAACATCTTTACCTCTTTCTATAACTTTTTGTGATAGTTAATATTATAATGATTAATTTCTATTATAGTAGTTTCCTTGCTATAATAAAATCATTAAATCAGATAAGGTCGTGTTAATTATGAAAAAAATTCAAGCAAGAACTCCTGGTTTTGCAGTTGCTTTTATCATTGCAGTAATCAGTCAACTTCTTACGTTCGTGATTCCAAACTTGGGAGCGGCGACGATTGCAATATTAATTGGAATTGTTTTAGGGAATACTTTTTTAAAACAAAAAGTATTATCTGAAGGAACTAAGTTTGCTGAGAAACGGTTGTTAGAATATTCAGTAATGTTATTAGGATTAACGATTACGCTTCAAACGATTATTTCCCTCCATTTTACTGGATTACTATTTATTGTTTTGCAAATGTCAATTACGATTATTGCTGCGATTTGGATTGGAAAGAAGCTCCAATTTGGTGATGGGATTTATCTGTCGATGGCTGGAGGGAATGCGGTTTGTGGTTCTTCTGCAATTGCATCAATTAAACCCGTAATTGGGGCGAGTGATGAGGATGCTGGAATGGCAATCACATTGGTCAACTTAATGGGAACCGTTTTAATGCTTGTATTACCTGTTTTAGGGACATTAGTTTTCGGAAGTCAAAACGTAACAAGAGGGGCTTTGATCGGAGGAACTGTTCAATCTGTTGGCCAAGTTATTGCTGGAGCAACAATGGTCAATCAAGCTACTGTTAAATACGCAACGTTGTTTAAAATCATGCGAATTATTTTATTAGTCGTAATCGTAATGGTTTTTGCAAAATTACATCAAAAGAACGTTAGTGATAAACAAGTAGTTGAAGAGGTAGAAACAGACGTTAAAAAGCACAAAATCAATTTCTTACCATGGTATGTTCTTTGGTTCTTAATTTTCTGTGTTTTGAATAGCTTAGTGACATTACCTGGCTTTGTAGCAGAAATTGCTCATTTATTAAGTACTTGGTGTGAAGTAACTGCATTAGCTGCGATTGGATTAAGATTGAACCTCAAGTCATTTATTGCGGCAGGAAAACGTTTTGCAATTTATAGTTTAGTGGTTGGAGCAGTCCAAGTTGTTACTGCATTAGTATTGATCAAATTATTAATTCATTAGAAGATTAGGATGGACAGTTAAGCCCATCCTTTTTATTTTGCTTGAAACATATTGGAATATTTCGCAGATAATAAGTGATATAATATAAATGTTTTAAAACTAAGGAGGTTTTTTCATGACCGAAGAAGAACAAAAACAGTTTGATAAATTACAACGTGATCAATTAGGAGATAATGGAATTGCACCAACAGACTTTATTAAAAGTGCAATCAAATATGCAAATGAGTTTCAAGATATGCATGCCGAATTACTTGATCATCAATATAACAAAATGTTATCAGAATTATTTATGAGCAAAGAAAAGATGTTAGAACTATTGAAAGATTTCTTGGTTGATAACAATGACGATAATGTTAGAAAAAATCTTAGTGAAATAATTGAAGAAGTGGATAACGCTGAAGATACTATGATGAAGGTTACATTAGGAAATAGTGATGATGCGATTAACCGTTCTGAAATGAATCAACATATTGATGATGCAGATTTTACAGTCAAGGGGGTTACTGATCTTGATAAAATTACAGCTTTTAATGTGATTCAACAAATGGTTGGTGACTACCAAGATGAGTTAGACTGGTAATTCATTAATTGATTTCTTTAGGGGTGAAGTAAAAAATGAAAATAGGTGTAATTGGTGTTGGTAATATGGGAGGCTCCATTTTAAAAGGGCTTGCTCATCACTTTGATTCAAAAGAATTGTATGCAGAAAACCACGTAAATCCACGGGTATCTGAATTACAAAAGAAGTTAGGTTTTCATTTAGTAAATGAAATCACTGAATTACCTAAGGATTTAGATATTTTGATTGCGACGGTTCCAGCCTCAATAACTAAGGATGTCCTATCAGAATTAAAAGTAAGTAACAAAACGATTATTGCTTCTGCAGCAGGTGGAGTTAGAATTGCTGATGTCCAAGATGCTGTTGGCAATCGACCAGTACTTGCGATGGTTCCCAATATTCCAGTTGCCGTTAATGCGGGAACGATTGGACTTAGTTATGGTAGTTTAACTCCAGATCAACAAACGGTGGTTGATGAAGTTATTGGATCATTAGGTGATTTGATCGTTGTTAAAGAAGCTCAATTACCAATTGTTGGAACAATTGGTGGCTGTGGACCTGCTTTTGTAGATGTCTTTATGTCTGCAATGGCAGATGGTGCTGTTGAAAACGGTCTTGATCGAAAAACTGCTTACAAGACCATCAGTAGTATGGTAAAGGGTAGTGGTAGATTAGCTCAATTGAGTGACCTATCCCCAGCTGACCTTAAAGATCAAGTTACTTCTCCTGGTGGAACCACGATTAAGGGAGTTAACCAATTAGCTGCAAACCAATTTCAATCAGCAATTATTAAAGCAATTAATGCTGCAAATGGCGATATGTAAGGAGAAAATTAAATGAAGAAATTATCAGGATTATTATTATTAACAGCAGTTCCATTGTTATTAGCCGGATGCGGGCAAAAGGAACATAAATCATCCATGCATATGAATTCTTCTCAAATGAAGTCGATGTCTAAGAATTCTAGTTCAAAAAACAAATCGAGTTCAAGTTCTAGTTCAATGAAGATGTCAGACAATAATGCTAAATCAGCATCTGCCTATTCACTTAAAAACCCAATGGACATGCCTTCTATGAGCACTAAACAAAAGAGTGCTTATAAACATATTGATGTTACCAAAAAAGCTAGTTCAAAAGTCACTAAAGCAAGTGATTACAATAAAAAGTTAGCAATTCCTGGAACAATTACTAAAGTCGGAAAGTTTTCTCATGGTTATAGTAATTTATTGGTAACTGGAACAAACGGCCAAAAGTACTTGGTAACGATTAAAAAGAATTATGCATCTATGTCTAAGGTAAATGATCGAGTTATTGTTTATGGTTACGGTCTAACAAAGGCAACAGGATCTCAAAAGGGAACTGGATTTACTAGTGCAGAATTAGGTAGTCATGCAATGGACTTTAGTGCTGATGGTTTAACAATGGCCATGAAATAGGATTGTATTTGCTACTCAAAAGTGGTAATATTTTAACAATTTCAATAATTTTTGGGGTGAACGCAAATGGATTTAAAAAAATTGATAAGTAAGAATGTTGAAGCAGTTAAGCCAGATAGTATTTCTGAATTTAATGAACGAGTAGCTGGGATTCCTGATATGCTATCATTAACTTTAGGAGAACCAGATTTTAATACTCCAGACCATATTAAGGAGGCTGCTGTGAGGGCAATTGAGGATAATGAAAGTCATTATACAAATCCCTTAGGTGTTATGGCACTACGGAAAGCAGCAACTAAGTTTATGGCAGATAAGTACGGTGTTCATTATGACCCTGAAACTGAAACATTAGTAACAACTGGAGTTAGTGAAGCTCTTTTTGATACATTTAAAGCTTTGATTGACGAAGGGGACAAAGTTTTAGTTCCTTCACCTGCTTTTCCCGTTTATGATGGTGATATTAGTATTTTAGGTGGTAAAACTGAATTCATTAATACTTCTAATGATGGTTTTAAATTAACGCCTCAAAAATTAAGTGAAGCTTTAAAAGAAAATAATGATGCTAAAGCTATTATCATTAATTTCCCAAGTAATCCAACAGGTCAAACTTATACTGTGGATGAATTAAAAGCTCTAGCTGATATTTTAAAGCAACATGATATTGTCGTAATTAGTGATGAAATTTATAGTGAGCTAACTTATGGACAACATCACCATTCCCTAGCTGAATTTATTCCTGATCAAACAGTTGTCTTTAATGGCCTATCAAAGTCACATGCAATGACAGGGTGGCGAGTTGGGGTGGTTTTTGCTAAAAAACCATTGCTTTCACAAATTGCAAAGGTTCATATGTTCAATACATTTAATATTCCAGCAATTGTTCAATATGCTGGTGCAGAAGCATTTGCTAATGGTGAAAATGATGCCTTACCAATGAAAAAGATTTATGAGGAAAGACAAGCCTTGTTATTGAAAGGATTACATGAGGCTGGTCTTGAGGCTGGCAAACCTGAAGGGGCATTTTATATTTTTGCCAAAATTCCTGATAGTTATAATCATGATAGTATGAAATTCTGTTTGGACTTGGCAAATCAGGTTCATGTTGGTGCCGTTCCAGGGGTTGGATTTGGACCTGGTGGTGAAGATTATTTCAGACTAAGTTATGCTACTAGTACTGATAACTTAAAAGAAGCAGTTAAAAGAATTAAAGCGTTTATGAAATAAAATAAAAAATCAGCACTGAGAAGTGCTGATTTTTTATTGGTTTGGATTTTAGATTGTTATTCTTCTTGTAAGTCGTCTTGTAGTGTACGTTGTAGGTCTTTTGGTAAGTTGTTTTGAATTTCTTGTTGCTCTTTGTTTTGCAACTTGAAACGATGTTTGATCTTATCGTAACTACTAGTACCCTTTATGTAATTTGTAAAAATATTAATACTGTCATCGATTGCGCCTTCAGACAATAGCTTTTTACTAATTATCTGATAAAACTTGTTCTCAGCACATTTAATCTTCTTAATTTCATCTTGACCTTTAGGAGTTATAACTAAAACATTCAGACGTTTGTCTGTTGGATTGTTTGTTTTAGTTACTAACTTCTTATCCACCAGCGTTTGGATTAAACGACTAGGGGACTTCTTCTCAGAAATTAATAATGAACCAACGTCTTTTAGTGATATCGGACCATAATGATTAATGATACCGAGAGCCTCACTTTGATTAGGACTAACAATAGCATTAGAATCTCTTAAAGTGTTAGCATAATCGAAGTGGGCTTCACGTGCGATACTCTTCAATAAAAATCTAAATAATGCGATTTTATCGGTATTGGAGTATTCTTCCATATGCCTCGCCTCTTTTTTAATATGTCATACTTATTAAAAATGATTCTAACAAGCACATTATAGGAGAAAATCTAATCAATTACAAACATTGTGAACCGAAAATTATGATATACTAAATATTAATAATTATATTTGTGAGATGATAAAATGTTAACAGGATTTGATTGGACGATTCGATTAATCGTAGCCATGATTTGTGGCGGACTAGTCGGATATGAACGAACGATTCAATTAAAAAGTGCTGGGATTAGAACCCACGTTGTTGTGGCTTTGGGTTCTGCACTAGCGATGATTGTTTCAAAATATGCTTTTTTTGATATTTTGTATTTGCACAATATCTCACTTGACCCATCCCGAATCGCTGCTCAAATCATTAGTGGAATTAGTTTTTTGGGAGCCGGAACGATTTTAAGCGGACATGTTAGAATTAGTGGATTGACAACAGCCGCTGGAATTTGGGCAACGGCAGCAATTGGAATGACGATTGGAGCGGGACTTTATTACATTGGAATTGCCGCTACTGTGTTAATCGTTGGAGTTCAATTTCTTTTCCATGATGATTCGTTTGTAAATATGATGATGCCACATAATCATATTCGATTACATGTTGATGCGGTTAGTGATAAAAAATCGTTGGATGCTATAGAAAAAACATTAAAGAAAAATAAAGTTTCGCATATCCGTTTGGATATTTTATCAACCAAAAAAGACCACCTTGCTTTACAAGTAGTGGGTCGAATTGATAAAAAAGAGAGCGTTGCTAAAATAATGATTGCTTTAGAAGAAAATAAAATGGTAATTAGTACCCAAGCACAACATTTATAAAAATTATCGAGATCCTGGTGAAGGGTCTTTTTATTTACGTATTTACTAGAAGGAAGGAATGAGATTAATGCGATTGTTGCATACAGCAGATTGGCACATTGGAAGAAGATTACATGGCTTTGATTTAATGCAGGAACAAAAAAATGCATTTAATCAAATTGAACAAGCTGCATTAGCTGAAAATGTTGATGGGGTTATCATTGCAGGTGATTTGTACGATCGTTCACTGCCATCTGAAGATTCTGTCGCATTATTGAATCAAATGATTCGTCAATTGAATTTGAAAGATAAACTGCCAATTTATGCAATTTCTGGGAACCATGATAGCGCGACAAGATTAGCAACGGGAGCGGAATGGTTCAAAGAGACTAATTATTATATGCACACTAATTTAGCAGAAGCATTTACACCCATTGAATTACCTGATACACAACTATTTTTGTTGCCTTATTTTGAGCCTTTTGCGGCAAAACAATATTTTGAAAATGACGATATTCATGATGTTGCGACTGCATTTCAATATATTGTTAATGAAATAAAAAAACACTTTGATCCTAAAAAAAGACATGTTCTAGTAGCTCATTTTTTTGCTGCTGGTAGTCATCATACAGCTTCTGAAACTCAATTAACGGTTGGGGGATTAAATGCTGTGCCAATTGATTTATTAGACTCATTTGATTATGTAGCTTTAGGTCATTTACATGGGAAAGATGCCCTTCACAAAAATAATGCTCAGTACAGTGGATCACCAGTAAAATTTTCATTGTCAGAAGCCAATCAAGAAAAAGGAATGTTTATAGTTGATACTCTAAAACCTGATGAACGAAAATTTATTCCAATTGTCCCTGTTCATGATGTAAAGTTATTAGAAAATAGTTTTGATGAGTTAATAAAACCTTCTTTTTATGATCAGATAAATAGAGATGATTTTTTGGGAATTACGTTAACTGATGAAGAGCCAATTCCAAACGTATTGGCTCAATTAAGAGAGATCTATCCAAAAGTGGTTTCGTTAGGGAGAAGTGATGGGTATCATCCAACAATTGATTTTCAGGGTGAAAATGGTAAAAAATTGCAGCGAAAAGACCCCCTTCAATTATTAAATGATTTTTACCAACAGGTTGCTAAAGAACCATTATCACAGGAACAGTTAAAATGGGCTAAAACAAGTTTGAATCGAGTTAAAAAAGAGGAGGATTAAAAATGCGACCAATTGAATTACATTTAGAGAATTTTGGGCCGTATCAAAATGAAACGATTGATTTTGATAAATTAAAGCATGCCAAGCTCTTTTTAATTTCTGGAAAAACCGGAAGTGGTAAAACAACTCTATTTGACGCAATGACTTATTCATTATACGGAGCAGGAGCAAGTGATGATCGAGATATCAATAGCATGCGTTCGGATTTTGCTGGGGGCCAGGATGTTACGAGAGTGACGTTTACTTTTGAACATCAAGGTCTGAAGTATCAAGTTATGCGTCAACCGCCTCAAACATTAGCTAAAAAGACTGGTGATGGAACGGTTAATCGTTCATCAAAGGGAAAGTTGATCATTTATAATGATAATAAAATCATTGACGAAATAACGAAACTGAAAGATATTGGGATTAAAATTGAAGATACATTGAAACTATCTCGAAAACAATTCGTTCAAATTATTTTGTTGCCCCAGGGAGATTTTAGGCGCTTTTTGATGGGGTCAAGTGATGAAAAAGAAAAAGTTTTACGTAAAATTTTTAAAACCCAACTTTATGATGATTGGGCAAAAGAACTTCATGAAAAAATGAAATCACAAAAAAACATAACGAATAATCAACAACAATTGATTGATAATGGTCTTGAACAGGTTGAATGGGAAATCGAACCTGATGATTGGCAAGAAAGTAATGTTGAACAAAGAATTCGAATTCTTATTAAATTTCAACATGAAGCTAATCAAGTGTTAAAAATTAAAAAAGTTCTAGTTAAAAAGGAGCAAAAAAAAGCTAATCAAATTGAGCAAAGTTTGTCTGAAGCAGATTTAATAAATCAACAAATTGATTATTTAGCTAGTCTTCAAAAACAAAAAGCAGCTTTAGTTGCTCAAAAAACGTATTTTAATGATTTAAAACAACAATTTGAAAAATTAAAAAAAGTACAGGAACAACGAGCTGATTATAATCAATTTAATGAATTACAAAATAATCAATCAAAAGTAAAATCTTTATTATCAAATGGTGAAGAACAGATTACGGAAAAAAATCAGGGCTTAAAAAAAATTCAGAATCATTATCAAGATCTAACTAAGCAAAAGCAATACAATACAAAAAATCAAGAAGAATTAATTAATTTGCAAGATAAAAGAAACCAATTGTTAGAGCGTGATCAAGTTCAACGAAATTTGCAATTAGCAAATGCTAAACATGATAAGTTAGTTCAAGAACAATTAAGATTGAAAACAGAAATTAAAAAAAGCCAAGCGATAATTGATGATTATGATTCTTGTAATCAAGAACAGGTTAAATTACTTAAAGAAGATGATCAGTCTCGACATGTTTTAGAACATCTAAAACTAGGGATTACGCAATTAACTGATTTACGGAATGAAGAAGATAAATTACAGCAACTTAAAGCGGATAATTTTAAACTAAGTGAACGACAGCTTCTTTTACAAAGCCAAGAACAATTGATGCATGATCAGTATGAAAATGACCGTCAAATCTGGTTAAGAAGTCAGGTAATTAATTTATCGGTTGATCTTGAATTTGGGAAACCATGTCCAGTTTGTGGAAGTATTGATCATCCTGCTCCAGCGCATGATGATTTGAAAAGAGTTGTTGATAATCAAACGTTAGAAAAGAGTCATCAACAATGGCAATCACAGCAAGCTAAATTAATAAATGTAAATGGCGAACTAAAGGAACGACTTACTAAAATTGAAGAAACAGAGGAACGGATGCATCAAAACCGTTTAAAGATTAAAAAGGAATACAAGTTAAAGAAAAGAAATTTTGATAAGATGATGGAAGAACTGACTAGTCTTCAGCAAAGTGAAATGGAACAACTTTCTAAAGTTAAGAATGCTCAAGAAAAAAATCAGTCTAAATTAGTTAAAATTAAAGAAGCGCAAAAAAAAGATAAAGCGTTAGCACAGGAAAAAGAACAACAAAATGAACAACTCCAAATTCAAAATGGATTGGTTGAAAAATACCAAACGCAATTAGCTGAAATTGATAAGCATTTTACAATTGAAATTAAAAATGTAGCTGATTTAGACCGTAAAATTGAACATTTAAAGCAATTGATAAATAAGTTTAATACTGATTTTGAAGTAACATCGAAATCATTGCAAAAACAGCAAAATGATTTAGCGAGCCTAGAGGCTACAAATAAAGCTTATTTATCTGAATATCAAAGAATAACTGACCAATTAACAATTAGAAAGAAGAAGTTACTTCAATTTTTGAATGACAATTTTCAAAGTAATGATTTAGACCAATTAGCATTGGTAATTTCCAAGTTGCCTCATTTATCAAAGATTGAAGATGAATTAACCCAGTATTCTGATAAGAATAAGAAGACGAAGACTCAAATTAATACCTACCAAAAACTAGTGAAAGATAAACAGAAAATAGATACAAAAGACCTAATGGTTCAATTAAATCAGCAAAAAAAGCAGCTCCAACAAATGGAAACAGATTATGATAATAAACAACAAAAAGTAGCAGTTAATGATCGTTTATTAAATCAAATTAAAAATGCACAAACTAAGATTAATCATGATCAAAATGATTTAAATCAATTAATGTTATTAGATGAAACTATGAATGGTAGTGGGGATGGTAAATTAAGCTTAGAACGATATGTTCTTAGAGCTCAATTGGTAGAAATTCTAGAGGTTGCAAATCAACATTTTCAAGAATTAAGTTCAGGACGTTATTCATTTCAATTACATCAGGAATCCGGCAGTTATCGTAAGAATACTGGATTAGAAATTGATGTTTATGATGACACAGTTGGTCAGTGTCGAAGTGTTCATACATTATCTGGGGGAGAGAGTTTTATTGCTTCGTTGAGCTTAGCCTTAGCTTTGGGGGAAGTAATTCAAAATGAAGCCGGAGGAATTAAGATAGATACACTCTTTATTGATGAAGGTTTTGGTTCTTTAGATCGTGAATCTTTATCAGTAGCGTTAAACACTTTAGAAAACGTTGAAAGCCAGGGACGAATGATTGGAATGATTAGTCATGTTGGAATGATGGAAGAAAGCATTCCATATCAAATTCGGGTCACTGGTGATGGTCAGGGCCACAGTAGAACGAAAATTATTTTACCTTAAAATGATTTAAATTTATAAAAAAAGACATTGGAAAAGTCCAATGTCTTTTTTGTTCATCTGATTTAATTATTATTTGTGTTTGTAGTTTGAGTGCTAGGATTAATTGTTAATAATGCATTGTTAAGATTAGTACTGGTTTGGTTGATAGACTTATTAGCTTCTGTGGCCATTGGGCTATCTTTGATTTTAGTTACTAGCATCATAGCAATTTTTAACGATCCTTGGGCATTGGTAGTGTCAGTATTGATTTGTGTTTGACTTAGGGTACCATTGCTCTTATTAGAAAGATCATTTACAGCATTTTGAGCAGTTGTGATGTATTGACTAACTAATGTGAATAAATCTGTATCATCAGTTGGTAATTTAGTTGGGGCGTTAACACCAGTCTTATTTGCATCCGCAATAACGACATTCATATATTTAGTTGCGTTATCAATATTGTTTTGCATATTTTGTTTAGTGGTTACGTCATTAATTTGAGAAGCAGTAGAGTTGGCATTGTTCATTGCAGTGAGGGCATTAATGATTTCTACGGCAGTATCGTATTTGTTGCTATTAGCATTAGCAATGTTATTTTTAACAGTGTTTAAATCACTATACGCATTAGCCATGTAACTATTAGCATTGTCAATTAATGTTGAATCAGATGTGCTAAGTTTATTTTGAATTAAATCTTGAACTTCTTGAAGAGATGAATTGGCTTCACTGATTCTGAGCGTAGCATCATCACTTTCATCAGAGTTAGTAAGTTTGTTAGCCATATTTTGGGCAAGACTAATTTGCTTATTAGCTTGAACAATTAGGTTATTTGCTGAGTTGGCATCCTTATTGTTAACAGCAGCTTTAGCCTGACTAATGTCATCTTTAGCTGCATTAACATAGTTAATTACTTTCTTCATATTTTTAGAAGCATTTTTAATTGAATCATCGTTATTAGAGTTAGTATTAGCAGAACTACTATTAAGTTTAAGACCCTTTGTATAAATCCAGCCACGGACAGAATGGTCAGAGGAAACAATTTTATAATACTTGTAACCATTACTAAGAGTCATAACTTTATATGCCATAAATGTAGTGTTCTGTTTGATTAGTTTTTGGACATTAGCCTTGCTAACGGTAACCTTGGCACCACTAGTTGAGCCAGGCTTATTGAAAATAGGATTTTTCCCAGTTAATACACTAGTGTATTGTTGGTTCTTTAAACTTTTAGTAGTACTAGTCTTTTTAGATTTTGTCACATTGTTCTTACTAGAATTTGTTTTTTTAGTTGTATTTTTATTATTGTTTTTAGACGAATTTGAATTCGATTTTTTATTACCTTGTTTGCTATTCTTAGGTTGACTATTTTTTTTAACTTTTTTAGTTGTCATAATTGTCGTTTTGACTTTTTGATGTTTAGTACTAGCATTAGCAGTTTCATTTCCTAATGCTAATAAGGAAAGTGTAGCAATTGATAAACAAAGTACTTTTTTGATTTTCTTTGACATTTCATAACCCCCGATTTTTTAATACATTATTATTATAATATTTTTCGCTTTTTTTTGCGATATTTGGGGCTTTAAGATTTCTTTACATAAATTTCAGCATTGTTATAATTAAATTAATAATTAATAAAGATATTTTGGGAGGATTGTGGAGTGATGATTACACTAGCAGGAACAATTGGAGCTGGAAAAACTTCTTTAACGAAGTTGCTATCTGAACATTTAGGAACGAAAGCATTTTTTGAACCAGTTGCAGATAATCCAATTTTACCGCTTTATTATAAGGATCCGAAAAAGTATGGATTTTTATTACAAATTTTCTTTTTGAACCGACGTTTCAAAATGATTAAACAAGCAATGCAAGATGATAACAATGTTTTGGATCGCTCAATTTATGAAGATGCATTATTTACCGATTTAAACTGGAAATTAGGTAATATGACGGATGAGGAACATGACGTTTATCATAGCTTATTGAATAATATGATGGAAGAACTCCCATATGCAGCTCATAAAAAGGCACCTGATTTAATGGTATACGTTGAGGTCAGTTTAAATCGGCAACTAGAGCATATTAAAAAACGTGGCCGTGATTATGAACAAACTGATACAGACCCGGGGCTACTTGATTATTACAAGCGTCTTCAAGAAGAATACAAAACTTGGTTCGATAACTATGACATTAGTAAAAAAATCAAAATTAATGGAGATAAATATGATTTTGTAAATAATCCGTCTGATAGAATTGAAGTAATTAATCAAATCGATAGGGCTTTAAAGAAACGTTAAATTATTGATTTTTTAAATTAAAGCACAAAAAAAGCATGATTCATACGAATCATGCTTTTTAAATATGAGTTGGGCTAGAATGAACTAACATCTCCCTACGAAAGAGGTAGGAGCTCTACTTGAGCTACCAACTCGAAAAAGTTAATCACTTAACTCACAAATAATAATATATCATATTAAATATAATCGTGCAACTTTTTCTGGGAATGATTTTAATTTAATTCGACTCCGTTATCCTTAAATAGTTTAGGAAGAGGAATTAAATCTTCACCATCATATTCTTTAAAGAATTCTTCTAAACTATAATGATGAGAGTCTGGGAGGTCTTGGCGATAAACTGGACTAACTGTTTCATTTAATTTACCATTAATTAATTCTAGTTGTAGGTCTTCCACTGGCAGTGCTCGTTCATTAACAATTTTGACATCGATTAAGAAGGGTTTACCAGCTTTAGTAACTTCAATCGCTTTTTTCAAAGCTTCTGGAAGTTGTTTTTGCTTAGTTACAGTAACAGCTTCAATTCCCATTGCTTCCGCAATTTTTGCAAAATCTTGATCTTGAAGATCCAATCCAAAGAAGCTCATTGGAGCATCTTCTTGTTCACCACTAATAAAACCAAGGTCTTGATTGGAGGTAACGATATTGATTATTGGTAAATTATATTTATGGAGTGTGACTAAATCCTGAAGAACCATTGATTGAGCACCATCACCAGCAATATTAAAGACCTGTTTATCAGGATGTTCCAACTTTGCAGCCATAGCACCGGGGAGCCCAGAACCCATTGTAGCAAATAATGCTGAAATGACCCATTGATTTTGGTTAGTTAATTTCAAGTAACGGAACGTGTCGATAATGTTATTTCCGACATCAACAGAGAAGATTGCATCCTTATCAGCTAATTCATTCAAATGTTTGTATAGTTGAGGAGCATGAATTTCTTCAGTTTGAGCATTTTCAATTTTATCTAGATATTGATTCCAATTTTCCTTATCAGCAACGGCTGCCTTGAAAAATGGTGTTGGTTTAACAGCTTCACTTCTTTCAATTGCCTTATCAATAAAGATTCCGCTATCAGACCAAATTGATAGATCAATATCATGATGTTTACCTAGCTCGCTTCTGTCATTATCCACTTGGACATATTTGAAATTATGGGAAGCGTAGTAAGTATTAGCAAAAGCAAAATCACCACCAACGGCAATGACTAAATCCGCACTTGATAGAATTTCATCAGCTGGCTTAGAAGCGGCTCTGTTAGCAGTTCCTAAATATCCTTCAAAATTATAATCAACAAGTCCTTTTGCAAGTCCATCAATTACAATTGGGATTTGAAGCTTCTTAGATAATTCTACTAAAGCATCGCCATGTTCTTTAATTCCACGCCCAACATGAAAAACAGGCCGTTGAGCTTGTTTAACCATATTTAAGAATTTATCAATTTCTGAATCAGTAGCTTCTGGTTCAGGTGCTGCCTTCTTTAGTGTTGGAGAATAGGAAGTATATTTATCTTCAGGAATTTCGGCATAACCAAAATTGTTTGGAATAACAACGACAGCAACACTTTGATGTTGATATGCTTGTTTAACAGCTTGGTCGATTACGTGAGGTAAACTTTCTGGGGTCATCACAATTCGATCATAGCAGGCAACATCACTAAAAATAGGTGTCTCAGGAAATTCTTGGAAATAATCATAATTCATATTAGTGTTAGGAACTTGACCTACTAAAGCAACCACTGGAGCGTGATCAGCTTTAGCATCGTAAAGACCGTTTAATAAATTAACGGCCCCAGGACCAGCAGAACCAAAAGCAACCCCAACTTGTCCCGTTAATTTTGCGTGAGCACTAGCTGCTAGTGCAGCCACTTGTTCATGACGAACTTGAATGAAATCAATTTGATTTTGTTCTTGATGTAAAGCGGCTAATAATGAGTTTATTGAACCACCTGGGTAACCAAAAATTCTTTTAACGCCCCATGACTCTAAAACTTTCAGCGCTGCAACTCCTGCTGTAATTTTACTATCTTCTGTCATAATTGACCCTCCTCGAATATCTATCATAATTTTAGTATATCACTAACGGCCTTGAATGCTATTGATAAGGCTTTTTAGTGTAATAAGTAAAGAAGTTTAATTTATTCTTTACTTTGTGTTAGGCTTAATTTAAAAAGAATGAAAGGGCTTGTCAACATGGATTTAATTCAAGCAGTTCAACAAAGTAACAATTTTGAACAGATTATAGAAGTTTTAGATAATTATGATGTCACTTTAGAAGATTTAACGGAAGAATTGGCTGATCAATATAATATTTATTATGACGGGGGAACTAATTTCTATAAAGATTCTGAACCTGATGACGACAGCTATTTAGGCGATGGGAACCTTGATAATATTGATAAAACTAGTAAACATGATATTGTGAACTTTAATGATTTAAAGCAAATGATTATTAGTGTATTAGAATAAAATTGATAAAAAACGTTGACATTTTATTTTTTGAGTATATACTTATCATCAACGTTAGATAAACGAGTAACGAACATAAGAAAAAACGTCGTAACAGATTTCTCAGCGAGCATTGATTTGGTGAAACAATGCATTGAAGTTACGAAACGTTATCCTTCTTTAGTTAGTCAGCTGAAGTTAGTAAGCTCGACCGGTAGCAACCGTTATCATGCCAGCGTATCGTCGAAAGACTGTACGTTAAGGTCTAGATTTATTCGATCTAGATAAAATAAGGTGGTAACGCGCTTTTGGCGCCCTTAGCTTTTCACATTCGTGTGGGAACTGAGGGTGCCTTTTTGTTTATCTAATAAAATCATATAAAGAAAGAAGTGGTTCGTATGAAATCTGAGATTAGTAACACAGATGATGGCGAGATTCAGATTATGTATCAAAAAAATATAAATAAGAAGACTGTACGAATCATTATTTCTGATTCGTTCTAAAAATTAAGGAGCGATTTATTATGACAAACCAAACTGAAACTAAATTAACTGAAAATGAAGAAAAATTAGCCCAAGCTTTATACAATGCTTATACAACTCATGATGCTTTAACAATGGGTGATTGGGAAAAGACATTAGATAATGATGATGCGGCATATCGGGTTCAAGCACGTTTAATGGAACTTAAGGGTCAACCAGTTGGCGGTTATAAAGTTAGTTTAACTAGTAAACAAACTCAAGATATGTTCGACTCTAGTGAACCATTATTTGGAGCCCAAATTGAAAGTCATTTCGTTAAATCACCTGCTGATTTATCTTTAACTAAAGATTTAATGGATCCATTAGCTGAAGTTGAATTGGTTTTTAAAGCAAAAGAAGATTTATCAGTCAATGATTCGTTAGAAGATTTAATGAAGAAAACGACTGTTGCTTCTGGAGTTGAAGTTCCTGATGCTCGTTTTAAAGCATGGTTCCCAGAACTATCTAAATATTTAGTAATGGCAGATGCTGCGGTTGGTGGTTTTGTTGTTTATGGTGATGAAAAAGATACCAATGATTTTGCATTAGAAGATTTAGCAAATGTTCATACTACATTAAGTCATGATGGTAAGAAAGTCGCTGAAGGAGCTTCATCAGAAGTTCTAGGCAATCCAGTTAACTCATTACAATGGTTGGTTAAGAAGTTAGCTGAACAAGGAAAGACATTTAAAAAGGGCCAACGAGTTTCAGCAGGAACATTCTTATTACCTCCTCACTTAACTGAAGGTAAGTGGACTGCAACATTTGATAATGGGTTCAGTGATGTTACTGTGAATGTTACAAGATAAATTAAATCAAATAAAAAATTCTCCACGATAACAAAGTCGTGGAGAATTTTTTTTATTTGTTCAATAAGTGATGCTTAATTAAATACTGTTTAGCAACATTTGCGGCACTTTGATGTTTAACACCAACTAAATAATTCATTTTTTGCATGTCTGAATCACTAATTTTACCGGCTAACTTACTCAATGCTACTTTCACACCAGGATGACTAACTAAAAATTCATGATTCATTAGTGGGGCTCCTTGGTATGGTGGGAAGAAATGTAAATTATCTTTTAACGTTACTAAATGATACTGCTTGATTTGTGGATCAGTAGTATAACCATCGACTAAATTAACTTTATCATTTGCGATTGCTTTGTAACGAATGGCAGGAGACATCGTTAAGTAATTGAACTTAAGATTGTATTTAGCTTTAATCCCTTTATAACCATCTGGTTCGTAAGCAAAGTCAGTATCAAAACCAGCTTTGATTTTAGAAGAAATTCGTTTTAAATCAGAAATAGTTTTAAGATGATATTTTTTGGCAAAGCTAGCTTTAACAGCAAGATCATAACCATTTTGATAATGCATTGGTTTTAAATAATCCATATTAAATTTATTCTTAAGGCTATTTCTAGCAATATCATATGTCTTTTGAGGATTTTTATTGATCAACTTAGGTTGATTAGTGATTGCCTCTAAAACGGTACCTGTAAATTCTGGATAGATGTTAATTCGATTTGATTTTAATGCTTGAGATAAGAATTGCGTTGTTCCAAAGTTAGGTTTTAAGATAACTTTTTGTTGAGGATCTTGTTGTTGAATTAAATCTTTATACATATTGATTAGAATTTCTGGTTCACTACCTAGTTTACCAGCAATGATGATGGTCTTATTTTGATTCGAATTCTTAAATTGATTATAAGCTGTTCCCCCAGCAATTAAAATTAATAGAACAATAATTGCTGTAACCATTTTCTTCAGTGAAAGTTTAGCGATTAACTTAATGATTCCACTAAAAATGAGGGCTAATAATGCTGAACAGACAGCTCCAATGATTAAGAAACTATCATTATTAGTTTCAATTCCTAAAATGATGTATGTTCCTAAACCACCTGCTCCAATTAAAGCAGCTAAAGTAGCTGTTCCAATGACTAATACAGTTGCAATCCGAATTCCTGATAATATGATTGGCATTGCAATTGGTAGCTGGTAATTCCAAAGGCGTTCCATTCTTGTAAGACCAAATGCTTTTCCAGCTTCTTCTAAGTTTTCATCGATAGATGTTAAAGCAGAATATGTGGATTGAAAGATGGGCATAATTGCATAAATAACTAATGCAACGATTGAAGGAGTTGTTCCAATCCCAACAAAGGGAATCAATAACCCTAGCAAAGCTAAACTAGGGATGGTTTGAAAAATCCCGGTAATTTGTAAACAAAATTCTGCGATATGTTTATGTTCTCGAAGAATAATGGCTAATGGAATTGCAATAATTGCAGCAATTAAAATTGAAACTATTGATAAGACAATGTGTTGGCCTAATGCTGAAATGATTTGTTGATGTTGTTGTTCAATTACGTGGATTAAATTATTCATGATCACGATCCCCCTGTTTTCCTAAATAAGCTAATAGGTCGGCAGTATTAATCTGCCATTTTTGCTTATTGAAGGTTACGATAACATATGGGAGTTTTTGAAGTTCCCTTGCTAATTCAGCAATTGAAGCATCGTATCTAATCATATCATTGTTATCGGGGCTCGCTTTCATCGCGTTTCCAGCATTAATAAGATCATAAACTTGTTCTTGATGGTGATTTTTGAACATTTGACGAACTAAGTCATCTTTAGGATGTTGTAACAATGCCTCAGGAGTATCAACTTGAATTAATTTTCCGTTATGAAGAACTGCAATTTGATCTCCCATTTTTAAAGCTTCATTCATATCATGAGTGACAAAAATGATGGTGTTTTGTAATTTTCGATGAAGCTTTAAGGTTAGGTCCTGTAATTTTGTTCGATAGATCGGATCTAAAGCACTAAATGGTTCATCCATTAAAATTAAATCTGGATTGATGGCCAATGCTCGAATGATTCCAATTCGTTGTTGTTCACCACCAGAGAGTTCGTTTGGCATTCGGTGACCAAATTTTTCTGGATCAATTCCACTTTCTTGCATTAATTGTTTTGCATTTGTTAATCTTTTTCTCTTATTAATATGTAGAGCTTTTAATTGAATTCCAATGTTTTCATAAATATTTAAATTAGGAAATAGGGCGATGTTTTGAAGTACATATCCCATATGGAGGCGAAGCTTCCGAATATCGTAATCGTTTAAAGCTTTATTAGCTAGTTCGATTTTTCCACTAGTTGGATCGATAAGTCGATTGATTAGTTTTAGGAGGGTCGTTTTCCCACTTCCGCTGGGTCCAACAATTACAAAAATTTTGTTTTTTGGGATTGTTAAATTTATTTTATGCAGAGCATCATTATTACCGTAAGTTTTAGATACTTCTTGAAATTTAATAATACTAGAATTGTTTAGTACCATGAATAATTCTCCTATTTAAAGATTATTAACTATATTACTCATGATACACTATTTATTTGATTTGTCAGTACACAATCTATTTTATTTTGATGATGTTATGAAAAATAACATAATGTTGTATACAAATTGATTTTGTTCTGTTATTATATAAACAAGCAAAAATATATGTAATAATATATAACATGAAAGGGTGTTAGTAATGAAAAGGTTACATAAGATAACCATTGTTGGTTTAACGATGTTACTGTCGTTAGTCATGTTTGTTGGATGGGGACAGTCCGTTCAAGCCAAAGCAGAGAAAACCTATAACATTGACACAGATGTTACATTTCCTCCGTTTGAATTTGCCAACAACCAAAATAAATATGTTGGAATTGATATTGATATTATGAAAGCAATTGCTAAAGATCAAGGTTTCAAAGTTAAAATGAAACCTGTTGCCTTTAGTGGAGCTCTTCAAGCCGTTCAATCTGGTCAAGCTGATGGTGTGATTGCTGGAATGAATATCACTCCTGAGAGAGCAAAAACCTTTGGTTTCTCAAAGCCTTATTACAGCTCAGGAGTTTCAACTGTTGTTTCTGATAAAAGTGATATCCATAGTTTATCGCAATTAAGAGGTAAAAAAGTTGCAGTTAAAACCGGAACGAATGGTGCAGCATACGCTAGTAAAATGAGTAAAAAGTATCATTTTAAAGTTACAACTTTTGATGAATCTAATGATATGTATCAAGATGTTATTACTGGAAACTCAGCAGCTTGTTTTGAAGACCAACCAGTTATTCAATATGCTATTAAGACTGGAGCAAAATTAAAAGTGATTGGCAAACCTGCTAATATTGGTCAATATGGTTTTGCTGTTGATAAAGGAAAGAACAAAGTATTATTAGCTAAATTCAATAAGGGTCTCGCTCACATTAAAAAAACGGGTGAATACCAAAGAATTGTTGATCATTACTTAAAGAGTGAAAAGAAAGCTACTGACACTAATTCATGGATGGGAATCTTAAAACAAAATAAGAAATTTCTACTTCAAGGATTTGGCGAAACCGTTTGGTTAAGTATCATTTCCATTATTTGTGCAACGATTTTTGGAATTATCGTTGGTCTTCTTGGGGTTTTACCTAATAAATTCTGCCAAGGATTATCAAGTACGATTATCTACTTCTTCCGTGGTTTACCATTACTAGTCCTAGCGTTATTCATTTATACTGGAGTGCCAACCTTAATTGGAACTAAAGTTTCAGCTTTTACAGCCGGGGTAATTACTCTAATGCTTGATGAGGGAGCTTATATTGCGGCCTTCGTTCGTGGAGGAATTAATTCAGTTGATAAGGGACAAATGGAAGCAGCTCGGAGTTTAGGATTACCATTTAGTAAATCCATGCGAAAGGTTATCTTACCACAAGGAATTAGAATCATTATTCCTTCCTTTATTAATCAATTTATCATTACATTAAAAGATACTTCTATTTTATCCGTAATTGGAATTCTAGAATTAACACAAGCTGGGAAAATTATTATTGCTAGAAACTTACAAGGATTTAAGGTTTGGACAATTATTGCATTGATTTATATTGTTGTAATAACCGTCTTAACTTGGCTTTCCAAATTGGTTGAAAGGAGAAGCAAATTATGAGTGAAAAGGCGATTGTGAAGGTAACAGATTTGAATAAGATATATGGAAGTAACCATGTGTTAAAAGACATTAACTTTCATGTAGATAAAAATGAAGTGGTCGTAATTATTGGCCCTTCTGGCTCCGGTAAAAGTACATTGCTTCGTTCATTGAATCATTTGGAAGTTCCTACTTCTGGAAAAATTGAAGTTAATGGGCAGGATACAACTAGTAAAAACGTCGACATTAATAAAGTACGTGAAAATTTAGGGATGGTTTTCCAACATTTTAATTTATTTAATAACTTAACTGTTGGTGAAAATATTACGTTAGCCCCAACGCAATTAAAAAAAGAAGATAAAGCTACAGCAATTAAAACTGCAAAAAAGCTTTTAGAAACGGTTAACCTTAGTGATAAATACGATGCTCGTGTTCAATCATTATCGGGTGGTCAAAAACAACGGATTGCAATTGCAAGAGCTTTAGCAATGAATCCAGATATTATGTTATTTGATGAACCAACCAGTGCTCTAGATCCAGAAATGGTTGGGGATGTGTTGAATGTTATGAAAAAACTTGCTTCAAAAGGAATGACAATGGTCGTTGTCACTCACGAAATGGGATTTGCACGTGAAGTTGCTGATCGGGTCGTTTTTGTTGATGATGGACACGTTCTCGAATCAGGAACACCAGAAGAAATTTTTGATCATCCAAAAAGTCCGCGTTTACAAACATTTTTATCAAAAGTTCTAAAATAAAAGAAGAAGTGCTCAGAAATGAGCACTTTTTTTGTATCTTTAGATGTTGATATATCAATGTTTACAGAAATAAAATGAAAAAGTTTTAATTTTTAAGTGTTTTACACTTGTGTTATATTACAAATGTGGTATAGTAGTAAATGAAGTGAGGGGGATGAAAAAGAGATGCGAATAGATATTAAATCGTATTTGGATCATGAGAACCTAACGATTTACCGAGTTTCAAAGGAATCGGGATATGGTTACACGACCCTTCACAAATCATTCAATAAGCATCAAACTGGTGCTACTTCTATGAATATCAGAGATTTAGATGCACTAGCAAAAGCACAACATATTCAAATGTGGAAAGTTCTGAAAGAACTTGAAGAACATTACTTGGATGATTAATAAATTATAAATAAATTAAAATAAAAAAAGAAATGGGGATATAAATTATGGCTAGATTTTCAAACGATCCATTCGGTGATTTCGGTAACATGGATGATATTTTTAATAATTTAATGGGCGGCATGAACGGACAAAATAATGCTCATCGTCGTTACATGGTCAATGGACAAGAAGTTACCCCAGAACAGTTAGAACAAATGAAGAAGAACGGTCAATTAGATGGCCAAATGAACGGTCAACCTCAACAAGGAAAACAAAAGACAAGTGTATTGAGCAAACTAGGTCGTAACTTAACTAAAGAAGCACGTGAAGGCAAGTTGGATCCAGTTATTGGCCGTGATAAAGAAATTCAGGAAACAGCTGAAATCTTGTCTCGTCGGATTAAGAACAATCCTGTATTAGTCGGAGATGCCGGTGTTGGTAAGACTGCTGTTGTTGAAGGACTTGCTCAAGCAATTGTTAAGGGAAATGTTCCTGCTGCAATTAAGAATAAGGAAATTATTAGTATTGATATTTCTGCTCTTGAAGCTGGAACTCAATATCGTGGAAGTTTTGAAGAAAACATTCAAAACATGTTGAAAGAAGTTAAGGCAAGAAAGAACGTTATTTTGTTCTTTGATGAAATTCATCAAATTTTAGGTGCTGGTAATGCTGGTGATAACAATGGTTCTAAGGGATTATCTGATATTTTGAAACCAGCTTTGTCTAGAGGAGAAGTTACTGTTATTGGTGCTACGACTCAAGACGAATATCGGAATACAATTATGAAAGATGCTGCTTTAGCTCGTCGATTCAATCCAGTACAAATTAAAGCACCAACTCCTGAAATTGCTTTTGAAATTATGAAAGGAATTCGTCCTTTATACGAAAAACATCACAATGTTGAATTACCTGATGATGTTTTAAAGGCAACCATTAGTTATGCTGATCAATATATTCCACAACGTCACTTACCTGATAAGGCAATTGACTTACTTGATGTTACAGCTGCTCACTTAGCTGCTCAACATCCAGTTGTGGATCAAAAGGATATTGAAAAACAAATTGAAGCTGAAAAAGATGCTCAACAAAAGGCTGCTGATAAGGAAGACTTTGAAGATGCATTGAAGCACAAGAACAAGATTGATGAATTGCAAAAACAATTAAGTTCTACTAATAAATCTAAGAAGGTTACAGCCACTGTAAATGATGTTGCTCAAGCTGTTGAAAGAATCACTGGAATTCCTGTTGCTAAAATGGGTAGTAGTGACATTCAACGCTTAAAGGGCTTAGGTGACCGTCTTAAGGGTAAAGTCATTGGACAAGACGAAGCTGTTCAAGATGTTGCACGTGCAATTCGTCGTAACCGTGCTGGTTTTGATGATGGAAATCGTCCTATTGGAAGTTTCTTATTCGTTGGACCTACTGGTGTTGGTAAGACTGAATTAGCAAAGCAATTAGCATTGGATATGTTTGGAAGTAAGGATGACATTATCCGTTTGGATATGTCTGAATACTCAGACAGAACTGCTGTATCTAAGTTAATTGGTGCTACTGCTGGATATGTTGGATACAATGATAACAATAATACTTTAACTGAAAAAGTTCGTCGTAATCCTTACTCAATCATTCTGTTAGATGAAATTGAAAAAGCTAATCCACAAGTAATTACTTTATTACTTCAAGTTTTAGATGATGGTCGTTTAACTGATGGTCAAGGGAATACTGTTAACTTTAAGAATACTGTTATTATTGCAACTTCAAATGCAGGGTTCAGTAATGAAGAAATTACTGGAAACCAAAAGAAGGATGCAACTTTAATGGAAAAATTAGCACCATACTTCAGACCAGAATTCTTGAACAGATTTAACGCCATTGTTGAATTCTCACACTTAACCAAAGATGATTTGAAACAAATCGTTAACTTGATGTTAAGTGATGTTAACATTACCCTAGCTAAGAAGGGAATGGACGTTAAGGTTACTGATGCAGCTAAAAACTACTTGATCGATCAAGGATACGATGAAGCTATGGGTGCTCGTCCATTACGTCGAGTAATTGAAAAACAAGTTCGTGATAAGATTACAGACTTCTATCTTGATCATACTGATGTAAAACACTTATTAGCTGATATGGATGATGGTAAGTTGGTAATTAGCGAACGTAAAGATGATGCTAAAGAAAACGATGAAAAGAAAGACTAATTAAGGTTAACTAAAAAGTTAAACTTAATTTATTATAAAAAGAAGCAATCTCTGATTGCTTCTTTTTATTTGCATTTAAGTAATTTTCATTATTATTTATTAAAAAGCTGATTAAAAAACATCTTAGTGTTTTGACTAGGATGCTTTTTTTGTATGGTCGTTATTTTTATCCTCAAATGACTTTGTTATTAATTTGATATATAATAATTAAATATATTAATCTAAAAATTTTATCCTAATTAATTATAAAAAGGAAGTACATATGTTAAAAAAAGAAAAATTTGAAATGAAAGAGAAAAAATTATTACATAAAGTTGGTAAACGATGGGTAATACTGGGTATTACTACGCTGGGAGTCCTTGGTGCTAGTTACGATACAGCTCATGCTGATTCTAATGTATCTACAACTAAAAACCTATCAGATGATAATGCAACGAACGAACAATCCCAACCCCAAAATAATTATGCCAATGAAGATCAAAGTCCTTATGATTCTAATGCAACGGTAAGTAATGATACCAATGCCTATACTAGGGGAACATCAACTGTTGATTCTATTAGTACTAGTTCTGATTCGAATACATCGGCAGTTGCTAGTTCAAACGATAATCCAAGTAGTTCATCAAATAATGCTGATGTTAGTTCTAATCTACATTATTCAGACGCAAATTTAACTTCAAGCACTAGTGAATATCCTGCAAATTCATTTAGTAATACTAATTCTAATTCTTATAATACTTCGACAACTATAGAATCTAATCGATCAACCAATGAAAGTCAAAATTCAAATTCATATTATTTAGATGATATTGTTGAAAGTGATACTAATCCTTATGCAACCTCGACGGAGACAGATGAAGAATCTAGTGACACTTCAGATGTTCTTAGCTTAAATTCTAATGATAATGATACGGCTAGTTCGGATTTTGCTAATTATACGTCTGCAGAAAAAGATGAGATGAAACATTTAGATTATCTTTTAATGCGTCGTTTGCAACCAACGATGGAATCAGCTACTAATGCAGCTCTTGATTCATATAATGATGTTCTTGCTGATGGAGCTTCTGTGACCATTGATATTTCGTCACTATCATCAACAGCTGCTAGTTCAGCTTCCGGGAGTTTAGTTAATATTAATTCTGAACTTACAAGTATTGCAGATGCTTATAATTCATATGTTGATGAATTTTCTAGCTATAATGATAATAATATCCAGGTTCAAGGAGATAGAACTAATTCAGAAAAGAATAAGATTTATAATAGTGGAGCAGTTTTAGTTAATAATTTCATTGATTTCTATAATATTTATGGTGACGGGAGTTTTGTACAAAATCGGGTGAGTCAAGCTGATTCTATTACTAGTGTTGCTTTTCAAAGTATGTCAGCGGAAGCCCAATCAAAGGCAGATTCAATAGCGCAATCCGAAGCCGCATCAGTTGCGCAATCGAAAGCAGATTCCCTTGCGCAGTCTGAAGCCGCATCAGCTGCTCAGTCAAAAGCTGCATCCATAGCGCAATCCGAAGCCGCATCAGCCGAGCAATCCAAGGCAAATTCCATAGCGCAGTCTCAAGCCGCATCAATAGTACAATCTGAGGCCGCATCAGCTGCTCAGTCAAAAGCTGCATCCATAGCGCAATCCGAAGCCGCATCAGCCGAGCAATCCAAGGCAAATTCCATAGCGCAGTCTGAAGCCGCATCAATAGCACAATCTGAGGCCGCATCAGCTGCCCAGTCAAAAGCCGCATCCATAGCGCAATCCGAAGCCGCATCAGTTGCGCAATCGAAAGCAGATTCCCTTGCGCAGTCTCAAGCAGCATCAGCTGCCCAATCAAAAGCCGCATCCATAGCGCAATCCGAAGCCGCATCAGTTGCACAATCGAAAGCAGATTCCATAGCGCAGTCTCAAGCCGCATCCATAGCACAATCTGAGGCCACATCAGCTGCCCAGTCAAAAGCCGCATCCATAGCGCAATCCGAAGCCGCATCATCTGCTCAATCAAAAGCCGCATCCATAGCGCAATCTGAAGCCGCATCAGTTGCCCAATCAAAAGCCGCATCAATAGCACAATCTGAAACCGTATCAGCTGAGCAATCCAAGGCAAATTCCCTTGCGCAGTCTCAATCTGCCTCTGTGGCTAAATCAAAATCAGCTTCTATCGCTCAGTCCGAAGCAGTTTTAATCGAACAACAATCCAAGGCAAACTCTATTGCTCAGTCTCGAGCCGCTTCTGTGGCACAATCAAGAGCAGATTCCATAGCTGATTTTCAATCTGCATCAGTTGCTCAATCAAAAGCAAATTCCATTTCACAGTCTCAATCAGCTTCGTTTGCAAAATCAAGAGCCAATTCCATAGCGCAATCTGAAGCCACTTCTGTAGCACAATCAAGAGCAAACTCCATAGCGCAGTCTCAATCAGCTTCAGTAGCTCAATCAAAGACTAACTCTATCGTTCAATCAAAGTCTATCTCTGAAGCTAATTCGGTATCAAAATCAGACACGATAGCTCAATCAAAACCATCAACTAAATCGGAAACTACTTCTACTTCTGATTCACAGCATTATTCTTCTGTTAATTCTGAAGTGAAATCTAGTTCTTCAACTCAATCACCAGTGGTAAAATCTATTTTTAATTCAACAAATGATTCAAACACAACAATTCCTGCATCCAATCAGCAAGTTACTGATGTTAATGGAACGGATTCAATTTTACAAAGTTCCCAATCAGAAGCAACATCAAAGTTGGATATGAAAGAAAATGCCCAAAGTAGACAAATAAATGAATCTAATAATGATGCAACTAACGGTTCGTTCGTTGGATACATTGCAAATGACAGTTCAACGAGCAGTTCCAATAATAGTGAGTCTAATTCAGCGTCTGAAAATAAAACTAATAGCAATTCAACTAAAAGTAAAGACAATCATCATTCAATTCATTATTCTAAGAAAACGGTAAGAGTAAACAAAAACGCGAAATACTATTCAAGAATATCTGAATTTAAAAAAACTAAAAACAATAAATATCATTCTGGGACAATGAAACAAAAAGCATTCTTATACGTTTTGAAAAAACACAGTTTGCATCGTTTTAGTTTCTTAAAAACAGGTAAAAAATTATCAATTAAAAAAGTTGTTCGAGTTGGGAATAAAAAATATTTAAAATTATCGAATAACACTTATCTTGAAGCACTTCGTAGGAACATTAAAAATAAATAATAAAAAGCATTCCTCATTTTAAATTCAGAATGAGAAATGCTTTTTTGTAATTTGAATGTTAAATTATTTTATTTGATAAACCTTACTTTCATAAGGACGAAGTGTCGTATTTTTATCATCATCATAATTATTCAATAATAACTTACCATCAGCCTGCTTATAATCACGGGATACTTCCTTATCGGTAAAATTACTGATGACTAAAACAGTGTGATTCTCATAGTTTCGAGTGTAAGCAAAAACTTCGTTATCTTCAGGATCTAATGGTTTAAAATCACCATATTGGATAACGTCGTTCGCTCTTCTAATTTGAACTAATTTTTGATAGTGATAGTAGACAGAGTTTTTATCCTTTAATGCATCTTCAACGTTAATTTCAGGGTAGTTTGGATTTAAAGCGAACCAAGGTTTAGTATTTGAAAAACCACCATTAGTTGCATTCTTCCAAGGCATTGGAGTCCGTGCATTGTCTCGTGAACGATCAGCGAGGTATTTTAGCATGGTGTCTTTATCAACTAAGTGCTTTTCATCAACAAAATCATGATATGCGTTGATGGAGTCAGCATCTTCATATTGAGATAATTTGGTGTAATGTGAGTTGGTCATCCCAATTTCTTCTCCTTCATAAACAAAAGGAGTTCCTTGCATCATGTGTAAAGTCGTTGCTAACATTTTGGCTGAAACAACACGATACTTAGGATCATCATTAGCAAATCGAGAAACAGCCCGAGGTTGGTCATGATTGTTCCAGTAAAGACTATTCCAACCCTTACCATTTAGTTCAACTTGCCAACGACTCAAAGCGTGTTTAAGATCAGTTAGTTTAATCTTTCCATCGTACCATTTACCCATTTCAGGATTAGGATTTCCTGCTAGATCAACATGTTCAAATTGAAAGACCATGTTTAGTTCACTACCGTTTAAATTAGTAAATTCAGCAGCGGATTCAGGAGTAGCAGTTCCCATTTCTCCAACAGTTAAGACATGATCATATTGAGAGAAAACATCTTTGTTCATGGTTCTTAAATAACCATTTAACTTGTCTAGATCTGGTTTTGCATTTGCCAAGTTTTTGAATGGATGTTCAATTTTATCACCATTGAATTTGGGTTTAGCGATGAAGTCAATTGCATCTAATCGAAAGCCACTAACCCCTCGATCTAACCAAAACTTCATTACGTCTTCTAGTGATTTACGAACCTTTGGATTATTCCAATTTAAATCGGGTTGTTGTGGTAAGAAACTATGGAGATAATATTGATTTCTAGATTTAACATATGTCCAAGCAGAACCAAGAAATACGCCTTCCCAGTCGTTAGGTTCATGGCCATCGACTGGATCACGCCAAATATAATAATCAGAATAAGGGTTATCTTTAGATTTCTTACTTTCTTGGAACCATTTGTGTTGATCAGAACTATGATTGAAAACCAAATCCATAATAATTCCAATGTGATTTTCTTTGGCAACTTTGAGCATTTTATCAAAATCATCCATTGTTCCATATGCTGGTTGGATTGAAGTGTAATCACTAATATCATATCCATTATCCTTATTAGGGGATTTATAAATTGGATTCAACCAAATATAATTTGCTCCTAATTTGTGAATGTATGGAAGATGTTCTGTAATTCCATTTAAATCACCAATTCCATCATTATTAGTATCTTGAAAACTCATTGGATAAATTTGATATACAACTGAATCAGCAAACCAAGGTCTAGTACTCATTAATATCTCCTCCTAAATTAATTGGATAATTTATTACCTTTCGAATATAGTTATATACCTTTTTAAAAAATCTTTCTAATGTTTTTATCTTTTATTTGAATCTGATTTTATTATAAAAATTAAATTATATATTAAGGCTGGCATAGAAATCTGAAAAAGAATGAAATTAGACTCAATATTTGTTAAAATTTAATCAATATAGATGGACGAATTTAAAGGATGGTTATAAATGGAAGAGTATTCAAACTTATATAATGAAGCATTAGGCGATATGGCAAAGAAAAAGTATGCCCAAGCTGTTGAAGTATTAACTTCCGCAATTGAAGAAAACGCTGATGCAGCGAAGACATATTTTGAACGTGCAAAGTGCTACCGTCAATTATTGCGTCCACAATTAGCAATTGATGATTTACATACTGCAATTAAACTGGGAAAAAATGATTCTTCAGTATATTTTCAAATGGGATTGAATCAATGTCAATTAAAGGACTATCGCAAAGCGATTAAATCATTTGATAATGTTATTAAAATTGATGATGGCAATAAGGATGCATTGTTATGGAAAGCCGAATGTCAACGAGAAAGTAATAAACCAGCCAAAGCAATTTTGACGATTAATGATGCGATTGATATTGCTCCAAAGGATTATAATCTTTACTTATTTAGAAGCTACTATAATTATTTGATTGACAAAGAAGATCGGATGCTTTTAGATTTGAACTTAGTAATTGATCACGATAGTGGAAATGTAAGTGCTTATTTAATGCGCGGATTATTATATTGCAATCGTCAGGAAATTAGTAGTGCTGAAACTGATTTTAAAAAGGTTCTTGACTTAGATTATGGTAATTCAATTGCTCAAAAGAAGATTGATGAGATTGATGCTTCTAAGGTTACTCCAGATTACAAATTTGAAGATAGTTTATACCGATTAAGTGAAGTTTTACCAAAGTTACCATATCAAAATCCTAAGATTCCAGTTCTAGGTAGTATGGGTGATGATGACGATGAAGAAGACGTAAGTGAACCAGAAGATAAAGATGCTGATGAACAAGAACATCATGATACCACGTTCGATGATTTAGTTGGTTTAGATGGAGTCAAAAAACAAATCAAAGCTAATGTTGCGGTTTGGCAAATTAACCGTGAATTAAAAAAACGGGGATTACCTCAAACTGATAGCCCACTTAGTTTAGTCTTTGATGGGAATTCAGGAACTGGAAAAACTAAAATTGCGGAATTGCTAAGTAAACATTTAAATCATTTGGGAATTGTCCCAGAAGAACATTTTATTATTGTTACTCCTAAAAATTTAGTATCTCCATATCCAGATCAATCCAGTGATAAAACTCAATATGTCCTTGATAAGATTAAAGGGGGAACCCTTTTAATTAAAAACATTAATGATTTATTGAAATATAAGGAAAATAATGCTTATTTGGAAGTCTTAGATCAGTTAAAGAGAACATTAACTGATAAAGAAAATCAAACCATGATTATCTTGTCAGGAGAAAAACAAAAGGTGCAAGAATTTATGGAAAAAACTGATTTCGATTTTCAAAATTTGTTTGATAACCAGATTGATTTTAAAGACTACACAAATGAAGAATTACTTCGTTTCTTGACACTCCGAATTAAACAACAACAAAAGAATTTTGATAGCCAAGAAACACTTGAATATCTTCAAACAAAATTAAATCGTTACTTTTTGATTCACAATCATGCTGAATTAGGAAATGCTCATTTTGTTCAAAAAATCGTTAATACTTTAAATAGTGCCCAAAGTTTACGTTTATCTAAATCTGATATTAACGGATTAACTGATGATGATTTTAAGACGCTTACAATGGAAGATGTTAAGGCCATGCTATTGAAATTGAACGTTTTGAGTCAAACCCCAATTGAATCTGGCCAACATAGTGCTGATGATCAACTTCAAGATATGATTGGATTAACCCCCATTAAGAAACAAATTAAAAAATACATTGCTAATGCGATGGTTTCCAAAAAGATGGGGGAACTCCATCTTGATTTAGCAAACATGAACATGATTTTTGCTGGAAGTGCCGGAACTGGGAAAACCACAGTTGCTAGGTTATTCAGTCAAATTATGTATGAATATGGGATTTTGAAAACGAACCATTTTAATGAAGTTAGTGCTCGTGATTTGGTGGCTAGTTATGTTGGGCAAACGGCTCCTAAAACGCATAAACAAGTTAAGAAGGCATTAGGTGGGATCCTCTTTATTGATGAAGCCTATGCATTACAACCATCATCTAACAATGGGGATTACAATCGAGAAGCGGTTGATCAATTAGTTAAAGATATGGAAGATTATAAAGATAATCTAGTAGTTGTTTTGGCTGGTTACACTAAGCCAATGGAACATTTCTTGAACGATTCTAATCCCGGATTACGTTCTCGTTTTAATCATTGGGTAACGTTCCCAGATTATAGTAATGATGAAATGTTAGAAATTCTTGATTTTCAATTGAATAAACAGAAATTAACTTTTAGTAGTCAACGAACCCGAAAGATATTGGGGAAAGACCTCATGGAAATCTTTAAAAACACTGATCATAATAAATTAGGGAATGCTCGTTTTATTCGTCAGGTTGTTGCTAATCTAGTTGAAAATAAGAACCTACGATTAGTTGATGAAATTAATTTACCTAATTTTGATAATGAAGATCTACACATAATTAATCGAGCTGATGTTGACAAAACATTCAATGGATTGCAAGAAGAGTACTTACAAGACAAGTAAAGGAGCCTTTATTTGAATAAAAAAGAACAAGTTAAAATCCTCGGTGATTTAATTCGAATTCAAAGTGTTAATGATAACGAAGGCCAAGTTGCAAAGTACTTAGAACAGTTATTTGCAGCGCATGGAATTGATTCTAAATTGATCGAACAATTACCAGGGCGAAGTAACATTGTGGCTGAAATTGGAAATGGGCAACATCCTAAATTAGGCTTGAGTGGACATTTGGATGTTGTTGATGTCGGAAATTTAAAGACTTGGCACAGTGACCCATTTGAACCAACGGTAAAAGACGGCCGTTTCTTTGGTCGTGGAGTTACCGACATGAAAGCGGGGGTCGCTCAGTTTGCAATTTCAATGATCGAGCTAGTGGAAAGTGGTCAACCAATAGAAGGAACGATTCGATTCATTGGGACAATTTCTGAAGAATTAACAGAAGAAGGTTCTGCTTTTATGGCTGAACATGGTTACGTTGATGATTTAGATGCAATGGTGATTGCTGAACCTAGTGGGGTGTCACTAGATGATTTGAAACCTTACTTTAATAGTGATGGCGTCAAGATTGATAAGGATACTTTAGCAGAATTAATGACTAAGTCATTATCTACCGATTCAAGAGAACAACATTTTATCATCAAAGCTCATAAGGGATGGATGACCTATAAAGTGACTGCATTAGGTAAGGCGGCTCATAGTTCCATGCCTAAAATGGGAATTAATGCTGTTGATACTTTGATTCAATACTATTTAGCTGAAAAGAAGTTATATTCTGAATTGACAGAAAGTGATCCTGAACTTGGTGAAACAGTTTATTCACCAGATATTTTTCGTGGTGGTAAACAAGTCAATAGTGTTCCTGATAAAGCCTTTGAAATTGTTAAAGTTAGAACGATTCCACAAATACCAAATGATGAGCTAATTGCACGTTTGAAGAAAATGATCGTGTTATTGAATGCTCGTCCCGGAATTGATTTAAAACTAGATTTGGAATACAGTGAATATCCAGTAAAAAGTGATAACCACACACATTTAATTGAAACATTTCAAAACAGTGCTTCCCGAACGATGAATGAACCAATGGATTTACCAACAATCGGGGTTTCTTTGGGAACGGATGCATCTGAATTTAAGAAACGAAATCCAAAAATGGATGTAATCATTGTGGGAGTGGGAAATACTTCTGCTCATTGTTCTGATGAGTATATTGATATTAATGCATATTTTGATATGATTAAATTATATAAGGATGCTGCAGTTAATTTTTTAAAAAATAATTAAAGATATTACTCCTGTTATAAAATAACAGGAGTCTTTTATTGCCTAAGGAGAGAAGAATGGAAGAGCAGAAGCGTGGATTGAATTTGTTTCAATTGATTGGTTTGATCATGGGAGCCATTATTGGAGCTGGAATTTTCAATTTGAATCATGATATGGCTGTTGGAGCTGGGGTTGGAGCCATTATAATTAGTTGGATCATTGCTGCCATTGGGATGATTTCATTAGGATTATCGTTTCAGAATTTGATTAATAAACGACCTGATTTGAATGCGGGAATTTATAGTTATGCCGAAGAGGGTTTTGGTAAGTACATTGGTTTTACGTCCGCATGGGGATATTGGTTATCCGCAACTTTTGGAAATATTAGTTACGGAGCTCTACTAATGAGTGCGGTTGGACATTTTATCCCGCTGTTTGGGAATGGTCAAAATATTTGGTCGATTTTAGGTGGGATTGTAATCCTATTATTATGTCAATCTTTAATCCTGCGTGGAGTGGAAACCGCATCGACGGTTAATGTAATGATTACAATTGCTAAAATTATTCCAATTTTCTTATTTGTTGTTCTAGCAATTATTGCGTTTAAATTAAATATTTTTACGGTTGATTTTTGGTCAACGCCGACTGAACACTTTGAATGGGGTTCGGTCGTGGGTCAAGTTAGGAATACGATGTTGATCACAGTGTGGGTCTTTTTAGGAATTGAAGGAGCCGTCATTTTCTCTGGTAGAGCTCGGAAACGTTCTGATGTTGGAAAAGCAACGATTCTTGGTTTGTTGACCGTTATTCTATTATATGCAATGATTACATTATTATCATTTGGAATTATGCACCGGAGTGGTTTAGCCAGCCTTAGTCAACCAGCAATGGCAAACTTATTGCAAAAAATTGTCGGTCCATGGGGGGCTGCCGTGATTAATATTGGGTTAATCATTTCGGTTGCTGGTTCATGGCTATCCTGGACAATGTTTGCTGCCCAATTACCATACGAAGCTTCCAGAGTGGGAACATTTCCCAAGTTCTTTAACCGAGCTAATAAGAATCACGCCCCAACTAGATCGATTTATTTTACTAACACGATTGTTATCATTTTAATGTTTTCATATTTGCTGATTCCTAAAGCATATAATTTCTTTTCTCAAGCGGCTGGATCAGCAATGTTGTTCCCATACGTTTTCTCTTCAATTTATCAATTAAAGTATTCGATCAAACATCATGAATATCAAGATCGAACGCGAAATGTAATCATCGGAACAATCTCAACGATATATACTTGCTGGTTGTTATATGCATCGGGAACTTATTTCCTTCAATTAACAGCCTTAGTCTTTGCCTTGGGGATTCCAGTCTTTTGTTATTTACAAAAAGTAGATAATCAACAAGAACATATTTTTACTAAAATTGAATTGGTTATTGCCGTTTTAATTGCTGCATTTGGATTCCACGGGTTATTTTTATTATTCTAAACAAAAAAAGGTTCTCAAACGAGAACCTTTTTTGTATGGTTTGGATTGCCTTTATGACTTCCGGTCAAGATTATATTGTTTCATTGCTTGGCCAGTAGTGGAGTTCTTATCCCTTGTTGCATCTTGAGGAGAACCAGTGAAGAGGATTTGGCCACCATAACGTCCAGCATGAGGACCAACATCGATAAGCCAGTCAGCTTGACAAATAACTTGTAAATTGTGTTCAACAATAATTAATGTGTTATCAGCAGCGACTAATTCATCGAATAGTTTTAAAATTGTATCAGTATTTTGCATGTGAAGACCAACCGTTGGTTCATCTAACAAGTAAATACTACCGCGTTTATCTAGTTGTAATGCTAACTTCAAACGTTGAAGTTCACCACCGGAAAGAGTACTTAAGGATTGTCCTAGTGAAAGGTAATCTAAGCCAACGCGTTTCATGTTCAAGAGGCGGTCATGAACCTTCTTGTGATTAGCGAAGAAAGGAATGGCCTTGGCAATGGACATATTAAGGACTTCGCTAATGTCTTTACCCTGGTACTTATATTGAAGGGCTTCTTTACTGTATCGTTTTCCATGACAGGCTTCACAAACTTGAACGACTGGATCCATAAATGCCATGTTTGTAATAACGACTCCCTTACCTTTACATACTGGACATTTTCCAGCACCATTATAACTGAATAGGGTTCTTGACACATGATTAGCATCCCCAAAGATCTTTCGAATCTCAGTTAAAATATCCAAATAAGTGGCAGGTGTAGCCCGAATATTTGCACCAACTGCATCTTGAGTTAAATCAATATAAGGTTGATCTAACTTATCTTTGATTGCTTCGACTAAGGAACTCTTCCCAGAACCAGCAACCCCAGAAATAACCGTTTCAACCCCCAATGGGACTTTAACACTAACATCCTTTAAATTATGGATATTGACGTTTTTTAGATCTAAGGTCTTCTTGAACGGACGAGGTTTTCTAAACTTTAGAGGTCTTCTGATGTCTCTTCCAGTAATTGTATCTGACTTTAATAGCTCTTGATAAGTTCCTTGGAAAGTGACCCGTCCACCTTCGGAACCAGCTTTAGGACCAATTTCAACGACATAATCAGCAATTGGAATCAATTCTGGATTGTGCTCAACGATTAAAACGGTGTTTCCATTGTCTTTTAATTTTTTAATGGCCTTTTTAATCAAGTTAATATCATATGGATGAAGACCAACACTAGGCTCATCCAAGATGTAAACCATATCAACTAATGAACTATTAATGAATTTAGCAATCTTGATCCGTTGAGTTTCACCACCAGAAAGGGTTTCAGTTGTTCTATCTAACGTAAGATAACCTAATCCTAATTCAATTAAAGATGAAATCTTAGTAGAAAGTTCACGAATGATTCCTTGTACTAATGGTGTCTTAATTGATTTTAGGTAATCAAGGGCATGAACAAGGTCCATTCCCAAAACATCAGCAATGTTTTTATCGTTGATCAAACAATGAAGAACGGGTTGACGTAATTTAGTTCCATGACATAAAGGACAAACTTCATGGTTAACAATTTCTTTGATTGCTTCCTTATGATGTTGACCTTCGGCACTATTAATGATTGAACGTTTAATTCGAGGAATTAGACCTTCATAAAGAACGCTTTTATGCCATCCTTCATGGGGATTAGTTAATCTTTGTTGTGGAGCATACAATAACTTGTTCAATTCGTCTTTTGAATAGTCTTTGATTTTTTTGTCATTATCAAAGAAGCCACTGTAGGCATATCGTTTCCAACGCCAAGTATTAGGACCGAAACTAACGAAAGTAATTGCCCCTTCATTTAACGATTTATTAAAATCAATTATCTTGTCAGGATCAATTTCATCAACGTATCCTAAGCCTTGACACTTTGGACACATTCCTTGTGGTAAATTAAATGAGAACGTATCAGAGTATCCAACGAAAGGCTTACCAGCTCGTGAAAAAAGTAACCGCATCAATGAATAGATTCCTGTATAGGTGGAAAGAGTTGATCTTGGATTCTTCCCAATCTTTTTTTGTTGAATAACGATTGCAACTGGAAGATTATCGATTTTGCCTACATCTGGTTGACCGTATTTAGGAAGGTATTGTTGCGTAAAACTAGGGAAAGTTTCATTTAACTCTCTTCTTGAATTAGCAGCAATTGTATCGAAAACTAATGAAGATTTACCGGAACCAGATAATCCGGCAAAAACCGTAATAGCATGTTTTCTAATTTTTAGATTAATGTCCTTTAAATTATTTTTATGGGCATCATGGATTTCAATGTAATCACTTTCAGGCATTAGAATATTCCTTTCGATAAAGTATTTATTATCATGATATAACGAATTGAAAGGCAACGAAAGTGTTTTGATTATTAAAAAAGCTGCTCAATTATTATTGAGTAGCTTTAATATGGTATAGACACCAGATCATATCGGGTTGATAGGTTTTTAGAATCTTATAATTATCATGTTCCATAAACTTATTTTGGCTAAAAATGGCGTATTGATATTTACCACTTAGGAATTCATCAAATGCTAATGGTTTACTGGTAACGTATTCAACTTTTAGAGGTTGGTTTAACGTTCGTTCAAATTGACGCATTAATTCTGCCGTTGCAGCATGAAGAACGATCGTATTGTTATTCAATGCTGTATTTTCTGCTAATACCATTGGCATGGTGGGGAGGTAAAAAGTATCAACAATTTTTAAACGATTCCAAAACCGATAGTTGTTCGATCCCCAGTCTTCATCTCGATTATGACTGCGATAAGCAACGGGAACCAAAAAATAATCGTCATTGTATTTATCTAAACTTTCATAAATATCTTCAAAAGAGTGATGAAGAACCAAGTCAGTTTCTTTCATTTTCGGATTATTTTCAAGTAAATAAGAAGCAGCCCGATAGCTATCCGTTGTGCTAGGGCCTAAAGTATGCATTTTTTTCATATTATCACCTAAATTTGTTTAAGGATTTCTTTTGCAATATCATCAGGACTTCGGTGGTCAATATTGACGATGATATCCGCAAGTGATTCATATTGGTTTTGGCGTTCGTGTTTTAATTCTAGAATTCCATCCATTCCTAATTTTTTAAACAATGGCCGTTCTTCAATTCCATCATTAATTAAATGGTGCTCAATGGTTTCATCTTCAGCATTTAAGAATATGGTTGGATGCGCTTGCTTTTTGATTAGGTCAAAATTAGCTTGTTGCATTGGTGTGCCACCACCGGTGGAAAGAATTCCATCTTGTTTTAAAGCAGTTTGTAACAAATTATGTTCGAGTTGCCGAAAACTAGCTTCGCCGTTTTTATTAAAGTATTCCGGAATCGACATACCAGTTTCGTTGACGATCATTTGGTCTAAATCATTAGTCAAACAATTTAGTTGGTTGCTAAGTTCATTGGCCATGGTCGTCTTCCCACTACCCATAAAACCAATTAAAGTTAATTTCATTTTTTAGCCTCCAGTTTTCTTCTTGCTTTGTTTGCATTCGTGATTTTATTATGAATGCTTTTTTTATCACCGGAAATAATTAATTGTTTAAAAGATTCAAGTTGATCTTGGAAATCACTAATTTGTTTAACGATCGTATCTTCAGTTGTAAAAATTGCAGTCCACATATCAGGATTAGCTTTGGCAATTCTAGTACTATCTAAGAGACCGCCAGAAGGAATTCCAGGATCACTACTGAGCTGCTTTAAATCATGATCAACTGTGTTCATTAAGGTAAAAGCGACAGCATGAGGTAGATGACTTGTAACACTAACAACTTTGTCGTGATCACTAGGTGTCATCTGATTAAATGAGAAATCAGCACTTTTAAGGATTTTTTCAAAAGCTGTGATGTTTTCAGGAGACGCATTCCCATTTACTAAAAAATAAGTGTGGTGAGTGAGCATTTCAATATTACTATTGCGGCTTCCCGACAAATGAGAACCAGCCATTGGATGACCGCCAATGAATTGGTGACCATCAGCCATTAAGGGTTGGGCAGCTTCTAGGATATCGACTTTATTGCTACCGACATCAGTAACGAGGACGTTAGGACGTAAATTTAATGGAACTAATCTTTTTAAGTCCTTCATGATTTGACTGACGGGTGTTGCTAAAATGATCAAATCACTGTTTTCGGCCCCTTTCGAAAAATCAACATCCTGGTCAACAAAACCCTGCTCAATCATTAAATTTACGTTTTCTTTATCTAAGTCATCAGCCATAATTTTAATAGATGGATCAGTTTTCTTAATCACTTTGGCAAGTGAAGCTCCAATTAATCCTAATCCGTTAATAAACACAGTTTTCAAAATGATCAGCTCCTTAATTTATTTAAATCTTGGGTGAAAGTAGGGTATGAAATCCGAATTGAATCGTAATCCTTAATCGTGACGTCAGTATTTAAAAGTAATGAAGCAACTTTTAATGTCATTGCAATTCGGTGATCCTTATAACTGTTAAGTTGGGGATCGTTCACGTGCCACTTCTTTCGACCATCAATCACTAAACCGTCAGGGAGTTCTTCGATTTGAATGCCTAACTTCTTAAATTCAGTCGCGATGGCTTTTAGCCGATCAGATTCTTTAAAGCGTAGTTCTTCTGCTCCGGTAATCTTACTAATTCCGTCTGCTCGAGCAGCTAATAATGCAAGAAGGGGAACTTCATCGACAAGTGAAGGGATTTCTTCTTTTGTGACCGTAAATGGTTTTAAATTACTAGTTGTTACGGTAATGTCAGCTCGTGGTTCCACTTCATCATCGATATTACTAAGGGTGATATTAGCATTCATGCGTTGCATAACATCAACGATTCCACATCGAGTAGGATTGATACCAACGTTTTTGATCGTTACCTTGGAGTTTGGCGTGATAGCAGCTGCGACCATAAAGAAAGCGGCTGAAGAGATATCACTTGGAACCGTAATTTCTTGGACTTTAAAATCTTGATGGGGATGAATTGTAATGCGATGACCATCTTGGTCGATACTAGCTGGGCTAAAAGCATTTAACATTTTTTCTGTGTGATCACGTGATTTAACTGGTTCAATAATGGTCGTGTCACCATCTGCTTGGAGGGCAGCTAAAATAATGGCACTTTTAACTTGGGCACTTGCAATTGGCATCGTGTATTCAATACCGTGTAATTGCGTTCCATGGATAGTCATAGGCAAATGATTGTCATCGCTATTGATTTTGGCACCCATTTCACTAAGTGGATCGATTATTCGTTTCATTGGTCGTTTGGATAGGGATGCATCCCCAAACAATTTGCTCTCAAATGTTTGACCAGCTAAAAGCCCACTGATCAAACGGGTACTAGTCCCAGAATTTCCCATGTCTAATGGCTGGCTTGATTTTTGTAATTTCGTCAAACCCTGACTATGGATTTTTAAGGTTTCGCCATCATGTTCAATTTGCACTCCTAATTGACGAAAAGCAGCCATTGTTGAAAGACAATCAGCAGAATTTAAAAAATGCTTAACGGTCGTTGTTCCCTTCGTCATTGCTCCGAAAATGATGCTTCGATGGGAAATACTCTTATCACCAGGGACGGTTAAGGTTCCATTTAAACCTGATTTCATATTGATTCCTCCTAGAAATTGGTTAATTCTTGACGGTATTCAGTAAGTTGCTTTGTTAAACGTTCCATGTTACTCCCGTCAAAAGTATCCGTGATTGCTTTTGCTAATTCGATCGAAACAACGCTTTCGATAACGATTGATGCGGGAACGATTGCCGTAGTATCAGAACGTTCAACGTTAGCTTTTTTAACTTCCTTACTATTAATATCAGCACTTTGAAGGGGCTTGTAAAGAGTAGGAATTGGTTTCATTGCCGCTTTAATGATCAAAGGCATTCCATTTGTCATTCCACCTTCAAAACCACCAAGGTGATCGGATTCTCGAGAAAAACCAGTCTGTTTGTTCCAGTTAATTTCATCCATAACCTTACTACCTGGTTCATAAGCATCCTTGAAACCATCACCGATTTCGACACCTTTCATAGCATTAACGGCCATAACGGCAGCGGCCATTTTACCATCTAACTTAGTATCCCAACTAACGTAGCTACCTAAACCAGCAGGAACATTATTTGCGATTACTCGAATGACCCCGCCAAGAGTATCACCATTCTTTTTAGCAGTATCGATTAGTTCATGGATTGGTTGGACCTTATCCTGTTCAGTAATTCTCATATCATTTTGTAAAATTTCAGGACCAATTTTGGCAACATCCGTTAACTTTTGAGTATCAGCTTCAATGCCACCGACTGATTCAACGTAACCGATAATTGAAATATCGAGGGCTTTGAGTAATTGCTTACAAATACTTCCAATTGCAACCCGCATTGCTGTTTCACGAGCAGATGACCGTTCCAAGACATTTCTTAAATCGCGGTGGTTATATTTCATTCCACCAACTAAATCGGCATGGCCAGGACGAGGCCGGGTAACTTTACGAAGGGTGTTTTGAGGAGTTTCAGGAGCAGTCGGGCTCATGATTTCTGCCCAATGACCATGGTCACGATTCTTAACGGTTAAGGCAATTGGGGAACCTAATGTGATTCCGTGTCGAACTCCTCCCGTGATAATTACGGTGTCATGTTCAATCTTTTGACGATTACCACGTCCGTAGCCACCTTGGCGGGCAGCTAAGTCCTTATTAATTTGATCAATGTCCAAATGTAATCCAGCTGGGATTCCTGTTAAAATTCCGCTTAGTTCTGGTCCATGTGATTCTCCGGCAGTTAAATAGTACATAATTAAAACCTTCCTTTATTTATAATTTATAACTTATAATTTATTATTTTAAATGTTGTTGATATTTTTTTGAATTATCCATGATGTTTTGGATGATATTTTGCATGTATGGAACTAATTCTTTACGTTGAGTTTGTTTTTCAACTCGTTTTAAAACTTCGCTTTCCCTTGATTGGTTTAAAACAGGGAGTTGATTGATTTTTTTGAATTTATGAACATCCTCAACATCACTAAAGCGTTGTTCAAGGAGGATGATTAATTTGTGATCGATTTGATTGATGTCATGACGGGCATCTTCCAATGAATTGGATTGGGGAACGACCATAAAGAAGATGAGGGCAACGATCAAACTGATGAATAAAATGATAATGTCACCAGCCATAATGTTCATCCCAGGAATCTTGGTCAACCAACCAGTTATTAATGGAACTGAGAAGGATGCTAAACTACCAGCAATGAAGAACAATCCAGTAAACAAGCCCTTATTTTTGGGATAGATAGAAAGTAAGGTATTCAAACCGATTTGCATTAATCCTCCAGCAGCACTGATTCCGAAAGCTAATGTTGCAATTGTTGTAACGATTACACTTTGGCTAATGGTAATTCCAATGATTGAAAGAAGAGCAACAATACTCAGAATTAAAAAGATTTTTCTTTTTGCATCAACTAATCTTAAAATCAATGCAACGATGATAACTCCCGAAATCGAACCGATACTGTAAAGCGACAACAGAAAGTGAGAGATATTTTTATTGAAGCCAATTTGTTCAGTAAAGATTGTGATCCATTGAGTGAACCAAATCATTGCGGCCATTGAAGTGTATCCAAAGACAATCAAGGCAGCCGTTAAAGTAAATTTAGGGAGCTTATGAATCCTTAATGCATTTGCTTCATCTGAATCATTTGATTTTTTAATTGGGTGGATTTTTAACGTTAGCACATTTAAAATGTTTAAAATTAAAATGATAACGGGAAGAACAAAAGAAAATCCAAACCACATTTGTTCTTGATGTAACCAGATAATGATGAGTGGGATGATAAATTCACCTAATGAGATGAATGCTTTGATCAAGACACTACTTGAAGTTCCATTAACGTTGATTTCCTCCAGTAATGGGTAAGTTGCTGAATCCATTGCAGAATTTCCAATTCCCGCTAAAATCGTTAAAACATATGCAAGCCCCATTGAGCTATTAACTGGGGTTACTAAGAAGAAAACTAAGTATGCTAGCATTCCAATCATTAACGTTGGTTTTCTTCCCCAATGATCAGATAACCAACCCATAATTAGGTACGCGACTAACCGTCCAATCCCAATTCCAGAAAGAATATAAGATGCCTCTGCAATTCCGGTATGCCAATTATGGGCCAGTTCCATTAAATTTTGAGTCAGAATAATTAGTCCGGCTCCGTTTACAATGTAGTTAGCAAACAAACTACATTTTAATCGAAAGTTCCTATTCATTTCAATTCACCTTTCTTAAACAAAAAACCAACTAGATAGATTTTATCTAGTCGGCTTTTATAAAGAATGGTTTTATTCACGGAATCCATTGGTTATGATCGTCGGCTAGATAAATTAACATCTAACCGACCAAATCGAAAATGACTTTATCACTTAGATGCGAACGTTGAAGTACGTTCGCATCTCTACGAACGTACTAGTTAAAGTAATAAAAGCCAAAATAGTAATTTAAGTTAATTAAATTTCGATTGATCATAATAAGTTGATCCCTTTCGTTTTTGATTGTCTTAATTTAAACATAATTTATTTAAAAAATCAATAAAAATATTAAAAATTATTTTAATTCAATTAATTTTTGAACCGTTTGATAGAAGTCAGGAAGTTCTTTTTTGAGGTTAACGATCTTTTGATCAGCTTGACGTAAAAAGCAATGTTCACTAGTCGCAGTGCAGACAATTTGATCACCTACAGTCATAGTGTATGTTAAAAATAGCTTCACTTTAGAAATTTTTTCGACATTTACTTTGATCGTAATTACATCTGGAAATGTCGTTGTTTTTCGATAATTGCAATTAACATTAACAACTGGAGAGATAATCCCATGTTTTTCGAATTGATCATATGGCCAGTCGATTTGTTTAAGAAAGTCGCTCCGGGCTTCTTCCATGAATCGAATATAGTTAGTGTGATTGGTGATTTGCATTGAATCTGTTTCGTAGTATTGAACTTGATGTTGATAGGGGGCCATAGTCATTCTCCTTTTAAATTGATTTAAACTAATAAGAAAATTTTACCACATCAGAATCAATTAGCGATAACAAGGTAAAATATGGTATCATATTATACAGAATAAACTAGAGTAAGTGTGACTATATAAATATTTAAACTGACTCATTCACAGCGAGTTAAGCTATCTTTAATAGCTGATGCGACTGTTTTATAGGGGTGAAACAATGGATGGTCATAAATTAGATCAAGAAGCAAAAGAAACTGCAAGTGCTGCAGCCTCAGATGCTCAAAAATTAAAATTAAATCAAAAACCAAAAAGCGAATTTGATTCGTTTATTAAAGACGAAAAAAATAATGAAAAATCTGAAAACGAAGCTGACAGTAAAGCCTTTGCAAGCCTAGATGATGTTGTTGTCGATTCAAGCGTTCACATTGCAGCTAGTACCAACATTTCTAATGCTAGTAAGGCAAGTATTGAAACTAATAAATTTGTTGAAATGGCGAGTGCTTCTGCAGTCGCAGCATCTTCAGCTATTGAAAAAATTGTTTCTATTGCCAAATTGGTTGATAGTTATACCACGCAAGCTAGTGAACAAAATGATGAATTGAATAAAATTGCTGTATATTACCAAGATGATAATGTCTTTAATAAAGCAAAGACAACGGTCAAGGGATTAATGAGCATGATGTCATCGATTAAAGATGATACTGACCATGAACACTTAATGGCAAGTATTGCTTATAATACCGCTAGTTTTGCTTCGAGCGCGGCTAGTAACGAAAACGAAGATGCTAGTTCTAATATGGAATCAACTAAAAGATTTGCAAGTCTCTCGATAAAAGAACCCCACGAATCCTTTTCACACAATGCTTCAGCTGCTAGTTGCGCTGAAAACGTTGCCGTAGAAGCTACGATGGCCTCTTCAGCAGCTAGCTTATGTGATAGTGCTAACCAATCAACTCAAAGTGCAGGAAGCCACTTGCTTACTTTACAACAAAGTGCGGATGTGATTGGAGCTCAAATCGCTTCAATTGTTAAAGCCGCTCGTGGTGATCGAAAGACCGACAGTTACGGAAATGCTGCTGTCAATGCTGCTAGTGCTGCTGATCAAAATAACACTGATGCGATTGAGGCCATTGAATCGATTTATACTGCTAGTGCATCAATTGATAACCACATTAAATCAACTAAAGAAATGGTTGGGACTGCCGAAAGTAATGCCAATTTAGTTGATTCATATAATGAAAATGCAAAATCAATTGCCGATGGATACAAATATAATGAAGTAATTAGTTCGGTGTTAAGTGATGCAAATAGTGCTCATTCCACTGCAATGGTTGCGGTTAATCGGGTTAGTGTGGCTAACAGTCAGGCAATTTTAAATGCTAAAGAGGCCATTAAACATAATGATTTTGTAGATGCAGCTCAAGAGACGATATCCAGTGCAGCACTTGTCGCTAGTTCAATCGCTTCCTTGGCCAGTCATGCTGCTGCTCATGCGAATACAGACGAAGCTAGTAGTGGGGCTGTTAAAGTTATGTCAGCTCAACAAATAACTGATTCTGTTCAAAGTCAAGTTAGTAGTATTGAAGAAGAAGTGACCAGTCATGCGGATGCAATTCGAATAGCTACCAGTATTGCTAGTAGCGCTAATGAATTAACCAGTTCAGCAGCTGAAATTGCTAGTAGCGCTCAAATAGCAATCAGTGATGAAGTTGTAGCAATTAAAAGTACTGCAGTTTCGAATGCGGAATTGACCCAATCAATTGCTAGTCAGACTGCTGATCAAGTTACGAACATCAGCTCAGCAGTTGATATTACAAAATCATACGCTGATGATGTCAGTGTAGCTGCTTCTCAAACTCAAATGGATGAAGCGATTACAATCTTAACAGCTAGTCAAGCTGTTCAAAGTGCCAATGCTTTTAATAAAATTGCAACTCGCTTTCCTGATAACTCAACGATTACTGAAGCTAAGTCAATTGTTGATTCTCTTAAAGCACTCGCTAAAAGTGGTGCTAAAGTCACTCTTTCAGCTGCCTCAGTGGCTGATTCAACTAACCATGAAGCGTCAACATTATTATCTAAAGCAAAAGAAATTAGTGAAACCGTTGTTGGTCAAGTGTCTAGTGCATCGAGTGCTGCTCTTGAAGCTAGTGATGCCGCCCAAAATGGTGATAATGAAATTGCTGCTAGTGCAGTTTCAGTTGCTAGTAGTGCCCAAAATGTCGCTAGTTTAGCTGGTGAAGATGTTGATGATAAACAAGCCCAGGTTTCAGCTGCAAAGGATAATAACGTAAGCTTAAATTCTGCTGCTAGTTCTGCTGCTAAAACTGCTAAATCTATCAATGATCAATTAAATTCCATTAGTTCAAACGTTGATTCAGCAGTAAAAATTGAAACAGATAGTTCAACTAGTCGGGCATCTGCAATCACTTCAATTGCAACTGATAATGCTGATGATTGTAAAACAAGTGCAGATGCTGCTTCAAGTGAATTTAGTTACATTTCCAATGCAAATCAACAAGCACAGTCGATTTGTGATGAAATTACATCCAATGAGAGTCAAGCTAATATGATTAAAGCTGATTTTGATGACGATGAATTAAATACCAGTTATAATGATGTGCTAAGTTCAGCTAATGACTTTGCAAGTGAAGCTGCTTCAAGCATTAGTAGTGCTTTCGTAGCAATTAGCGATGGTTATAACGAATTAAGTTCAAATGCAATTGTCACTAGTTCTGCTGTTCAAAAAGTGATTACAAATGAACAAAACCTTGAATCAGCTCATGAAGCTGGGGATGACGAAGTTCATAATTCAATCGCTAGTTCTGCAATGATTGAAATCAAAAGTAATAGTAAAATCATCATGGATTTAACTGTTGATATTGAGTCAATTGCTGCTCAAGTTTCTTCAGCCAACTCACTTGTCAAAGTGGAATCAATGAAGGCTGATTCTGTTCTCAATGTTGCGGGTAAAGAGGTTGAAAAATTAACTAGTGCTGCCAGTTCTGCAAGCGCCGCTCGGATAGAAAGAGCAATTAGTTCAACTAATAGTACTGCCAGTGCGAGTGCATCGACGGCAGCTAGTAACGCCTTAAATGCCGCTAATGATGTTAATAGTGCAATTGAAACCAGGGTTGATGTAGATGCTATCTTGGCTGATATGGAATCGTTCGCGACAGCCACGGAGTCTGCTGAAGCGGCTACTAGCTCGGCTGCAAGTAAATATCCAGAAGACTCGACATTATTGAATGCTTATTATGTAATTCATTCAGCATCAGCATTAGCAGGATCCGCTTCATTTGAAATCAATAAGAACTATACAATTGCAAGTCAACATCAGGAAATGGCTTCAAGTGCAGCCTCAGTTGCCAACTCATTTGCTGAGTTAGTTAGTTCAAATGCAGCAATTGTATCATCTGCGAATGAAGAACGAAATGACGATGTTGTTAAAAGCACGATTGATGACATTAGATCAGCTAATGATTCCGTAAACTCGTTAGTTAGTGATGTTGCTTCTGCTACCGGGATTACAGTTTCTGCTAACGTTAAAATTAATAACATGGCTAATAATGTTAGCATTGCATGTTCAATGGCTCAAAGTGCGGTTCCAGTCGTTGAAAGTCGAGCAGAGGCTGATCGTCCTGTTAAGTCACTTGATCTATCAATTAGTAGTGCCAGTGCAATGCATAGTGAAATTAATGCAGCAGCTTCTTCTACCGCAGCTAGTGCAAGAGTGGCAAATAGTTACGCTCAATTTACAGTATCGGCAAATAAAGTAATCTTGAATGAACTAGATAAAGTCGTTGCAAACATGAGTACGATTAAAATTGTTGTTCCAAAGTACCCATCATCGACCAATACGAAATTAGAGTCGGTTGCTAATGATTACTTTAATAAATATACTGAAGCTTTAGCTACAACAACTTCAGTTACCGATGGCAGCGTGTCAATGGCTAGCATAGTTTCAAGTGCAGCATTGATTACCGAAGATACAGCAGCGAAAGCGAACGATTTGTTCTCCGTTATTAATAGTAACTTTTCTGCGGCAACTTCAGCCTATAGTGAACATGATGATTCGCTAGGGGACGTTCATTCGGCTAGTGCTAAGTCAGCAATGACGGAACTTGCTAAAGCTAATATTCGAGAAATTAGTAAATCAACTGAAGCTAGCACTGCTTTCCAAGAAGTGAGCCAAGTGGCTAGCGTTGTCAACATGAGTATTTCTAATGCTTCTTTAGCGGCTTCCTTTATTGCTGAAACAACGGATCGGCTAAGCTATCCTAAAAATGAGAAGCTAAGTCAAGCTGCTAGCAGTGCTGAACGGTCCAGTAGTAGTTTAGCAAATTCTTCCTCAAGCCAGTTAACTAGTCATGTTGCGAAGAGCTCTGACAGTATAAGTATTAGTAGTTCTACATCAAGCGTTGGTTTAAGCCAAGAAGCAGTAAGCTCTAGTGCTGAACAACAATCTGCTTCTACAATTAGAAAAAATGAAGTTTTTGAACCGCATTCAGCTGCGTTGACCTCACAGGAAGATAAGAAATCCGTTTCTTCTAGTCCGACAAAACCAACTTTCCCAATGTATATGTATGCAACAAAGGGTGTTTATGTATACTTTACGCCAAACTTAACGGATACATCTCGGACTCATTTTTATGAACCAACTGAATTATCAAAAGCAAAGGTCTTTAAAGTAGTGGGGATTGAAACTAATAAATTTGGCTTTGAAGTTTATAAATTGGATGACGGAAATTATACACCGGTTAATGATGGTGGTTTTAAGAATTTATACTATCAAATCTCTGATAATGTAAATCTTGTGCAGGTAACGAAATTATTTGGAATTATGACCTATAAGACTGATCAGTTTGTCGAAAGAGGAAAGTGGATTCCAAAGGGAAAAGTTTTGCGAGTTGAAAAGACACTTAAACATAATGATGCAACTTGTTTCTTACTAAGTGATGGTGGATATATTACTAGTAATAAGAAATATGTTAATAAAATTTAATCGAACTATTTTTATAGAAGCCCAACGGTTGTTGGGCTTTTTATTTTGTTTTAATGCGATTTATTTGCTAAAAAAAGGCATTAATATTAAAATAGAAAATGTAATTAGTCTATATAAAATGAATTTATGAGGTGAAGGTTTATGATATACAATAAATTCGAGTATAAAAAAGTAAATGATAAAAAAGTAATGAAAAAGGTTAAGAAACAATGGGTCGTTGTTTCTGCCTCCTTGTTCACGGTTATTGGTGGATACGGATTAGATCAATATGTACATATGGATGATGTAACAGCACATGCCGATACTGATTCAAACTACGGGGATAGTTTTAATTCCTCAAGCTCTACCCATAATAGTTCCACATCAGATGAATCTAAGAATGTTAGTAGCGAAAGCACTGAATCTGCTGAAGTAAACTCGACTTCAAGCTACGAAGTTTCATCGGCATCGATTCAATCTGCTGAACAATCATCAGCTACTGTGGATAGTAGTGTGTCAACTAACGCTACTTCTAAAACGACAGTTCAATCTAGTTCAGCAGTAGAAAATAGTAAAGACACCCAAGTTACTACTAGTTCTGATAATAAGAGTAGTAATAATGCCAATGCGAATGTAACTACTAGTTCTAATGAAACGTCAGCTACGACTGCTGAAAATCAATCTAGTAATAACGGAAGCTCAAACACTTCAAGTAATGTTGACCAAAGTGTTTTGAACCAAGCAAACGTTAATGCAACTGCTTCAAGCAACAGCAATTATGATCAAATCAAAACAACTGCCAATACGACAGCTGTTTCGGCAACTGCTATTACGAACGGCTCGAGTTCGAATGATGTTTCATTGTCATCGGCTTCTAGTTTAATGAACAACGGTCAAAACAATAGTGCTGCAGAAATTGCAGATAGCGCCTTAGCTAAAGCAACTGATTCTTCAGCTGCAATCAGTAATGCAAATAATAATATTGCTGATGCTGCTGTTACAACAACGAATACTTTAAAGAGTTTAGTTCAATTTAACGCTAATATTAAGGGAACGGTTGATAGTGCTGTCAGTGGCTTAGGTAAAACTGCGGTTGCTGCTAATAGTGTTACTAGTGAAGCTAGTTCTAATGCTAACCAAGTATTGGCTGCTAACTTAGCAACTCACCAATACGCTAGTTTAGACGCTCAACAAAGTGGTAGTAACGTTGAATATGCTAAGTCCGCAATGTCTACCGCTAATGTTGCTGTTAGCTATGCTAACCAAGTAGATTCTAATAACCAACAAATGAGTAGTTTACTTGCTACAGTTGATCAAATTCAAACCATCATGAATGATAATCCTGATATTAATGATGCTTTAGTTAGATCACTCGCTACAAACTCAAGTGCTGTTGATGAAACTGAATTAACGTATCGTGATGCTGATTATCAAGATTATACTAATAGTTACACTACAATTTCAGAAATTCAAGCTGCTATCAAGAGCTTTAATAATACTGGAACAATTAATAGTGCTAAAGCAACGGTTCAAAGTGCTCAAGATTTGGTTAGTAATTTAGCTACGCCAATTAACGAAGCTAGAATCTTAGCAATTCGTTATCCAAACTCCGCTGCTAGTGCTGCATATCAATCTGCAGTATCAGCATACGATCAACAAAAATCTAATTATAACCAAGCTTTGATTGATAGTGTTTACGTTAGTTACACTGATTCTGCGGTTACGTCATTATCAACTCAAATCAATAATTTAGCTCCAGAACAAAATCCAAACCAAGATAGCGTTGTCAGCATTGGGGCCCAAGTTAGTGCTGCCATTTCCAATGCTAGTGCTTATTCAGCAAACGCCAATGGTGTCTTGACTAGTTTACAAGCAGGTTCAACGGCTATTAGTAGTTATGCGGTAAGTGCATCGAATGCTACTAGTGCAATTGCATCAAATGCCAATGCTTTTGCTGGTGACATGTCTAATGCTTCTGGAGTTGTGAATGTTTCTAATGCGTCAGATTTTGATGCCGCAATGCAAAACACAAATATTACGCAAATTAATGTTGATTCTAGCTTTAACTTGGAATCTTCTTATGCTGCTTCTACAGATTCTAATGTTTCAGTTGCTAACAGCGCAAGTAGTTTTGTAATTAACGGACTTCAAATGAACGGTAGTAGTAATGCTATTGACTTTGGTGGGGCATCATATCAATTAGCTAACCAAAACTTAACGATGGAAAATATTGGTGCTTTTGGAACGAATGAAAATGGTCCTGTTACAACTACAGCTACAAGTGCCAATGTGTATTATGATAACTTCAGCTATACTGGTGCGGCACTATTCAATAATAGCAATGCTAATGTTTACTTTGGTAACCAAAATAACGTTGCTGATACCAAGAACCCTAATTATGCTACCGGTGATAATCCAACCGTAAGTACGATCAATGTTAATACTGGTGAAAACTATACCATTAATAATTCTGGAACTGGTAGTGACGGTAATTCTTACAAGGTTAATGGATACTTCTTCAGTAATAATGGTTCTACTACCGATTCTAATGGAAATAGTTTTTCAGGTAATGGTAATGGAAATGACACAGTTTGGGCTAAGAATGTCGAATTCTTACCAGGAGTTTCCTATAATGGATATACTTATAATGGTAATACAGTAACCATTGCTGATGGTGGAACCGCAACGATTGACCACGGGACAAACGTCAATATGAAGATTTCTGGATTTGGGACTGGGCAAAATACTTCTAGTGGTATGGGTTCTGCTATCATGCTTAAGAATAATGGTACTGTTAACGTTAATGCTGGTGCAAATCTAAACATTACACCAATTATGCTTCCTGATTATTCAATTACAGCTACAGTTACTCAAACGTGTCAAGACAATTTGGGAGTGACACAACAAACTGTTAATGCTTCTCAATTACAGGGGGCAATTGTTTCTAATGGAGCTGCAAACGTTAACATTACTAATGGGGCGACAGTTAACGTAGTTGCCAAGGGTAGTGGTGCAACCAATGCTCACGGAAACGTCTATGATGCAGCAACTAGTGATTGGGGGGCTAGTAATGGTGATGTCCATCAAGGAAGAGGATTAATTGATCTATCACCTAATTCAACGGTTACTTTGGATAATCAAGGTAAATTGGCTGTTAATATGACTAATACTGGTACTCAAACTCAAATTTCGTTAGTTCATATGCAACATGGTTCAACATTCAACTTTACGAATACTTCTAATCTTGATCTGGGAATGGATGGGGATTCGACATGTAACTCAACCGTATTTGATTGTGCGGCCACCTTTAATGTTCAAAACCCACAACAAATTATCCTTGATTTGCACAATAATACAGCCGGTGGAAGTAAGTTAATGAGTAGTACTTCATACTTTAACGGGACTTACGTTACTGCTAAAGATAAGAATGGTAACGTTTATGGACCATTTAAGACTGCTAACTTCGGGTTTGATGGTACAAATGTCACGGTAAGTGACTCTGGAACTATTTCCGGTGGAACTGCAATGCCAAAGGGAAGTACTTTCAACAGATATCTAGAATTTGACCATGTTTCTGACACCTTGGTTGGTGGGCTTAAGTATGATCCTACTACAGGTGTTATGAGTGGGTATGCTACGCCAGGTTCATTTATTCGTGCGGATTACGGTGTTCCAGCTGCTAATGGTATTCCTGCTCAAACATTACATGTTAATACTGATAAAATGTTGACGGATCCAACTGATGTTGAACCTAATAAACCTGGACAATTAACACCTACTGCAAAGTTATATGTTGCTACGACTGATAGTAACGGGAATTGGAGTTTCACAGTTCCAGAAAATGAAAGAAGCCAGTTTAACGCTTCAAATGGAAATTATACAACTATTGTTTATTCTCATTTGAACAACGTTAAGGATCAAAGTTCCGCTACGAACCTTCAAGCCTACCTTGATGGTGAAAATGATACTTCAAATAGTGACGATACTACAACTGCTAACAAAGACTCTCATACTAACGGAATTGATTATAATAGTGGATATACAGCTGGTAAAGCAGCTTTAACTTTTGATAATGGGATTTATCAAAAATCAATTCACTATCAATTAGGTTATGAAAATGGTTTTGCTAATAAACCTGATATTTCAGCTAACCCTAATAAGGATGCTACTATTAATTCTGCTGCAGCTGCAGATAAGAGCTACTCATTAGCAAGTAACGCCACAAGTAGTGCTGCTAAAATAGCAAATAATGCCGCATCAAGCTTTAACAGTGGGGATTATACTTCTAATAATAGTTTTATTACTGAAATGGGATCTTCCACTGGTTCTAGTGCTTATAATGGAGGATATGCTAAAGCTGATAGTGCCTATGCAAGTACAATGAGAAGCTTAGCTGCTTCAGCATCCTCTTTAGGTCAATCACAAGAATATAATTCTTACACCACTTTGGCCAATGAATTTGATAAAGATGCTAGTTTTGCAGCAAGTAACGCTAACACTGCATCCAGTTACGCAATTCAACAGTCTGATGCAGCTACTTCTACTGCTAATTATCCATCTTCTACTGGTTTTATTTCATTTAACCAAAATGGAAGTTATTACGTTAGTTACACTTCCTCATTTGCCTCAATTGCAAAAAGAAATGTGAACTCAGCTCAAGCAATTGCTCAATTTGATAATGAAGATCCAACCATTAAAGATTTGAATGTTAAATACATTGGCAATGTAGTAACTCAACTTAGTAAATATAATGATTCATTAAACAGTGAAGCTGCCGGAATTGACGCAATTAACCAAACACTTGGTGCAAGTATTGCAGACTTAATTTCTAATTATAATCAAGCCAGTGTTCAAGCAACCGATGCAACTGTTCAAGCGTCTCAAGCAATCGCTAATATGAGCACTGCAAGATCATTTGCCAAAAATAGTGCGACAGCATTACAAGCTGGAGCATTCCTTCAATTAGCATTATCTAATTCTGCAGTTTTAAGTTCTTATGCTGATGCAACTCAAGTAAGTAATTTGAAAGTTGACAACGATTCAAGTGCAATTTCAAGTGCCTTTGCAGCCCTTAGTTCAGCTGACAGTCTAATGACGACGACATCAATTGCTGCCAGTTCAACTGCTTATGTTGAACGTCAATTAGCATCAATTGCCCGTTCTGTTGCTGCCAATGGTAATAAAGCTGATGGAATTGCAAGTATGGCGTCACTTGTTGCTTCTTCTGCTACAGCTATTGCAACTAGTGATAAGCCATCAACAAGTAAAGATGCGTCTGATGCTGGTAGTGCAGCATCTGATGCTAGTGACGCTACTATTAGCGCTAATAGTGCAGCAACAACAGCCTCCAGTACTGCTAGTTCAGCAATTTCTAAAGCCCAATCTGAAGCATCAATGAATCCAGCAAATAGTGCCGCTATTTCTGCTGTGACCTCAGCAATTTCAAGTGCTGCTGCTAGTGCTGCATCAGCTTCAGCTGCTGCCCAAAGTGCAAGTAATGCAGCTAAAAGTGAAGCATCAATTGCCAATTCACAAATTGCTTCAATTAATTCAGCATCTGCTTCAATTGCAACAGCATCTTCAGCAGCATCTGCTGCAGTATCGAGTGCAAAAGCCATTTTAAGTGGTGGAGGTTCAAATACATCAGAGATTCAAAGTAAAGCTGAAACAGCGTTATCTTCTGCTGAATCAGCTGCAAGTTCTGCTTCTACAGCTGTTGATTCAATTAATGCTGCTTCATCTACAGCGCAATCAGCTGCTACTGCAGCTAAATCAGCAGCTGATGCAGCTAAGGCTGCTGCCAGTGCAGCTGGTAATGCATTAAATACGATTACTAATAATGCGGGCTCATTAAGTGGTTTTGCATATAATAGTGGAGCTGATATTGATGCGGCTAATAAGATTATTTCAGAAGCCAATTCTGCTAGTTCCACGTTTGCTAGTCAATCTGCCAGTGCTGATAAAGCTGCTACGAGGGCCAAGGCAACTTATAGTAGTATTACTGATAGATATGCTTCAGCTCAAGGAATTTATAATTCTGCATCAGCTACTGATTCTCAAATGACTTCCTTAGCAACCAATAATTCTTCTAATACTGTAATTCAATCGTATAGTCAAAATGCTTCCACTGCCTATGCTTCTTTAGTTGTGGATTGGAAATCAATGCAAGCATTGAGCTCAACGGCTTCTTCATATAACTCAGAAGTTAGTGCAGCGATTGCTAGACAGTCTGCTTCTGATATGGCTAGCTTTAATGACACCGTCACTAGTGCTAAGAGTTATGCGAATGCTGCAATTTCTTATGCCAATGCAGGAAGCAGTGCTTCCGCCAAAGCTAATTTAACTTCTGGAGATGCTGAAGTCGTTCAACCAATGTCGATGGCAACCCAAGCTTCAGATGACAATGGAACTATTCAAGCAGATTCACAAGCTTTAAATAATTTGTATCAAGAGATGGGCGATCTTAAGAATGCTATGGCTGTTCAATCAAATGCTATTCAAAGCGATTATGATGCTGCAGCTGCAAATAGTTCCGCATCAAGTGGTGGTTCCAGTGCAAGTAGTGCAGCAAGTAGCATTTCCGGACAAATCAGTGGAATTAGTAGTGCTGCTTCAAGCGAATTTGGCAAGATTAAGCAAGACAGTATTTCTGCTAACTCAGCAAGTATTTCAGTTAATAATTACTATACCAGTGGTTCAGTTGATGCTGCCTCAATGAGTAGCATTGCTGCAGTTAGTTATAACCAAAGCAACAGTATTATCACAAGTGCATCAACAGCAATTAGTAGTGCTTTCTCAACGCTAACTAGTTTATCTGCTGACGTAACTAATCAAAGTTCAGTCGCTAACTCGGCATATGCCGATGCTTCTTATCAAAGTAGTGTTATTGGCAGTGTTGCAACCGTTGGTAACCAATATGCTAACTTAGTTAAAGGTATGCAAGCATCAATACAAGCAGATATAAATGCAGGTAAGATGGCTGATGCTCAAAGTCTATTGAATCAAGCTAACCAATACGTTGCTAATGCTAACCTAATTATGGGACAAGCTAGTTTTGCCGCTAGTACAATGAGTGCGGATCAAGGTCCAGCAGATTCTGCAGCAACTCAAGCTTCATTAGATGTTCAAAGTGCATCTACGGCATTTGCCACTATTTCCAATGCTTTAATCAGTGCTACTTCTGCTAATGCTGCCGACAGTGATGCTAGTCTTGCTAGCTCCTATGCAAGTAATGCTAGTGCTGCCAACAGCAGTGCTGGTAACGACGTAACTAGTGCTAATTCAGCTAGTTCAACTGCCAATAGTGCTTCAACTGCAACCAGCAATGATTCTGCTAATGCTGCTAGTCAAGCAACCAGTGCTTCTAGTGCCGCTTCTAACGCTGCCTCAATTGCTTCTGCTAACGCAAGTAATACTTCCATTGCTAGTTTAGCAAGTGATGCAAGTAGCATGGCAAGCATTGCATCTAGTGCTGCTAATGACGCTAAGAATCAATCAAGTACCGCTAGTTCACAATCTGCAATTGCTAGTGCCAAGAGTGCTGATGCAACTAGTTACAGTAATCAAGCTAGTTCTGCTGCCTCACTTGCATCTAGTGCCGCTTCAACTGCATCCAATGCTACTAACCAAAACGGTAGTGCTGATCCTGCTGCTGCTAGTTCCGCTCGTTCATTAGCTAGTTCTGCTGCTGCGGTTGCTTCAAGTGCAATGTCTAGTGCAAATTCTGCTGCTGCAGATGCATCCAAGGCTGCTTCATTAGCTTCGGATGCTGCAAACCAAGGTTCAAAGGATGCTTCAACTGCATCATCTGCTAATAGTCAAGCTCAAAGTGATGATAGTGCGGCTACTAAGAGCCAAGGAAGTGGAAGTGCAAGTAGTGCATCTAATCACGCCAGCTCCGCTGCTGCTTCAGCTAATACCTTTGATAATAGTGCTGATAGTAGTGCTAGTTTAGCTAATAGTTACTACAGTAATGCGGTTTCAGCTGCTAATAAGACTGCTAGTTATGCTAATATTGCATCTAATAATGCATCAGCTGTAAATAGTTTAGCAATTGCTAACCCTAAGAACACCATTATTTCTTCTGAAAATGTAGTTGCTAGTTCCGCAGCTTCAACTGCTAATGCTGCTAAAATTGATGCTAATATCCGTTCTGCAGCCGCAAGTGCTGCTTATTCAAGTGCGTCTGTAGCAGCTAAGAATGCTGATCGAATCAATGCTGATGCAAGCAATGCTTCGGCTAATATTGCTAACTTAGTTTCATTGGCTAATTCAGCCTTTAACAATAATGACGTTTCGGGTGGTAGTGCCTTTGCTTCTCAAGCTACAGCCAGTGCAAGCGTTATTGATCAATTAGTAAGTTCAGCTTCATTCCAAGCATCAAGTGCTTTTGAACAAGCATTTAGTGCAAGTCTTGATGCTTCATATGCTATTAGCGATGAAAGTGTTGCCAGTCAAATGGCTGATATGGCTAGTTCTGCCAATTCAACTGCCAGTTCTGCAGCCAGTGCTGCTAGTTCTGCAGCTTCAGGCAGTTCCAGTAATAGTAGTAATGCATCAAGTGCATCCTCAATCGCAAATAGTGCCGTTCCAGCAATTACCAATAATGATAGTTTAGCTAAGAGTTATGCTGCAGACGCTAAGTCATATTATGATGATGCAAGTGCAATTACTTCATCAGCTGCAATTACTGCTACAAGTTTGAGTAACTTAGCAAGTAATAATGCCTCTAATGCTAGCTATGCTAGTTATGCTACTGCAGCAAGTAATGCTATTTCAGCAATGAATAGTTACACTGCTGATGCAAGTAGTCAAGCTGTGATTGCAAGTACTGCGGCATCTAATGCTGATAGTGTTAACGCTTCAACTGCATCATTATCAACCGCTGTATCAAGTGCAAATGCAGCTATTAAGTCATATGATGATCAAGCTAACTCTGCTTATGCAAGCGGGGATATTTCAAATGGTTCCAGCTATGCTGCTTCTGCCACTGCAGCTGTTAGTGCTGCAACTAGTGCTGCAAACCAATTAGCTACTAATGCAGGTTCTGTAGCTAGTTACACTAGTGTTGCTAGTGCTGCTGCCGCTCAAGCTGCAAAAGATGACAGAAACGTTCAAATTCAATCTGCTTCTATGAACAGTGCTGCTAGTGGTGCAAATAGCATGAGTTCTGCTGCTAGTGGTGGTAGTAGTTCTGCTAGTTCCGCATCAAGCAATGCAAGTTCTGCATCAAGCACTGCAAGTAAGGCTTCAGGAGCAATTAGCGGTTACAATGCCAATGCTTCTACTGAAGATTCAATTGCTCGTTCTGCTGCTAGTTGGGTAGCATCCGAAGCAATCGTTGCCAGTGGTGTTGCTAGTGCCGTAAATAGTTACTACAATACTGATTCCGGAGATGCAACCTTAAAGAGTGAGAGTGGAGTTGCTTCAAGTGCAATGTCTGTAATTAACTCTGTTAACATTGACGCTCAAACTCAAAGAAGTATCGCTGATAGTGGCTCAACTTACATTTCAAGTGTTGCTGCTAGCTTTGCTTCTGCTCAAGGAGCGTTTAATAGTGGAATTACAAGTGAACAATCATACTACAACGCTGCTGCTAGTGCATATAATTCTGGTAATATGAGTGCAGCTTCAGAAGCTACTTCCAACGCAACGAGTGTTGCTAATTCTCTTGCTGCGGTCGCTAATGATGCTTCAATTGCTGCTTCTAATGCAGCCAATGTTAATAGCACGGTTACTAGTGCTGCCAGCCAAGCGGTTGCTGATGAAACGACGGTTTCTAATGCTATGATCGCTTTGAATAGTGCTTCTAATGCTGCTTCTAATGCTGCTAGTTCAGCTACTTCAGGTGGATCCAGTTCCGCTAGTTCCGCCAGTTCAGCTGCATCCAGTGCTAGTGCTTCTGCATTTAGTTTTGCAAGTAATGCTGATACAGATGCTAAGAATGCTTCAACATATGCTTCCATTGCATCCAGTGCTGCAAGTGTAACTGCTGCTGATAGTCTTACAGCTGACCAAGATAAGATTACTATGAACAGTTATTCTGCCGCAAATAGTGGTAACGCTGCAATGAGTTCAGCAATGAATTCATTTAATGCTGCTAGCACAGCCGTTTCAAGTTACAATTCTGACGCTCAAGTTCAAAAGAGCAATGCCAGTTCTGCATACCTAGTTGCTAGTTCTTACGCAAGTATTGCTGATAGTGTTAATGTAGTTGCTAGTTCTAACGCTATTATGGCAAATGTTTATGTACAACAAGCTAGTTCAGCTATTGCAAAGGGTAATTTAGCATTAGCTGCTCAATTCAATACTAGTGCATCTGATTACGCTGCCTCTGCAAACGCAGTTCTTACCAGTGGTAAATCCGCAATGGAATCTGCATCTTCTGCAACTGTTGTTGCAAATAGTGCTGCTAGTTCCGCAGTTTCCGATGAAAATGCTGCTAGTTCACAAATGGATAGCATTAGTGCGGCAATGAAGTTAGCTAGTGCTGTCAATTCTGCTGATAGTTACGCTTCTGGGGCATCAAGTTCTGCAAGCCTTGCTTCTAGTGCTAACACAGGAGTTCAAAGTGATTCTACGGTTACAAGTAATGAATCTGCAGCTGCTAATTCAAATAGTGCAGTAACTAGTCAAAATGCACAGTCAGCTCATGATAATGCATCAAGTGCATCCAAGGCCGCTGCATCTGCTGCTGCCATTGCTCAAAATAATAGTGCTTACAGTTCTGCTGCTTCGATTGCTTCTAGTGCCGCATCTGTCGCTAGTTCAGCTGCTAAAGATGCTGATTCTGCTAGTTCAGCTGCCCAAAGTGCATCCAGTGCTGCAAATAGTGATAGTGCGAAGGCCAGTGCAGCTGCATCTGCTGCTTCAAATGATAATACCACTGCATCCAGTGCTGCTGCTGCAGCTAGTTCAGCTGCTCAAAATGGGGACAGTAGTACAGCATCTAGTGCATCCATTGTAGCTTCTAAAGCTGCTGCTGATGCAATCAATCAATCCAGTGCTGCTAGTGCTGCCGCATCTGACGCTGCAAAACAATCTAGTGCAGCTGCATCTGCTGCTTCACAAGCTTCAAATGATAACAGCATTGCTAGTTCAGCTAATAGTATTGCTAACTCAACTGCTAGTTCAGCATCCAGTGCTTCTAGTGCCGCCAGTTCCGGTGCTTCTGGTAACTCAAGTGCTTCTAGTTCTGCAACTAGTATCGCAAGTGCTACTGGTAGTTATGCAACTGGTGCCGATACTGATGCTTCTAAGGCTAGTGTTGACGCTAGTCAAGCTAACAGTGCTGCCGTTGTAACTTCTGGGTACAATAGTCAAGCTATTAGTGAGGCTGCTGTTGCTTCAAGTATTGCTAGTGCAAATGCAACTAATAGTCTGGTTAAGAGTGCTAATACTGCCGCTAGTTCAGCCGCTGTCCTTGTATCAAATGCAAATGCTGACGCTTCTAAACAAGCAAGTATTGCTAATAGTGCATATCAAAATGCTAGTTCGGCTGCTAAGAGTGCTGATCAAGCTAACACCAACGCATCAACCGCTGTTGTAAATGTAAATAACTTAATTAGTCAAGCTAATAGTGCTTATTCAAAGGGTGATGCTACAACAGGAAGTGTCTACGCTGGTCAAGTTACTGCTGCTGCTGCAAGTATGGCTCAATATGAAACTGATGCATCCAATGCATCCAGTGCTGCTTTATCTGCTCGTACAATCGCTGATAGTGCAAGATCACAAGCAATCGCTGATGAAACCACTGCTTCGAATGAATTAAGTAATGTAACATCTGCTGCTTCTGCTGCATCCAGTGCTGCTAGTCAAGCCAGTTCTGCTAATAGTGGTTCTAGTGCTAATAGTAGTTCTGCTAACTCCGCTAAGAGTGCTGCTAATAGTGCTTCTTCCGGTGCTCAAACGAATGCTAACTTAGCTAGTCAATATGCTGCTCAAGCAATTTCATATGCCAACACTGCAAATGCTGATACTTCTAATGCCCAAATTGCATACAACAGTGTTAGTGCGTTAGCTAGTCAAAATTCTGCTAACAGTTCCTTAGCAAGCTATGCTTCTGTTGCAAGCAATGCCATGGCTGCTGTTACTTCCGCTGATAACGATGCTAAGACACAATCTAGTATTGCCATTTCTGCTAATAGCCAAGCTCAAAGTATCAATGCTGCTAACTCGAACTTGAACAATAGTATTATTGCTGCTTCGACTGCAGTTGATAGTTATGATAAATTAGCTAACTCGGCTTACTTAGCTGGTAGTACTGCTGATGGTGATACCTATGCTAGTGACGCCGTTGCTCAAGTAGCTTCTGCTAGTTCTTATGTACAACAGATCAATGCTAACTCGACTGCAATTCAAAACTATACTGATATTGCAAGTAAGGCTGCTTCCCAAGCATCCGCTGATGTTCAAACTGTCTCCTTCAATGCCAGTGTAACTTCTAGTGCATCCAGTGCGGCAAGTTCTGCTTCTGGTAGTGGTTCTAAGGGCTCTAGTGCTGCAAGCTCAGCATCAAGTGATGCTAGTTCCGCTGCTAGTGCAACCACATCTGATGTAAACCTTGCAAGTGCTAATCAAACTGCTGCATCTAGTTATTCTGCAGTTGCTAGTTCCGCAGCTTCTGTCATAAGTTCAAATGCAGTAATTAATAGTCAAACGGCTAGTCAAATTAATGCATATTACAGTGCTAATACCACTGACCCAACAATTAGTAGTGCTTCTGCTGTTGCATCTAGTGCAATGGTTGTTATTAACAATGCTAATACCGATGCACAACTTCAAAAGACGATTGCATCAAGTGCTGATGTTGAAGTTAATAGTCTAGTTGCTTTAATTAATTCCGCTAATAATGCTGCTTCAATGGCAAATAATAATGCAAACAATCAAGATTTCCTTGTTGTTAGTGCATACAATGCGGGTCAATATACTGTTGCTGATCAATTAAGAGCAAAACTTGAAAGCTATGCTTCCATTGCAGTTTCCAATGCAACAATTGCTAATAGTGCTGCAGCTGCAACCACTAGTTTAAATAGTGTTGGTAGTATTGCTGCAAGCAAGGCGGTTAGTGATGAGAGCAATGCAAGTATTGCTGCTGTTTCAATGAACAGCGCTGCTAGTGACGCTTCTAAGGCCAATAGTTCTGCCAATAGTGGAGCATCAAGTGCCGCAAGTTCAGCTAGTAACCATGCATCTAGTGCAAGTTCTACCATCAATAGTTATGCCAGTGCTGCTGATGGTGATGCTACAAACGCTAAGAAGTACTCAAGCGAAGCATCAAGTGCTGATACTGCTGTTAACAGTGATTCTGCCAACGCTGATCAAAAGTCAGCTTCAATTAATGCCATTATTGCTGCTAACTCCAGTAATGCAAGTAACGCTACAATTTCAAGTGCTTCAACTGCAATTTCAAATGCTAGTGCAGCAATTAAGAGCTTAAAGAGTGATGCAGATTCTCAAAATAACATTGCTAGTTCGGCTGCATCAATTGCTGTTTCTGCTGCTGCTCAAGCTGATAATGATAGTAAGTCTGCTAGTGCTAATTCGGCTGCTGCAAGTATCTTTGCTAGCCAAGCTGAAGCCGCTGTTAATAGTCATAATAATTCAGCTGCTACTATTTACAATTCCCAAGCTGCCAGTGCTGCAGCTGCTACTGTTAACTTAATTAGTGATGCTAGTGCAGCTGCATCTTCTGCCGCTAGTGCAACTTCAGTAGCTTCAGATGCTGCCACAAAGGCTATTGCTGATCAAACTAGTGCTGATTCTTACAACACCAACATTAATAATGCAATTTCAGATGCTAACAATGCTAGTGCTGCTGATAACTATGCATCTAGTGCTTCTAACGATGCAAGTATTGCATCTAGTGCAAATTCAGGAGTACAAAGTAATTCAGCCGTAATCAGTGGGGACTCTAAGGCTGCCGCAAGCAATGCACAATCTGCTTCTAGTGATGCTACTAGTGCAAGCAATAATGCTGCTAGTGCGTCTACAGCTGCAAGTAAGGCTGCTAGTGCTGCTTCTGCAAATCCTAAGAACAGTGCAATGAGTTCTGCTGCTAGTGCTGCTCAATCAGCTGCTTCAGCTGCAAGTTCTGCTGCAAATGATGCTTCCAGTCAAGCTTCAATTGCCAGTTCAAATGCAAGCAAGGCTGCTGCTGATAGTAGCCAAGCTAATAGTGTAAGTTCTGCTGCTAGTTCAGCTAATTCTATTGCATCTAGTGCATCTGCTGCTGCAAGTTCCGCTGCTCAAAGTGGTGATAGTTCTGCTGCTAGTTCTGCTGCTATAATTGCCAGTTCTGCTGCTAGTGCTGCTAAGAGTGCGAGTGATGCTGCTGGTTCATTAGCTAGTGATGCTAATAGTGCTGCTAGTGCTGCTAGTGACGCCGCATCTAAGGCTGCTGCTGATAATAAGACTGCTAGTTCTGCTAACTCTGCTGCCAGTTCTGCTAATAGTGCTGCTTCTAGTGCATCAAATGGATCTGCTTCTGGATCTGCCTCTGGATCTAGTGCAAACAGTTCGGCTTCAAGTGTAACCAGCGCAACTGGTTCTGTTGCTAAATCAGCTGATGCTGATGCATCTAATGCTGTTGTTTACTCCACTGAAGCATCCAGTGCTGATAGTGCTGTAAATAGTTACTCTGCTCAAGCCAGTCAACAAAGTAATGCAATTAAAGCATACGCATCCACTAATCCAAATAATACGGTAATTTCAACTGCTGCAAGTGATATTGCTACGGTAATTACTAGTATGAATAGCTTAAAGAGTGATGCTGACGCACAAAATTCAATTGCAAGTTCAGCTGCATCTGCTGCAGTTGCTGCTGACAGCGCGGTTAATAGTGCCAATAACGCTGCTCTTCAAGCTCAATCCAATGTTAATGCTTTAGTAAGTACTGCTAACTCCGATTATGCAATTGGTAGTAACGATGCTGCTAACGTAATAGTTGTTCAAGCTAGTGCTGCCGCTTCTGCAATGGTTCAATACGAAACTACTGCTAATAGTCAAGCTGCTATTGTTAAGGCTCAAACTGCTAGTGCTAGTGATGCTGCTAAGAAGGCCATTGCCGATGAAAGTTCAGCGGCTGCCTTAGAAGTTAAGGCAAGTTCTGCTGCTTCAAATGCATCAAGTGCCTCTAGTCAAGCAAGTTCTGCTGCTAGTGGTTCTGGTTCTAACAGTTCCGCTGCTAGTTCTGCTAAGAGTATTGCTAATAGTACTGCTTCTGGTGCTGATACCAATGCTAAGTTAGCTAGTGACTATGCCAGTGCTGCTATTTCATATGCCAACACGGCTAATGAAATCACTTCAAATGCTATCGTTGCTTACAACAGTTTGAACGATTTAGTAAATGCTAACAAGTCTAACACTTCGTTAACTAGTTACGCTGCTGCGGCTAGTGCTGCAATGGACAAGGTTAGTGCTGCTGATACTGATGCTAAGAATCAATCAAGCACTGCCAGTTCAGCTAACAGCATGGCTCAAAGCATCAATTCTGCAACTTCTGGTTTGAACTCAACTGTTGATAGTGCTGCAATTGCAGTAAGTACGGCAGATAGTGAAGCTAATGCCGCATACTTATCTGGACGTGCTTCTGATGGTGATAGTTATGCCAAGGTTGCTAGTCAAGCTGTAATTGCTGCAAGTTCCGCTGCTGCTACCTTAGTAACTAACTCTAGTGCAATTCAAAGCTACACTAATATTGCCAGTTCTGCTGCTAGTCAAGCTTCTAACGATGTTCAAACCGTATCCATCCAAGCCAGTGTAACTTCCAGTGCATCCAGTGCTGCTAGTTCTGCTGCTTCAGGTGGTTCAAAGGGATCTAGTGCTGCTAGTTCTGCATCAAGTGCCGGTAGATCTGCTGCTAGTGCAATCGTTGTTAATGGTAGTACAGCTAGTGCAAACGAGACTTCTGCTGAAAGTTATGCTAAAGCAGCCAGTTCCGCTGCTTCAAATGTAAGTTCAACAGCAATCGTTGCTAGCTCAATGGCTAGTCAAGTTAATAGCTTCTACAATAACAATACGACTGATCCAAACTTAATTAAGGCAAGTTCAACTGCTTCTAGTGCTATGTCAGTTATTAACAGTGCCAATACTGATGCGCAAATTCAATCTAATACTGCTTCCAGTGCATATAGTGCTGTTCAAAGTCAAGTTAGTTTAATTGCTTCTCAAAGTGCTGCTGTTTCTAGTGCTGTAATCGTTATTAATGCAAACTATGCTTCTGCTGCAAGTGCATACAATGTTGGTGATTATAGCGCTGCTTCTAACTACACAAGTGCCGCTGAATCAGAGGCTACGATTGCAAGTACAGATGCTTCCGTTGCTGCTAGTGCAGCTTCTAATACAACTAGTTTAACTAATAGTGCTAGTTCTGCTGCCAGCAAGGCGATTGCTGATGAATCATCTGCTAACGCTGCATATAATGATTTGAGCAATGCATCTTCTGCTGCAGCTAGTGCTAACAAGTCTAACAATAGTAGTGCTGCCAGTTCCGCTAGCTCTGCTAGTTCTAACGCTTCAAGTGCCAGTGCTGCAACATTTAGCTTTGCTTCAGATGCTAATGCGGATGCTAAGAGTGCATCAACATTTAATTCGATTGCATCCAGTGCTGCAAGCGTTGTTGCTGCTGATTCTGCTAATGCTGACAGTCAAAGTGCTGTTATTAATAGTTTTGCTTCCAATTACCCAAGCAACTCAGCAATTGTAAGTGCTCAAAGTGCCATGAACAGTAATAGTGCTGCTATCACTAGTTACAATAATAATGCTAAGAGTCAAAAAGCAAATGCAAGTTCTGCTTATGCAGTCGCTAGTTCTGCTGCTAGTGTTGCCGATAGTTTGAACGTCATTGCTAGTTCAAATGCAAATACTGCAAGTATTTTAGCTAGTCAAGCTTCTTCTGCAATCGCTAAGGACGATATGTCTGATGCTGCTGGCTTTAATTCACAAGCAATTAGCTATGCGGACAATGCCCAAGCCGTAATTAGTTCAGCAAGTTCAGCTAATGTAGCTGCATCAAGTGCAACCGTAATTGCTGATTCAGCTGCTAGTTCAGCTATCAGTGACGAAAATGCTGCGAATGCTTTGAATGATCAAATTAATAGTGAAGCTTCAAGTGCCGCTAGTGCTGCCAGTGCTGAAAGCAATGCTTCGAAGGCTGCTAGTGATGCTAGTTCAGCTGCAAGTGACGCCTCCGGTGCCTCTGGTGCTAGTTCTAACGCATCCAGTGCTAATGATGATAGTTCTGCTGCTAGTGCAGATTCAAGTGCTGCTAGTGCAGATTCAAGTGCTGCATCTAATGCTGCTAGTTCTGCTGCATCTAACGCTAGTGCTGCTTCATCAACTGCTTCCGCTGCATCTGGTAACTCTGCTGCTAAATCTGCCGCTTCTGCTGCATCTAAAGCTGCATCAATTGCCAGTTCCGCTGCTAGTGATGCTAATTCTGCATCTAGTGATGCTAATTCTGCATCCAGTGCTGCTAACTCTGCTAATAGTGCTGCTAATAGTGCTACCAGTGCTGCTAGTTCCGCTGCATCTAAAGCTTCCAGTGCTGCAAGTAAAGCTAGTGCCGCTGCCAATAGTGGTGATAGCTCTGCCGCTTCTAGTGCTGCGAGTGAAGCATCTAGTGCTGCTGCAAGTGCTTCCGCAGATAGTTCAGCTGCTAAGTCAGCCGCTAGTGCAGCAAGTTCCGCTGCATCTAAGGCATCCAGTGCTGCATCAAGAGCTTCTAACGATAACTCAATCGCTAGTTCCGCTTCTAACGATGCTAGTTCTGCTAACTCTGCTGCATCTAGTGCATCCAATGCTGCTTCAAAGGGTGCTAGTTCTGCTAGTGTAATTCCATCCAGTGCTTCTAGTACAGCTAGTTCCACTGCCATAATTGCTAAATCAGTAAGTACTGATGCTTCTTCTGCCGAAAGTTATGCTAAAACTGCAAGTTCTGCTGCTAGTGTAACTTCTGGTTACAACAGTCAAGCAGCTAGTCAAGCTGTTGCAACTTCTAAACTTGCTAGTGCAAATGCAACGAATAGCTTAGTATCTAGTGCTAATAAGGCTGCTAGTGACGCTGCTGTTCAAGTATCTAATTTGAATTCTGATGCTCAAGCTCAATCTTCCATTGCATCCAGTGCTGCTAGTGTTGCTAGATCAGCTGCAAATGCTGCTGAGAACGACAACGTTAATGCTTCTAATGGAGCTGTGAACGTTAATAGTTTAGCAAGTCAAGCAGTTGTTGCTTATAACAAGGGTGACGAAATTAGTGGTAGTATTTACGCTGCTAATGCTAAGTCCGTTGCTGATGGATTGAAGAGCTATGAAGATGATGCAACTGCTCAATCCAGTACAGCTGCTACAGCTACTGTAACTGCTTCAGTTGCTGCATCTAAAGCAGTTGCTGATGAAAGCTCTGCATCTAGTTATGAAGCTGCTGCTAGTTCAGCTGCTTCAGCCGGTTCAAGTGCTGCTAGTCAAGCTAGTTCCGCTGCCAGTGGTTCTGGTTCGAACAGTAGTAATGCAAGTTCGGCTAAGAGTATTGCTAATAGTGCTACTTCCGGAATTGACAACAATGCTAAATTAGCTAGTCAATATGCGGATGCTGCGGTTTCATACGCTAAGGTTGCTAATACTAATACTGCTAGTGCTCAAAGTGCCTTCAACAGTGTGAGTGCTTTAGCTAGTCAAAACGCATCTAATTCATCATTAGCTAGTTATGTTGCCGTTGCTAGTTCAGCTATGATCAATGTAACTTCCGCTGATAATGATGCTAAGACTCAATCTAGCATTGCGGTTAGTGCTAATAGTGAGGCTCAAAGTGTTAATTCTGCAACTTCTGGTTTGAATTCTACTATTACTAGTGCGAATAATGCTGTTGCTTCTGATGATAGTTTAGCCAACTCTGCTTACTTAGCCGGAAGTACTTCTGATGGTGATAGCTATGCTAAGGCTGCTAGCGAAGCTGTCACTGCTGCCTCTAGTGCTGCTAATACTTTAGTTAATAACTCTAGTGCAATTCAAAGCTACACTAACATCGCAAGTTCAGCTGCAAGTCAAGCTTCTAACGATGTTCAAACCATCTCAATCAATGCTAGTGTAACTTCCAGCGCATCAAGTGCAGCTAGTTCTGCTGCTTCAGGTGGTTCAAAGGGATCTAGCTCTGCAAGTTCTGCATCATCTGCTGCAAGTTCCGCAGCCAGTGCTGCTACTATCGATATGAGTACAGCTACAACTGATGTAACTTCTGCTTCGAATGACGAAAAGAGTGCCAGTTCTGCTGCTTCTGTTGTTAGTTCAACTGCAATCACAGCATCAACGATGGCAAGTACGATTGCTAGTGAATACAACAATGACACGACTGATTCAGTCATCAAGAGTGCTTCTAGTGTTGCCTCTAGTGCAATGGTAGTTATTAACAGTGCTAATACTGATGCTCAAATTCAATCAAACGTTGCTTCTAGTGCTTACAGTGCGGTTGTTAGTCAAGCTAGTTTGATTAGTTCTGAAAGTGTAAACGTATCAAATGCTGTTACTAATGTAAACATCTACTATTCAAATGCTGCTAGTGCTTATAATACTGGTAACTACGTAATGGCATCTTCATTTACAACTCAAGCTAGTTCAGTAGCTGCTATTGCTAGTTCCTACGCTTCAATTGCCAACAGCGCTGCTTCCAATGCTACTGAATTAACTAGTAGTGCTAATTCAGCCGCAAAGCAAGCAGTTGCTGATGAAAATGCAGTTAATTCAGTAATGATTAGCTTAACGAGTGCCAGTGCTTCTGCTTCAAGTGCTAACACTTCTAATAATAGTGGAGCATCCAGTGCTGCTAGTTCCGCTAGTTCTGCTGCTTCCAGTGCCAGTGCTGATACGTTCAACTTTGCTTCAGATGCTAATGCCGATGCAAATGCTGCCTCTGCATTTGCCTCAACTGCATCCAGTGCTGCTAGCGTTGTTGCCAATGATTCTGCAAATGCTGATAAGCAAAGTGCAGTTATTAAGAGCTTTGCTTCTAACTACCCAAGCAACTCTGCTATCGTAAGTGCTCAAAGTGCGATGAACAGTAATAGTGTTGCCATCACTAGTTATAATAGTGACGCTAAGAATCAAAAAGCTAGTGCTAGTTCTGCTTATGTCGTTGCCAGTTCTGCTGCTAGTGTTGCCAACAGCTTGAATATCATCGCTAGTTCGAATGCTAACATGGCAAGCTTTGTTGCTAGCCAAGCTAAATCGGCTATCGACGCTCATAATTTTGCTCAAGCTACTAGTTTCAATTCACAAGCTGTTAGTTATGCTAATAATGCGACTGCGGTTATTAGTTCTGCCAGTTCTGCTAATGTAGCGGCATCTAGTGCAACTAAGGATGCATCAATTGCTGCATCTAAGGCTCAAGCTGATGAAACTTCTGCTGATAGTTTGAATACTCAAATTAACAGTGAAGCTTCAAGTGCCGCCAGTGCTGCTAGTGCTGAAAGTGATGCTTCTAAAGCTGCAAGCGATGCAAGTTCTGCTGCCAGTGATGCATCCGGTACTTCTGGTGCTAGTTCGAACGCAACCAGTGCTAATAATGATAGTAGTGCTGCTAATAGTGCATCCAGTACGGCTGGATCAGATGCAAGTGCTGCAAGCAATGATGCTAGTTCTGCTGCTAACTCAGCTAGTGCTGCTGCATCTACTGCTAGCGAAGCTTCCGGTAACTCAGCTGCTAAGAGTGCTGCTAATGCCGCTAGTTCCGCAGCAGCAATTGCTAGTTCCGCAGCTAATGATGCCAAGTCCGCTTCAAGCGATGCCAGTTCTGCATCAAATGATGCCAGCGCCGCTAATAGCACTGCTTCAAGTGCCAATAGTGCTGCTGCTTCAAATGCTGCTGCTGCAAGTAAAGCTGCATCAATTGCCAGTTCTGCTGCTAATAATGGTGACAGTTCTGCAGCTGCTAGTGCTGCTAGCGATGCTTCAAACGCTGCCGCTAGTGCTTCTGCTGATAGCTCTGCTGCTAAATCTGCTGCCAGTGCTGCCAGCGATGCTGCTTCTAAGGCTGCCAGTGCCGCATCTAGAGCTGCAAACGATAACTCAATCGCTAGTTCCGCATCAAATGATGCTAGTTCTGCTAACTCTGCTGCATCAAGTGCATCAAGTGCATCCAAGTCAGGTGCTAGTTCTGCTAGTGTTCTTCCAAGTTCTGCTTCCAATCACGCTAGTGCAACTTCTGATGCTGCTAAGTCAGCCGACGCTGATGCAACGTCAGCTAGTCAATATGCTAGTCAAGCTGCCAGTGCTGCTGCCGTAACTTCTGGCTTCAATAGTCAAGCTTCTAGTCAAGCTGCTGCAACATCAACTCTTGCTAGTGCAAATGCTACCAACAGTTTGGTATCTAGTGCTAACGCTGCTGCTAGTGCTGCTGCAGTTCAAGTATCTAACTTCAATGCTGATGCTTCTAAACAAGCAAGTATTGCTGCCAGTGCTTACCAAGTAGCTAGTTCCGCTGCTAATATTGCTGATCAAAACAATGCTAATGCTCAAACTGCGGTTTCGAACGTTAATAGTTTAGTAAGTCAAGCGGTTAGTTATTACAATGCTGGTAACCAATCAGCTGCTACATTCTATGCTGACCAAGCTAGTGCAACTACTTCAACCATGAGCAGTTACGAAACGGCTGCTAGTGCTCAAGCTTCAACTGCTTCATCAGCTACTGCTGTTGCTAAGGCTGCTAGAGACCAAGCAATTAAGGATGAAAATTCTGCTGCTAGTTACGAAGCTGATACCAGTTCCGCTGCTGCTGCTGGTTCCAGTGCTGCTAGTCAAGCTAGTTCTGCTGCTAGTGGTTCCGGTTCAAACAGTAGTAATGCCAGTTCCGCTAAGAGTATTGCAAATAGTGCTACTTCTGGAATCGACAATAATGCTAAATTAGCTAGTCAATATGCTAGTGCTGCTAAATCATATGCAATTGATGCTAATAGTATTACTGCTAGTGCTCAATCTGCATTTAGTAATTTAAGTAGTTTAGCAACAAATAGTACTAATTCTTCTAATAGCGTATTATCTAGTTACGTTGTTGTTGCAAGTGCTGCTATGGCTAAGGTTAACTCTGCTGATTCTGATGCTAACGTTCAATCAAGTATTGCGGTTAGTGCTAATGTTCAAGCTCAAAGTATTAATGCATCAACTTCTACTTTGAACTCAACAATTGCCAGTGCTAATAGTGCTGTTAGTGAAGATGATAGTAAAGCTAATGTTGCTTACTTGGCAGGTAGTACCAGTGATGGGAATGCATTTGCTTCAACTGCTAGTGCTGCTGTTTCAACTGCCCAAAGTGCAGCTCAAACGTTAGTAAACAACTCCAGCGCAATTCAAAGCTATACTACTATTGCCAGTTCTGCTGCTGCTCAAGCATCTGCTGATGTTCAAACTGTATCATTTAATGCAAGCGGTGCTTCAAATGCATCTAGTGCAGCTAGTTCCGCTGCATCTAATGGATCTAAGGGTTCAAGTTCAGCAAGTTCTGCATCTAGTGCGGCCAGTTCTGCTGCTAGCGCAACATCATCTGATGTAATTCTTGCAAGTGGTAATCAAATTGCTGCTTCAAGTTATGCTAAGGTTGCTAGTTCTGCTGCTTCTGTCGTAAGTTCGAATGCTGTTCTTAACGGTAAGACTGCTGATCAAATCAACAGCTACTACAACGCTAACCCAACTAATTCAACAATTAGTAGTGCTTCAATAGTTGCATCCAGTGCAATGGTTGTTATCAATAACGCCAACGCTGATGCTCAACTACAAAAGGCTACTGCTTCGAGTGCTGATTCAGAAGTTAATGATGCTGTTGCCTTGATTAGTTCTGCTAATAGTGTTGCTGTTAGTGCTAATGCTAGAGCAAATGATGCTGCTGCGAATGCTGCTATTGATTACAATGGTGGTGATACTGTTCGTGCAGCTAAGGATACATCATTAGCTGTAGAATATGGCGACATTGCAATTGCCGCTGCATCCAGTGCTGCTAGTGCTGCAACTGCAACTGATAGTTTAACTGTGGTTGGAAAGATTGCTGCAAGTAAAGCCATTTCTGATGAAAGTGCTGCTAGTCTTGCTGCTGCTTCTATGAACAGTGCTGCTGACTCTGCTTCTAATGCAAATAGTTCAGCTAATAGTGGGGCATCAAGTGCTGCTAGTTCTGCTGCTTCTAGTGCTAATAGTGCTAGTTCTTCCGCAACATCATTTAATTCTGCTGCTACAACTGATGCTAAGAATGCAAGTATTGCAAATAACTCCGCTGCCAGTGCTGATAATGCAGTAACTAGTTACTCAAATGATGTTACTTCTAATAGCTCAGTTATGAACAGTTACGTTTCTGCTAACCCAAGCAATGCTGCAATAAGCAAAGCTGCTTCCGATGTTGCTACTGCAAGTTCAGCAATGAACAATGTTAAGAAAGATGCTGATAGTCAATCAAGTATTGCCCAAGCTGCTTATAACGCTGCAAGTACTGATGCAAGTATTACTACTAGTGCTGCGTTTGTTGCTAGTTCAAATGCTAACATGGCTAATACTTATGCTAGTCAAGCTATTGATGCTATCAACAATAACAACATGTCATTGGCAACTTCATTCACGAATAATGCTAAGGCATATGCATCTGCTGCTGATGCCGTAATTTCTGTTGCTAGTTCTGCTGCTACTGACGCCAAAGCGCAAACTTCTACTGCTCAAGTAGCTGCATCTAAGGCCATTGATGATCAAAACTCAGCTAGTGCATTAGATAATCAAGTTAATGTTGATCTTGCTAAGGCTTCAACTGCTAATAATGCTGCTAAATCAGCTAGTGATGCTTCAAGTGCTGCTAGTGCTGCTTCTGGTGCTAATAAAGGAACAGATAGTAATTCTACTGCTACTTCGAGTGCAGCCAGTCAAGCAAGTAATAACGCTAAATCAGCAGGTAGTGATGCAAGTGCTGCATCTAAGGCTGCTTCAAGTGCAGCTAGTCAAGCAAGTGCTGCATCTAAGGCTGCTTCTGAGAATCCTAAGAACAGTACGATGAGTTCTGCTGCAAGTGCTGCTAGTTCCGCTGCCAGTGCTGCTAGTTCCGCTGCCGCTGATGGTTCAAGTGCTGCTTCAATTGCTAGTTCTGCTGCATCTAAGGCCGCTAGTGATAGTAGTAAAGCTAATGATGACAGTAAGGCTGCAAGTGCTGCTAATAGCACTGCTTCTGATGCTGCTTCAATTGCCAGTTCTGCTGCTAATAACGGTGATAGTTCTACTGCATCAAGTGCAGATAGTATTGCTAAATCTGCTGCAAGTGCCGCTAGTCAAGCTAGTGCTGATGCATCCAGTGCTGCAAGTGATGCCGAATCTAATAATAGTATTGCTAGTTCTGCTGCTTCTAGAGCTGCTAATGATAGTAGTGCTGCTGATTCCGCAAATTCTGCTGCAAATTCCGCAAATTCTGCTGCATCTAGTGCTGCTAGTGGATCTAATGCTGGTTCTGGTTCTGCTTCAAGTGCAAATAGTAGTGCTAGTTCCAATGCTTCTACAGTTTCTGCAACTGCTAAGAAGGTTGACGATGACGCTAATCTTGCATCTAGCTATGCTGCTAATGCTAGTTCCGCTGCCGTTGTAACTTCTAGTTACAATAGCCAAGCTTCTAGTCAAGCTGCGATTGCATCTAGTTATGCTGCTGCTAATACGCAAAACAGTGCCGTCAATACTGCTAATAATCTTGCTAGTTCCGCTGCTGTTCAAGTATCTAACTTCAATAGTGATGCTCAAGTTCAAGCAAGCAAGGCTGCTAGTGCTGCTACAATTGCTAGAAATGCTGCTAACAAGGCTGACCAAGATTACGCTAATGCTGTTGCTGCTGTAAGTAGCGTCAATGCATTGACTAGTCAAGCAAACTCCGCTTACGCGATCGGAGCTAACGAACAAGGGAGTCTTCTTAATTCCCAAGCTGCAAGTATGGCTGCTGGAATTACAAATTACAATACGGATGCGGTCAACCAAGGTAGTGCTGCTAAATCTGCTACTGATGATGCGAGTGCTGCTGCATCTAAGGCTGAGGCTGATGAAGCTTCTGCTGCTAGTTATGCTGCAACGGTAAGTAAAGCTACGAGCGATGCCGCTAATGCTAGTGCCGCTGCCAGTGATGCTTCCGACGCATCTAAGGCTGCTAGTGATGCATCTGCTGCTAATAATGGGACTGATAGTAACTCTACAGTAATTAGTTCAGCTTCTGCTGCAACTAGTTCCGCTAGTGTTGTTATCTCCAGTGCTGCTAGTTCTGCTAATAGCATCTCTAGTAAGGCTGCTAGCCAAGCTTCCGAAGCTAATAGTCAAGCTTCTCAATTCCCATCTAACAAGGTAATTAGTTCTGCAGCCAGTGCTGCTAACTCCGCTGCTAGTGCTGCCAGTTCTGCAGCCAGTGCTGCTAATAATGCTAGTGCTGCTGCTTCAAGTGCTAATAGTGCTGCTGCTAGTGATGCTAAGATTGCATCAAGTGCTGCTGCTGACGCTAGTTCCGCTAATACGATTGCATCAAGTGCTGCTGCCGATGCTAGTTCTGCCGCTCAAAAGGGTGACAAGAGCACTGCCAGCAAGGATGCTTCAATTGCTAGTGCGGCTGCTAACTCTGCTAATGCTGCCAGTTCCGCTGCTGCTAGTGCTGCTAGTGATGCAAGTAAGCAAGCATCGAATGCCGCTAGTGCTGAATCAACTGCTTCCAGTGCCAACAGTGCTGCTTCCAGTGCTAGTTCCGCTGCCAGTTCCGCTAATTCAGATGCATCTAGTGCTGCTAGTTCTGCTACTTCTGGTAACAGTTCTGCATCTAGTGCTGCTAGTTCTGCTGCTTCTGATTCTAGTGCAACTTCCATTGATTACAACACTGCAAGTGGTAATGCAATTGCTGCTTCTAGTTACGCTGCCAAAGCTAGTTCTGCTGCTTCAGTAGTTAGTTCTAATGCAATCTTGAACAGTAGTACTGCTAGTGAAGTAAATAGCTTATTCGTTCAAAATAGTTCTAACTCTGATATCAGTAAAGCTAATAGTATTGCTAATAGTGCTATGACTGTTATCAATAGTGCTAATAGTGATGCTCAAACACAAAAGAGCGTTGCTGCTAGTGCAAGAGATAACGTTAACTCGATTGTAAGTGCCATCTCAAGTGAAAACGTTGCCGTATCTACTGCTGCTAGTCTTGCTAATAGTGCCTTTGTTCAAGCTTCATTTGCTTACACATTAGGAAATGGTTCTGCTGCTAGTCAACAAACTAGTATTGCTCAATCAGCTGCTAGTGATGCCCACGCAATTGAAATCAGTGCAGCTAGTTATGCTGCTGCAACTACTAGCTTAACGGATGTTGCTAGTTCAGCTGCTAGTCAAGCTGAAGTTGACGAAAATACTGCTAGTGTTGCTGCTGGTTCATTGAACAGTGCCGCTAGTGATGCAAGTAAGGCTGCTAGTTCTGCTAATAGTGGTGCATCTAGTGCTGCTAGTGGTGCCAGTGGTTCTGCTTCCTCGATTAGTGCTGCTACATCAACTGCTGCTAAGGGTGCTGATGCTGATGCATCTAAGGCCCAAAGTTATGCTAATGATGCATCCAGTGCTGATTCAGTTGTTAACAGCTATGCTAATGATGCTGATGTTCAAAGTAAGGCAATTGCTACAATTGCTAATGATCCAATCAACAGTGGGAACCCAGTTATTTCTAGTATCACGAGTGCTATGGTTTCTAACATGAGTTCCATGGCTACCCTTAAGAGTGATGCTGATGCTCAAAAGAGTGCTGCCAGTTCCGCTGCTGTAACTGCTCAATCAGCTGCCAGTGTTGCTAACAATGAAAACTCAATTGCTAGTTCCAATGCTAATATGGCTAGTGTATTTGCTAGTCAAGCTAGCGATGCAATCAAGGCTGGCAATATGATCACAGCCCAATCTGCAATTTCAACTGCTAATAGCTATGTTGCTAATGCTAGTGCAGTTGTAAGTTCAGTTAATGCTGCTAGTGACGCCGCTGCTAATGCAACTGCAATTGCATCAACTGCTGCAAGTAAGGCTGAATCCGATGAATCTGCAGCCAGTGCTTTGAATGATAAGATAAATAGTGCTGCTAGTTCCGCTGCTAATGCTAGTGCTGCTGATAGTAGTTCTTCTCAAGCATCCAATGCCGCTAGTTCCGCTGCTAGTGATGCTTCTGGTGAATCTGGTGCAGGGTCTAATTCTGCTAGTGCCAGTTCCGATAGTGCTAATACTAGTTCTGCTGCTAGTGGGGCAAGTAAAGCAGCATCAAGTGCCGATAGTGATGCTAGTGCGGCAAGTAAATCTGCTAGTGAAGCAAGTTCTGCTGCTAATAATGTTCCTGGTAACTCAGCTGCATCCAGTGCTGCTAGTGCTGCTGGTTCTGATGCAAGTAAAGCTGCCAGTGCTGCTAGTGATGCTAAGTCTGCTGCCAGTGATGCTAGTTCTGCTAACAATGATGCTAGTTCCGCTAATAGTGCCGCTAGTTCTGCATCTAATGCTGCTAGTTCCGCTGCAAGTAAAGCTGCTAGTGCATCCAATGCTGCTAGTTCCGCCGCATCCAAGGGCGATAGTTCTGCTGCTAAGTCAGCTGCCAGTGCGGCCAGTTCCGCTGCATCTGATGCATCATCAGCTAGTGCAGCTGCTAAATCCGCTGCTAGTGCTGCATCTAGTGCTGCTAGTCGAGCAAAGAGTGATTCAAGTAAGGCTGATTCGGCTAACTCAGCTGCTAGTGACGCATCCAGTGCTGCTAGTTCCGCTGCCAGTGCTGCATCCAGTGCTGCCAATGGTGGTAAGTCTGGTGCTAGCTCAGCTAATAGTCTTCCTGGATCTGCCTCAGGTAAAGCTAGTGCAACTAGTGTAATTGCTAGTTCAGTTGATGCAGATGCTAATAAGGCTGCTAGCTATGCTCAAGACGCCAGTTCTGCTGCTAACGTAACTTCTAGTTATAATAGTGTGGCTACTAGTCAAGCTGCTGCAACTTCAAGTCTTGCTAGTGCAAATGCTAAGAACAGCTTAGTCAATAGTGCTAACAAAGCTGCCAGTGCTGCTGCTTCCGCAATTAGTAGTTTGAATGCTGATGCTCAAAGTCAAGCTGTCATTGCTAGTTCCGCTGCTGTTACAGCAAAGAATGCTGCTAATAAGGCTGATAACGATGACACCAATGCTCAATCAGCAGCTCAAAGTATTAATGCCTTAGTTAGTTCTGCTGTAAGTTATTACAATGTTGGTAACGTTGCTACTGGAAGTATTTACTATGCTCAAGCTAGTGTTGCTACTTCGAATATGGATAGTTTCGTAAATGATGCCACTGCCCAATCTAAAGTTGCTTCAGATGCAACTGTAATTGCATCATCTGCTGCTGCTAAGGCTGAAGCAGATGAAAAAGCTGCTTCAAGTTATGCAGTTACTGTAACTTCTGCAAGTAGTGCTGCTAATAGTGCTGCTAGTCAAGCTAGTGGTAATAGTTCCGCTGCTTCTGGCAACAGTTCTGCTGCTAGTTCAGCTGAAACAATTACTAATAGTGCTGCATCTGGTGCTAATGTTAATGCTTCTGCTGCTAATAGTTACGCTAGTGAAGCTAAATCATATGCCGTAGTTGCTAATAGTGATACTACTTCTGCTGAAAAGGCCAATGCTAGTGTTGCTTCTCTTGCATCTGCAAACTCCGCTAATGCTTCATTAGCTAGTTATGCTGCTATAGCTAGTTCAGCAACCTCAGTAATCAGTTCTGCTGATGGCGATGCTCAAGTTCAATCTAGCATTGCAAGTAAAGCTGCTAGTGTGGCTAATAGTATCAATGCTTCAACTGCTACTTTGAGCTCCACGGTTTCGAGTGCTGCTGTTGCAGTAAGCAATAATGATAGTTTAGCTAACTCTGCTTACCTAGCAGGAGACATTGCATCCGCTAATAGTTACTCGACTGTTGCTTCTACAGCTGTAATTGTTGCTAGTGAGGCTGCTTCCTCAATGGCTGCTAACTCAGATGCAATTGCAATTCAAACTAACATTGCAAGTTCTGCTGCTTCTCAAGCTGATAAGGATGTTCAAACGATCAGCCTTAATGCTAGTGTAATTAGCAGTGCATCTAATGCTGCTAATTCTGCTGCTAACGGTGGTAAGAGTGGTGCCAGTTCTGCAAATTCTGCATCTGGTTCAGCCAGTTCCGCTGCAAGTGCAACTACTTCTGATGTTGCAACTGCCAGTGCAGATCAAGCACTTGCTTCTAAGTACGCAAGTGAAGCTTCAAGTGCTGCAGTAGTTGTTAGTTCCAATGCTTCGATTGATAGTCAAACTGCTGGTTCTATCAACAGCCTATTAAATAATGATCCTTCTAACGCTACTATTAAGTCTGCTGCTTCGATTGCTTCAAGTGCAATGATTGTTGTTAATAGTGCTAATAGTGATGCTCAAAGTCAAAAGAGCATTGCGGTTAGTGCCGATAGCACAGTTGACGCTCAAGTTGCTGTCGTTAGTTCCGCTAATGCTGCTGCTCAAAGTGCCAATGCCATGGCTAACTTCATCGCTAGTCAAGCTGCCGTAAACTATAACAATGGAAATCTTTCCAGTGCTATGGATCAAACTTCAGCAGTTCAATCATATGCTTCCATTGCAGTTGCTAATGCTTCTGCTGCCAATGCTGCTGTCATTAACATCAAGAGTTTGAATGTCGTTGGTAATTCGGCTGCCAGTCAAGCGATTGCTGATGAAAGTGCTGAAAGCTTAGCTACTGCTAAGTTGAACAGTGCTGCTAGTGATGCTTCTAATGCCGCTCACAGTGGTAATAGTTCAGCATCAAGTGCTGCATCAAGTGCCGCAAGTTCTGCTAATAGTGGTTCTGCAAGTGCTGCTTCATTCAACTCCGCTGCTAATGCTGATGCTTCTACCGCTCAGAGTTATGCTTCTGAAGCATCTAGTGCTGATAATGCTGTAACTAGTTACTCCAACGATGTTGATGCTCAAAGTGCTAACATGAATAGCATCGTTGCTGATAATCCAACTAACTCAATCGTTGCTTCTATCGCTTCTGATTTGAAGAGTACTCAAGCTTCAATGACAAGTGTTAAGGCAGATGCTGATAGTCAAAACGTAATTGCCAGTGCTGCTGCAAGTGCTGCTAAGAATGATGCAAGTGTAACAGCAAGTGCTGCTCAAACTGCTAGTTCTGCTGCTAACATGGCTAACTTTGTTGCTAGTCAAGCTGCCAGTGCCGCTAGTGCAGGTAACACTGCTGCTGCTAGTTCATTAAATAGCCAAGCAATAAGTTATGCTAGTGCTGCTCATGCTGTAATTGATGCGGCTAGTGCTGCTGCTTCCGATGCTGCTGCACAAACTACTAAGGCATCCAATGCTGCAAGTCAAGCTATCATCGATCAAGCTAAAGCTTCTGCTCTTGATAGCCAAGCCAAGGTTGATGTTCAAAACGCTTCTAAGGCTGCTAGTGCCGCAAGTTCCGCTGCTAGTGGTGCCAGTGGTAATAGTAGTACAGCAAATTCTGCTAAGTCGATTGCTAATAGTGCAGTTAGTGCTGGTAGTACTAATGCTCAATCAGCAAGATCTTATGCTAATACTGCTGATAAAGATGCTAAGGCTGCTTCTTCCAATGCTGCAAGTGCTGCTAAAGCAAATGCTAGTGTTGCTAGTCTTGCTGCTGCTAATTCTGCTAACCAATCACTTGTAAGTTATGCTAACGTTGCTAATGCCGCTAATGCATCAGCTACTAGTTATGCTACCGATGCTGCTTCTCAAGCAAGCATTGCTAATAGTGCTGCTAGTGCTGCTGAAGCTACTAACAACTCAAATACTAGTTTGAACAATGTTGTTTCATCAGCTGCTAATGCAGTTGCTCAAAACGATAGTTTAGCTAACAAGGCATACTTAGCTGGAAACAATGTAATTGGTGACAGGTATGCTGCCTTAGCTACCAACGCCGTTGCTGCTGCTGAAAATGCTGCTCAAAGTATCTTAACGAATGCTTCTGCAATTAGTTCTGATACTTCTGTTGCCAGTGTTGCTGCAAGTCAAGCTGCTAATGATCTTGCTAACACAGTCATTGCTGCAAGCATCGTTAATAGTGCCAGTTCTGCAGCCAGTTCTGCTGCTTCTGGTGCTAAGAGTGGTGCTAGTTCTGCTAGTTCTGCATCCAGTGCCTTCAGCTCTGCTGCAAGTGCAATTATTGTTGATTACAGTGTTGCTAGTGCTAACCAAAATGCAGCATCCAGTGCTAACTCAATTGCTAGTTCTGCTGCTTCAGTTGTTAGTTCTAATGCTGTAAACAATGCTCAAACTGCAAGTGCTATCAATAGTTACTACAATGTTGATCGTTCGAATGCAGCTATCAAGTCTGCTAATGAAGTTGCATCTAGTGCAATGACAGTTATCAACAGTGCAAATAGTGATGCACAAATTCAAAAACTTGCTGCGGCTACTGCTTACAGTAACGTGGTATATCAAACGAGTGTTGTTGCTTCCCTCAGTGCTGCAATTGCTGCTCAAGCCGGTAATGTTAATAATAATTATGCATTAGCTCAATCAGCTATCAATGCTGGGAATGTTTCTGCTGGTGCTACCTTTACTAGTCTTGCAGAATCATTAGCAAGTGTGGCTGTATCGAATGAAGCAATTGCAAAGAATGCTGCTAATGAAACTACTAGTTTAACGAAGGTTGCTCAAAGTGCTGCTTCTCAAGCTCTTTCTGATGAAAAGACAGCAAATGTCGCTGCTGCTTCATTAGACAGTGCTTCAAGTGCTGCTAGTTCTGCTGCTTCTGGTGCTAATAGTGGAGCTTCCAGTTCTGCTAGTTCTGCAAGCTCTGCTGCTTCGAATGCTAGTTTCGTAACTTCTAGCTTTGCTTCCGCTGCTAATGCCGACGACAAGGCAGCAAGTATTGCTGCTAGTCAAGCATCGAGTGCCGCTACAATTGTAACTAGTTATGCTAATAACGTTGCTTCTCAATCAGCAACAATGAGTAGTTACGTTGCCGGTAATCCTTCTAACGCTACCATTTCAAGTGTTGCTAAGAACTTACAAAGTGCTTCAGCAGCCTTGAATAACGTTAAGAGCGATGCGGATATTCAAAATAGAATGGCTAGTTCGGCTTACGATGTAGCAAGTTCTGCTGCTAGTGTTGCTAACAGTGCCTCCAGTGCTGCTAGTTCAAATGCTAACATGGCTAGCGTATTCGTTAGTCAAGCCAATGCTGCAATTAGTGATGGAAACACTGGATCTGCCAATGCATTTGCCAAACAAGCTTCTAGCTACGCTAATGCTGCTAATCAAGTAATTAATGCTGCTAGTGATGCTAAGAATGCTGCTTCTGTTGCTACTTCAACTGCTCAAAGTGCTGCTAAAGCAGCAATCGATGATCAAGCTAAGGCAAAAGATCTAGACAGTCAAGCCAATGCTGATATTAATTCTGCTGCTGCTGCCAGTGCTGCTGCTAGTGACGCATCTAAGGCCTCAAGCGCTGCATCGAGTGCTGCATCTAACAATTCCAGTGCTGCTTCAAACAGTAGTAGTGCTTCAAGTGCTCATTCTGCAGCAAGTTCCGCTTCAAGTGCAGCAAGTTCCGCAGCATCAAGTGCTAAGTCTGATGCTTCTGGTGCTAGTTCTGCAGCAAGTCAAGCTTCAAGTACAGCTTCTAATGCTTCTGGAAACAGTGCAGCCAGTTCTGCAGCTAGTCAAGCATCCAGTGCTGCTTCTACTGCAAGTTCCGCAGCTAGTCAAGCTTCAAATGATTCATCTGCAGCTAGTTCCGCAGCTAGTCAAGCATCTAATGATTCATCTGCAGCTAGTTCTGCAAGTAAGGCTGCAAGTTCTGCAGCTAGTCAAGCTTCAAGTGATGCAAGTAAAGCTAGTTCCGCTGCTCAAAGTGGTGATAGTTCTGCTGCATCCAGTGCTGCTAGTGATGCAAGCAAGCATGCCAGTGAAGCCAGCTCTGCTGCCAGTCAAGCATCCAGTGCTGCTAGCGCTGCAAGTAAACATGCTAGTGAAGCAAGTTCTGCTGCTTCTGCTGCATCGAGTGCTGCATCAATTGCATCGAGTGCTAGTTCAACTGCTAGTTCTGCTAATAGTGCCGCTAGTGAAGCAAGTTCTGCTGCTAAGTCAGCCAGTTCAGCTTCCAGTGATGCTAGTTCTGCTGCTTCTAATAATTCTAGTGCTAGTTCTGCATCGAGTGCTGCTAGTTCCGCTGCTTCTGGTGCTTCTAGTAATTCGAGTGCCGCATCGAGTGCCGCCAGTCGAGCTAGTTCTGCTGCATCGAGTGCTGCAAGTGATGCAAGTAAAGCCAGTTCAGCTGCTTCAAAGGCATCTGGAAATAGTGCAGCATCGAGTGCTGCTAGCCAAGCCAGTTCCGCTGCCAGTCAAGCATCCAGTGCGGCAAGCAAAGCTGCCAGTGATAGTAGTGCTGCTAGTTCTGCTGCATCTGCCGCATCCAGTGACAGTAGTGCAGCATCGAGTGCTGCTAGTCAAGCAAGCTCAGCTGCATCTACTGCATCGAGTGCTGCTAGTGCGGCAAGCAAGGCTGCTCAAAGTGGTGACAGTTCAGCTGCTTCAAGTGAAGCTTCGATTGCATCAAGTGCTTCATCCGCAGCATCGAGTGCTGCTAGTGCCGCTAAATCTCATGCTTCAAAGGCATCTGATGAAAGCAAGGCTGCTAGTTCCGCTGCTAGTGCTGCTAGTGATGATAACAGTATTGCTAGTTCCGCTGCTAGTCAAGCATCGAGTGCGGCAAGCAATGCATCGAGTGCTGCTAATGTAACACCAAGTAGCTCAAGTGCAACACCATCGAGCAGCTCAGCAACGCCAAGCAGTTCAAGTGCAACACCATCGAACAGCTCAGCAACGCCAAGCAGTTCAAGTGCAACACCATCGAGCAGTTCGGCAACGCCAAGCAGCTCAAGTGCAACACCATCGAGTAGCTCGGTAACGCCAAGTAGCTCGAGTGCAAAGCCATCAAGCAGTTCTGTTGCACCAAGCAGTAATGCTAGTTCAGCTAATAATGGTAGTGTTACCCCTGCATCTAGTTCATCAAGTAGTAATGCTGGTTCTGGTGAATACACTCCTGGAATTCAACATCTTTACAGTACTAAGGATGTTCAAGTTTACACCGAACCAGATGTAAACAGTCCACGAGCTGAATACTATGATGCCGAAAAGGTTAAATATGCCAAGGTATTTAGAATTATTGGTCAAGTAACTAAGAATGGTAGAACATTCTACAAGTTGGCTAATGGTAAATACATTCTTAAGACAGCATATCTTCACAGTATTTACTATCAAAAGGCTGATAACGTAAGAAGAATTAAAGTTACTAAACGTGGTGGTATTCAAATTCACAGAAGTAAGGACTTTAGCGATAAGGGTAAATGGATTGCTAAAGGTCGGACACTTAATATTGTTAAGACGGTAACACAAGGATCAATTACTCGTTTCTACCTTAGCAATGGTGGTTACATCACAAGTAACAAGAAGTTTGTTAAATCTATTTAATGAATTTTAAAAATTAAAAAATCTTCATCTGTTGGACAGAAATGTTCAGTAGGTGAGGATTTTTTTTAGGTAATTTACAGAAATTATAATTTTTAATATTTCTTAAACAAATTTGCTATTATTGTCATTCCATAATAAAATAAGAATTATATGTAATGTAGTTATAAGGAATTAATCAATGAGGGCTAAATAGAAATGATATATAATAAATTTGAATTTAAAAAAGTAAATGATAAAAAAATAATGAAAAAGGTTAAGAAACAATGGGTTGTTGTTTCCGCTTCTTTATTTACGGTTATTGGTGGATACGGATTTACGCAGATAATGCACTCCAATGATACAACAGTTCATGCCGACACGAATGATGCTAATCATAGTAGTGACTATGGTAGTTCATCTGATAGCAACGGGGATATTGGTTCATCTACGAATGAGTCTGTGGTGAGCGCAGAATCCAGTAGTACAGAATCTGCTAGTGTGGAGAAATCTTCGAGTTATGAATCTGCTTCTGTATCTGATCATTCTGTAGAAACAGCTGATACTAATTCATCTAATGTGGTTGAAAGTAGTAGCAGCTCCATTAACGATACTTCTGTTGCTAATGTTGAATCTAGTAGCGCAATTGTACAATCAAGTAATTCTGTTGTATCGAGTAGTGTAACCAAAGATTATAGCAGTAACGCTACGACAAGTGGATCTTACTCTTTAAAGAGTAGTGCTAACACAAGTGTAAATACTTCAACTACAGCAAGTATTGAAATGCAGAACAACACACAATCTCAAGAATCACAATCCAGTAGTGAGCTTGCTTTGGATCAAAAAACAATGAATCAGGCTAATGCTAACGTTTCGACTACTCGAACTAGTCTTGGTGCAGTTAATTCATTCACAAGTGCGACATCTTCTTCATCACCTGTTGTTACTAACGGTTCTAGTTCCAATAATATTTTTGTTTCTTCGGCTACGAGCCTAATGGCTGAAAATCAAAATAATAGTGCTGTTGATATTGCTAATAGTGCTTTATCTAAAGCAGTTCAATCTTCTGGTGCGATTAGTAACGTGAATGTCAGTATTAGTGTGGTTGCTGATACAACAACCAATACCCTGAAAAACTTGAAATTAACAGATTCAAATATTCAATCATTAGCATCTAGTGCTGTTAATGCGTTAGGAAGTACTGTCCAAAATGCGCAAAAGCTTTCTTTAACAGCTTCATCGAATGCCAATCAAGTTCTTGAAGCAAACCTACAAACACATCAATATGTTAGTATGGATGCTAAACAACCAAATAGTAACGTTGAATATGCTAAATCAGCAATGTCAACTGCTAATATGGCTGTGAGTTATGCTAATCAAGTTGATATTAATTCTCAACAAATGAATTCTTTGAACGCTCGTGCTAATCAACTTCAATATATTATCGAAATCAATCCTGATATTAATGACGCATTGGTTAGTTCTATGGCTGCTAATAATAGTACCGTCAATGATAAAGAATTAACTTATCGTGATTTAGAAGATTCTCAAGCTGATTTTTCAACGATTACAGGAATTCAATCAGCATTAAATAGTTTCAATACAGCTGCGACATTAAGTAGTGCTGCAACAACTGTTAACAACGCTAAAGCATTAGTTAGTGGATTATCACAACCACTTAATGAGGCACGGATTTTAGCAATTCGTTATCCAAACGTAGATGCTAGTAACGCATATAAATCAGCTGTTTCAGAATATGCTGACCAGAAATCTAACTATAATCAAGCAATGGTTGATAGTGTTTATGTTAGTTATACTGCTTCAGCAGTTGGTTCATTGGCAACGGCTCTTAACACGTTGTCTAATGCTAATGATCAAAATCAAGATAGCATCTACAGTATTGGTGCTCAAGTAAGTGCTGCCATTTCGAATGCCAGTGCTTATTCAGCAAACGCTAGTAATATTTTAAACAGTTTAAACGTTGGTAGTACAGCTATTAGTAGTTATGCTCAAGCTGCATCTAACGCCACAAGTGCCATCGCATCAAATGCTGATGCTTTTGCTGGTAACATGTCTGCTGCTTCTGGAGTTGTAAATGTTTATAATGCTACTGATTTTGATGCCGCAATGCAAAATAGTTCAGTAACTCAAATTAATGTTGATTCAAATTTTGCTCTTACCAGTGCCTCAGCTAGCTATACTTCTTCTGACTCTTCAGTTTCATGTGGATCGAATGATATTGTTATTAATGGTCTTCAAGCAAATGGGGATAGTAATGCAATTGACTTTGCAGGAGCTTCATATCAGTTTGCTAATAACAATGTTACAATGGAAAATTTAATTACATTTGGGACTAATGAAAATGGACCAGTAACAACTACTAATGCAAACGCTAACTTCTACTTTGATAATTTTGCATATGAAGGGGCAGCACTAGTAAATGCACCTTCTGCTAATGTTTATTTTGGTAATAAAAATAATCCAGCAGATACTGCTAATCCAAATTACAGTACTGGTGATGATCCAACCCTAAGTAATATTCACATTCATACTGGACAAAACTTTACAGTTGGTGATTTGGATTTTGGAAAAAACACTACTAATACTGGAACGAACGGAATTCAATATAATGTGAATGGGTACCAAGCAAATTATAATAGTAGTACTACTTACAACAGTGGAAACGCTTCTTTATCTGGAAATGGTAATGGTAACGATACTGTTAATGCCAAAACTGTTGAATTCTTGCCTGGAGTTACTTTCAATGGATATACCTACAATGGTAATACTGTTAATGTTGCTGATAATGGTAAAGTTACTGTTGATCATGGCACCACTGTAAATATGAACATCACTGGTTTAGGAACTGGACAAAATAGTAATAAAGGAATTGGTTCAGCTATTATGTTGCAGGATGGGACTGTAAATGTTGACGCGGGAGCTACTCTTAACATTAATCCGCAAATGCTTACAGGATTACCAATTGTTCAAACTGGAAATAGTTGGAAACCTTCTTTTAATCCTGCCCAATTACCAGCAGCGATTATGTCAACCGGACAAGGAAATGTAAATATTACTGATGGGGCATCGGTTAATGTTATTGCACAAGGTAGCAATGGAGATACCAATCCTCATGGGAATATCTATGCTTATTACAACCAATCTGGTGGGGCAACATATGGTGATGTTAAACAAGGAACTGGTTTAATTGATTTAGCACCAAATTCTAATGTTAAATTAGATAATCAAGGAAAATTAAAAGTTAATTTATCAAATACAGGGACACAAACTCAAATTTCTTTGGTCCATTTACAACAAGGAAGTTTAGTTAATTTTGCTAAAACGTCAATTATGCAATTAGCAATGGATGGAGATTCAACTTGTAATTCAACTGTGTTTGATTGTGCGGCAACATTTAATGTTAATGATCCACAAGAAATTATTCTTGATTTAAGCAAAAATCAAGCATCTGGTAGTAAGTTAATGAGTGGGACTGTTCATTTCTATGCTCAATATGCTACTGCAACAAATAATCCTAATAATCCTACTGCATTTGGCCCATTTAAAGAAGCAGACTTTGGATTTGATAATGATAGCTTTAATGTAACTGCTAGTGCCCCTGATGGTACGATTACAGGTGGAACGGGGATGCCATCTGGTTCGACATTCAATCGTTATCTTCAATTTGATCATATTCCTGATACATTAACTGGTGGACTTAAATATGATTCCACTACTGGGGTCATGAGTGGGTATGCCACTCCTGGATCATATATTCGGGTTAATTATCAATACCAAGATGCACTTCACAATCAAACGCAAAATACAAACATTCAACTCCCAACGATGTTAAAGGATAATACTGATCCTGATCCATCTACAAATAATCAATACGTAGCTAAAACTGATAGTAATGGGAATTGGTCATTTATTGTGCCTGATGACTTACGTCAAAAGGTTAATTCATCCAATCAAAATTACACTACAATCGTATATTCACATAGAAATTCGGTTAAGGACACTACTTCCCAGACTAATTTACAAGCTTATTTAGATGGAGAAGCTAATACGCCGAATGCTAATGGAAAAGACAATAGTGGTGATGATGCAACTTCATTTAATGATGGCCAACAATATAATAGTGGTTATAATGCTGGGAAAGCTGCATTAGCTTTTGATAATGGAATCTATCAAAAGAGTATTCATTATCAATTAGGGTATGAAAACGGATATACTGATAAGCCTGACGTAACGGCTCCTGGTAGTAAAGCTGCTATTATAACAAATGCCACTAATGCTAATAATAACTATTCTTTAGCAAGTAGTGCTACTAGTTCAGCAGCTGAATCTGCTAATAGCCTTGCCATTGATTTCTATTCTAATAATTCTAGTGAAAACAATAACTTTGCTAGTGAAGAAGCTGGTCAATCAGGATATAGTAGTGCTGATTCAGTTTATGCTAGTAAAATGAATAGTTTAGCTGCTAAAGCTTCTGCAAGTGGACAATCAGCAGCTTATAATTCTTACTCAACAGCTGAAAGTCTTTATATCAAAGCTGGTTCAATTGCATCAGAAAATGCTTCTAATGCTAATTCGTACGCAATTGAAGAATCAGCTGCGGATAGCTTTGCTAAAGCTTATGGTAATTCTGTTGGATATGATTCGTTCCTTCAAAATGGTAGTTACTATGTAAGTACAGCAGCATCTTTTGCTTCTATTGCTATTAGAAATGTTAGTTCCGCTGCATCGATTGCTAACTTTGATAATAGCGATTCTAACGTAACCGATTTAAAGGTAAAATACATTGATAGCGCAATTAACAGTCTTAATATTTATGATCAGAAGTTAAATGATCAAGCTTCCCTTGTTAATAGCTATGCAACTACTTTAGCTCCAATGATTCAAGAAATGTTTGATAATAATAGTGCAGCTCAGTTAGCTGCTGATGATGCTTCTGCTGAAGCTAGTGCAGCTATTGCAAACATGAGTATTGCAACTTCATACGCGAAGGATTCGACCAAGCAACTGGAGGCCGGAGCCTTTCTTCAACTTGCTTTGAATAATTCTGCAACTTTGAGTTCCTATGCCCAAGCAACTGCGATAAATGATACAAAGGTTAATCAAGGTTCGGTTGCTATTGCTTCTATGTTTACTTCTTTGACTTCTGCATATAATGCAATGGTTTCTGATTCTAAAGTGGCAAGTGAAACAGCATATACAGAAAGACAGTTAGCTTCTCTTGCCCGTTCCGTGAGAGCTAATGGTGATGAAGATGAGGGAATTGCAAGTTTTGCATCTATGGTGGCTTCTTCAGCAACATCTAAGGCTAATAATGCTCAAACTAGTACTGAAAATGATTCAAGAAATGCTTCAAATGATGCTTCAGATGCTAGTGCAGCAAGTACTGTTGCTTCCTCCGCTGCAAATACAGCAAGTCAAGCAGCCAGTGCTGCAATTTCTAAGGCTAATTCCGAAGCAATCGTTAACCCAAATAGTGCAAGTGCAATCAACAGTGTTAAGTCAACGATTTCTTCTGCAGCTTCAATCGCTGCTTCTGCTAATAGTGTTGCTAGTAGTGCTAATTCATTAGCTAGTAAAGATGCTTCAATCGCTTCAGATGCGGTTAACTCAATTTCTAATGCTAAGAATAGTATTGCTGTTGCAAGTCAAGCAGCCAGTGCTGCTGTTGCTTCAGCTAAAGCAATTGTATCTAATGCAAGTTCAGGGAATGCATCTGCTGCTAAAACATCTGCGGAAAATCAATTAAGTTCAGCCCAGTCAGCAGCAAGTTCAGCTCAGAGTGCAGCCAACTCTGTTGAATCTGCAATTGCATCAGCATCATCTGCTGCTTCAGAAGCATCATCTGCAGCTAATGCTGCAAAAGATGCCGCAAATGCAGCTAAAAATGCGATTAATGTTATTAATAATAACAGCGGATCTTTAGATGGAATGGGATACAACAGTCAAGCGGATATCGATGCGGCAAATAAGATAATTCAATCTGCTTCTGTTGCTAGTTCTGTTTATACGGCACAGTCAGAAAGTGCTATGTCAGTTTATACATCTGCATCAGCAGCTTATCAACAAATTGAAAATTACTATACTTCTGCAGTTAATATTTATTCAAATGCAACAAATTTGTTATCTAGTGCTGATACATTGAAATCAGAATTTGCTAATGCATCTATTTTAAATATTCCTGGGTACTCATCAGCTGCTAGTCAACCTTTGAATATGGTGAACAGTACGGCTCATGATGCTATAAATGCGATGAGTTCAGCTTTATTAAATATGGGTTCGTTGAGTTCAACAGCATCTTCTTACTATGAATTAATTAGTGAAGCAAGTGCAAATCTAAGTGAATTGAGTGCCTTTAGTTCAACGAATAATTCCGCCATCACAGAAGCAAATTCAGTAATTTCATTTGCAAAAGTAGGTAATAGTGCAGCTGCTAAATCTCAATTGACTCTGGGATGGAGTAACGTTAACACATCTACATCAATGGCATCTCAAGCTTCAATAGATAATGGAACAATTTCGGCTAATTCTTTAGCTCTTAATGGTGTTTCTACTAGTATGAATAATGTTTTAAATGGAAGCATGAGTTATGAATCCTCAAAGATTAGTAGTGCATATGATGCTGAAAGTATTTATATTGATGCATATAATGACACTAGTTCTGCAATTTCAATATTTAAATCTATTAGTAATATTAATGCTTCAATTGCTTCGAGTTTATCATTAATTTCAGCTGATAGTAAAAAAACTAACTCTGCAAGTATTGCGGTAAATAGTTATTATTTAAGTGCTTCTAGTGCTCAAACCACTGTGAATGATATTAATAAAAAAGATAATAGTAATGCTATTATTTCAAATGCATCTACAGTAATTAAGAGTGCCTTTTCTACGTTAACTAGTTTATCAACAGATGCAGCACAACAAAGTGCTGTAGCAAGTGCTGCATATAGTAGTGGGAGTTTAGAAAATTCTAATGCATCTAGTCTTTTGTCAAAAGCAATTCTTTATACTCTCGGGAATCCATTAGATCCATCGGTTACTCCTATAGCTAAAGATTGGCAATTTATAGGTAATAATATTGCTAATGGTGCTATAGCGAGTCACTCTGAACAAAATAATTTAACTAGTGCCAAATCTGCGCTTTCCGCAGCTAATGATGCTTTAAATAATTATGTCAACCCGTCATTAGATTCTGCAAAAAATGCTTCTACTGCAATTTCAGATAATGCCGGTAAAGCTAGTACTGCTGCTAGTAAAGCTTCAATTGATGCATCAAAGGCTGCGATTTCTTATAGTACAGTTGCCACTGAATTAGATGTTGCTAAGACCGCAAGTACTGCTGATGATGCAGCTAGTTACTCTAAAAATACTAAAAATATTGCTGATCAAACATCCAGTTTTGCTGGACAAACTAGTTCGGCTGATGCTGATGTAATTAGTGATTCTAATTCAATTAATACGGCTTTTAGTACGATTAATTCCATTGCTAAAGACTCTGTGAATTCAGGTAATTCAGTAATTAAAGATGCATCAAGTGTTGCCAGTTCTGCTAGCTCGGTAGCTTCAAATATGTTAAGCGATGCCACGATTGCAAGTAGTGATGCTTCAAGTGCTTATAGTGTTGCTATCCAAGCCTCTGTAAATGCATCCAGTTATGCAAGTGCAGCCCAAAGCCAAGCTTTAGTTGCTAGTTCAGCCGCTTCAATTGCTAATAGCTATTATTCAACAGGTAATTCATCATCAGGAAATATTTTTAGTGATTCTGTGGTGGATGCCTCAAAAGCCGCTTCTCAAGATGCTATTAATGCACAAACACAAACAACCATTGCCAATTCAGCTGCAAGTTCAGCCTCTAGTGCTTCAGTTCGTGCAGCTAGTGATAAAGCAGTTGCTGATGCTGCTAAGGCTGATATTGATAAAGCTTTAGAGAGTGCTCAAGCTGCAAGTGCTGCTGATAGCAGTGCTTCTTTGGCAAGCTCTGAAGCCAGTGCCGCAAGTAATTCGGCTACAGGGTCGAACGGAGCCGGTAGTAGTTCATCGATTGCTAGTTCTGCCGCCAGTGTTGCTTCTAACGATGCTCAAGGGGCTGCTAAGAATGCCCAAAGTGCATCTGTTGATGCCGCTAGTGCTGCTGATAATGCCAGTGATGCTGCTAAGATTGCTTCTGCTAATCCAAAGAACTCGACAGTCAGTTCCGCAACGTCAGTTGCTAAGAGTGCTGCTGAACAAGCTAGTTCTGCAGCTTCCGATGCTCAATCCCAAAGTAGTATTGCTTCCAGTGCGGCTAGTCGGGCTGGTTCCGATGCCACTGTTGCAAGTAGTCAAGCGGCTTTAGCTAGCTCCGCTGCTACTGATGCTAGTTCAGCTGCCATCATTGCTAGTTCGGCTGCTTCAAAAGGTGATAGTTCGGCTGCTTCATCAGCTCAAGTAGTTGCAAGTACCGCTTCTGCTTCAGCCCAAAGTGCTTCGATCGCTGCAAGTAATGCGGCTTCCGATGCAATTGCACAAGAAACTTCTGCTGCAAATGCCTCCACTGCTGCATCTAATGATAGTAAGACAGCTCATGATGCGTCTTCGACTGCTAGTTCCGCTAATAGTGTGGCTTCTAGTGCAGCTGCTGCAGGTAGTGGAAGTGCTGCTAATACTTCGAATGCAGCTACTGATGCTAGTGCAGCTGCCAATGAAGCTTCCAACGCTGCTAATGATGCTGATAAGTACTCTAAAGAAGCATCATCATCTGCAATCGCCACTAGTTCCGCTGATGCCCAAGTAATCACTGATTCAACGGACGTGAGTTCTGCTTCCAGTGCCATCGCCTCAATCGCTTCTGCTGCCGTTAACTCCGGTAATCCAGTCATTCAATCCGCTTCTAGTGTTGCTAGTTCAGCTAGTTCAGTTGCATCCAGTGCCTCCAGCGATGCTGCAATTGCCTCTAGTGCTGCTGCTAGTGCTAATAGTGCAGCTAGCATTGCGGCCTCCAATGCGGATAGTTATGCTAAAGATGCCAGTAAAAAAGCTTCAATTGCTGGTAGTAATGCCGCTATCGCTAATAGTTATTATTCTGCTGGTAATCAAGAATCAGGAGATGCTTACAGTGCTTCTGTAAATGATGCTTCGAAGGCTGCAGCTACTGATGCTACAAGTGCGCAAAATGAAGCAGTCGTTGCTCAATCAGCAGCTAGTTCGGCATCCAGTGCTTCGGCTCGGGCTGCTAGTGATCAAGCTAAAGCTGATGCTGCTAAGGCTGATATTGATAACGCTTTAAGTAATGCTCAAGATGCTAGTGCTGCGGATAGTAGTGCTTCTTTAGCAAGCAGTGAAGCTAGTGCTGCTTCCAATTCAGCAACTGGATCAGATGGTGCAGGAAGTAGTTCTTCAATTGCCAGTTCTGCCGCAAGTGTTACAGCTAAGGATGCTCAAGAAACATCTCAAAATGCAGCTAGTGCATCTCAAAATGCAGCTAGTGCAGCTAGTTATGCAAGTCAAGCAGCAGCTATTAAATCTGCTAATGTAAAGAACTCAACCGTTAGTTCTGCCGCTTCATTAGCTAGTTCTGCTGCTTCATTGGCAAGCTCTGCCGCGTCAGATGCTGAAGCACAGAATAATATTGCTTCAATTGCGGCAAGTAAAGCTTCTGATGATAATGAAACAGCAAGTTCTGCAGCTTCATCAGCATATACTGCTGCTAGCAATGCAAAGAATGCTGCGTTGGAGGCAAGTGGACTTGCCCAACAAGGAAATAGGTCTGCTGCTCGCGATGCTGAGTTGATTGCTAGTGCCGCTTCAAGTGTCGCTGCTAGTGCTTCTGAAGTTGCCAGTCTGGCAGCTGCTGATGCTAAGCATCAAGAAATCACTGCTTCTAATGCATCAAGTGTAGCAGCTAGTGACAATACGATTGCAAGCAATGCTGTTATTATTGCTAGTTCAGCTTATATTGATGCTTCTACTGCTGCTAGTTCAGCTTCTGATAATTCTGGGAAGGGATCAAGTGCTAGTTCAGCTACTGGTAGTATTTCTGGTCAAATTAATTTAATTAGTTCCGTTGCTTCTGGTAATCTTAATAAAATTAAACAAGATAGCATTAGTGCTAGTTCTGCAAGTTCTGCAGTAAATAGTTACTATACTATTGGTTCACAAGATGCATCATCTATGATTAGTCTGGCTAATAACAGTTATAATAGTAATAACTCAATTATTTCTAGTGCATCAATTACAATTAGCAATGCTTTTGTGGCTTTAACTAATTACTCGAGTGATGTTAATATGCAAAGTTCAATTGTCAATTCAGCTTACGTTGAAGCTATTTTTCGGGATAAACAAATTTCGGGGGCTGTTTCATATGCGACTATAGATTCAAGTGCTGTTAATAGTTTAAGTACTTTAATTTCTTCATATGCTGCTGATGGTAATATTTCAAGTGCAACTGAATTGATCAATAAAGCAAATCAATATGTTGGCGATGCTAATACTATGCTAGGTAACGCAACTACAGCATCTAATACTATGTCTGATGATGCTATTTCAGCTGATGCAGCAGCTCAACAAGCTTCTTCTGACGCTACAAATGCTTCTAATGAATTATCAACAATTTCTGTTGCTTTAATGAGTGCCCAAGCAGCAGATGCCGCAGACAGCAGTGCTTCTTTAGCAAGCAGTGAAGCAAGAGCAGCAAGTGCTTCTGCAACTGGTTCTAATGGAGCCGGTAGTAGTTCATCTGTAGCTAGTTCTGCCGCTAGTGTTGCTTCTAACGATGCTGTATCGGCATCTCAAAATGATCAAAGTGCCTCCAATGAGGCTGCAAGTGCTTCTAGTTATGCTAGCGCAGCTTCCCAAGTTGCCTCTGCTAACCCAACTAATAGTACCGTTAGTTCTGCTGCTGCGACTGCTAAGAGTGCCGCAAGTACGGCTAGTTCTGCCGCTTCTGATGCCCAATCCCAAAGCAGTATTGCTTCGATAGCAGCAAGTAAAGCTCAAACAGATAATACAACTGCAAGTAGTGCGGCTTCATTAGCAAGTAGTGCGGCCGATAATGCTAGTTCAGCAGCAATTGTGGCTAGTTCTGCTGCTTCTAAGGGAGATAGTTCCACAGCAGCATCCGCTCAATTAATCGCGAGTGCTGATTCTTCAACGGCAGCTAGTGCTTCTGTTGTTGCAAGTAATGCAGCTGCTGATGCTAAAGATCAAGAAAATGTTGCCAGTGCTGCTAATGCTTCTGCTTCTGCTGATAATAATACTGCTAGTGCTGCTAACAGTACGGCTTCAAGTGCTAATAGTACTGCTAACAGTGCTGCTGCAAGTTCAGCCGGTTCATCCGCAAGTAGCCATGCCACTAGTATCAGTGGTGCAATAGCTTCACTCGCTGATTCTGGAAATGCATCAATGAATGCTGCTAAACAAGCATCAGAAGAAGCTAGTTCTGCATATGTGAAGGTCGATAGTTATTATAATGACGGTAGTAGTATTGCAAATACAATTCATAGTATTGCTAATGATGCCGTTAATAGTGGAAATCCAGTAATTAAGAATGCTTCAATTGCTGTTGGCAGTGACTTATCATCATTAATTGCATATAGTAGTTCTGCTAGTTCAGCTAATTTGGCTGCATCAAGCGAATACAACATAGCATCCAATGTTTATGCAAAATTTGCTAGTTACAAGAGCAGTGCTTCCGATTATGTTAATCAAATTAATGATGTTAATAGAAGCATTACTTCTGATGCAAGTGCTGGTAATGCAGTAGCCTTATCTTATGATGAGGCTAGAGCTTCTAATGTTGTTTCATCTGCACAAATCTTGTTCAATAGTGCTCAAAATGATTCAACAGTTATTTCTAGTGCCACTTCAGTTGCTCAAAGTGCCGCTTCTCAAGCTATTAAGGGGGAAAGTAGTGCTTCTTCAGCTGATGCTGATGCTAAAGCACAATTGAAGTTAGCTCAAGATGCGAGTGCTGCTGATAGCTATGCTTCTGCTGCTAAGAGTGACGCTAGTTCCGCTGCTAGTTCTGCCACTGGTTCAAATGGAGCCGGTAGTAGTTCTTCTGAAGCTAGTTCATATGCTTCTGATGCTTCGAATGCTGCTAACTCTGCTTCTGCTAATGCTCAAAGTGCATCTAGTAACTCCGCTAAGACATCTAGTTATGCTAGTTCTGCGGCATCCATTGCGGCTGCGAACGCAAGTAATGTCACGATAAGCTCTGCTAACTCTGTCGCTCAATCTGCATCTATTGTCGCTAGTTCGGCTGCTTCCGATGCATCTAGTCAAGCTGCGATCGCATCCAGTGCGGCTAGTCAAGCTGGTTCAGATGCCAAGGTTGCTAGTTCACAATCTGCTATCGCAAGTAATGCGGCTGCTGATGCTAGTTCTGCTGCAAGTGTAGCAAGTTCCGCTGCTTCTAAGGGTGATAGCTCCACGGCTTCCTCCGCTGCTGCTGTCGCAAGCAATGATTCTAATTCTGCCCAAAGTGCTTCGATCGCCGCAAGTAATGCGGCTGCTGACGCTAAGAATGAAGACAGTAAGGCGCAAGCTGCATCTACGGCCGCTGCTAATGATAGTTCCGCTGCTTCCAATGCTGCCGATAGTGCTAGTTCGGCTGCTTCCAAGGCCGCTAGTGCTGCGACCGCAGGTAGCAATAGTGCATCTAACACTTCTAACGCGGCTGCGAATGCCAGTGACGCTGCTAACCAAGCACGGACAGCTGCTAACTCGGCTGATAGTTATGCTAAGATCGCATCTGATTCCGCTAGTGCCACCAGTTCTGCTGATGCTGCAGTCATCAATGATTCTAATGCTATCAATACTACATCTAGTGCCATTGCTTCAATCGCTAACGATGCCGTTAACTCTGGTAACCCCGTGATTGCATCTGCATCTAGTGTTGCTACCTCTGCTAGTTCCGTGGCCTCCAGTGCTTCTAGTGACGCTGCGATCGCATCTAGTCAAGCTGCTAGTGCTAAGAGTGCCGCAAGTACTGCTGCCTCCAGTGCTGATAGTTATGCTTCCGATGCAAGTAACCAGGCATCGAACGCTTCTAGCTATGCTTCAATTGCCAATAGTTACTACAAGGCTGGTAACCAAGCTTCTGGAGATGCTTACAGTAATTCTGTAAATACTGCTTCACAAGCTGCTGCTCAAGATGCTACGAATGCACAAAGTGAAGCGGTTATTGCGCAATCGAACGCTAGTTCGGCTTCTAGTGCTTCGGTTCGTGCGGCTAGTGATCAATCAGCTGCTGATGCTGCGAAGGCCTCCGTTGATGCGGCCTTGACTAGTGCCCAAGCTGCTAGTGCCGCCGATAGTTATGCTTCCAAGGCTTCCAGTGAAGCCAGCGAAGCATCCAGTGCTGCCACTGGTTCCAATGGAGCCGGTAGTAGTTCATCGATCGCCAGTTCGGCTGCCAGTTCCGCTGCTTCTGATGCTGCTTCGGCTTCTAATAGTGCCCAAAGTGCTAGTTCTGAAGCTAGTGCAGCTTCTAGCAATGCTAGTGCCGCCGCAAGTGCGGCCTCTGCTAACCCAAGTAACAGTACGATCAGTTCCGCTGCTTCGACTGCTAAGAGTGCGGCAAGTACGGCCAGTTCCGCTGCTTCGAATGCCCAATCAGATGCATCTAAGGCTTCTAGTTATGCTAGTCAAGCTAGTTCAGATGCTAATACCGCATCCAGTGCGGCTTCTGATGCTAGTTCGGCTGCTTCACAAGCAAGTATTGCTCACAGTATCGCCAGTTCGGCTGCTTCACAAGGGGATAGTTCCGCTGCCTCATCCGCTGAACAATCCGCTAGTTCTGCTGATTCCAAGGCTAAGGCTGATTCTAGTGTAGCAAGTTCCGCTGCTAGTGCGGCTAAGAGTGCTGCAGATTCTGCTAGTGACGCATCTAATGCTGCCAGTGCCGATAATTCAACTGCCAGTTCCGCTGCCAGTCAAGCTTCGAGTGCCAACAGTGACGCCCAAAGTGGAGCCAACAGTGGGAACTCTAGTTCTGCTAATAGTATGTCAGATGCAACGAGTGCGGCTGCTTCCAGTGCCAATGCTGCTAACTCTGACGCTTCTAAGTACGCTAGTGAAGCGGTTTCTGCTGCGAACGCTACTAGTGGCTTCAACACCACAGTAAGTAACAATGCTTCGCTTGCTGCAAGTATTGCCAGTGCTAACACTAGTGATTCCGTGGTATCCAGTCAAAATAGTCTTGCTAAATCGGCATCTAATACTGCTAGTGCGGCCTTATCCGATGCGATCGTTCAATCATCCGCTGCATTAAGTTACTCCACAGAAGTATCCAGTGCGGCTAGTGTGGCAAATAGTAATAATACCACTGCTAGTTTTGCGGCTAGTCAAGTCAACTCCTTGGTATCGCAAGCAAATAGTGCCTTTGCGCAAGGTAACAATAGTTTGGGTAGTACCTTTGCTTCCCAAGCTAATACTGCCTTAGCTGGTATGAGTGGTTACCAAAGTGCTGCTACGAGTGCCGCTTCCGTTGCAAGTAGTGTGACTGCAAGTGCCTCAGTAGCTGCTTCGAAGGCCATCAGCGACCAAGCGGTCGCCAGTTCGATGGCTGATATTGCCATCAAGGCTGCTTCGAACGCAAGTAATGCCAGTGGTGGTAGTTCTGCTAGTTCCGCTATCAGTAGTATCAGTTCTAACATTGCTTCCTTAGCTAATTCCGCAAGTGGCGACATCACTGCAGCTTCGATCGCTAATTCCCAAGCAGCAAGTGCTTCTGCGGTTGTCAGTGCGGATTCAAGTCAAGGTGCTAGTTATGCTGAAACGGTCGCTAAGATGACCGATTTGAGTCCTACTAATTCTATGAACCGTTCGAACTCAGTGATCGCTAGTGCTTCAGCAGCGATCTCCAATGCTAATAGTGCACTCAATAGTTTAAGCGCTGATGCTACCAAACAAAGTTCCATTGCCAGTGGGGCTTATTCCGGTGCGCAAACTAATTACAATAGTTTGACGAGTGCCCAAAGTGTTGCTTCTAGTTATGTTGTATCTGCTAACTCGCTTGCTACGCAAATCTCTAATGACGCTGCCGCTGGAAATGCCATTGCAGTATCAAATGATGAAAAATTAGATTCGCAAACTGCTTCCAGTGCCAACACCTTGTTCAGTAGTGCCCAAGGTTACGCTAATGGGGTCGACAGTCAAACTAAGGTTGCTCAAAGTGCAGCTAGTCAAGCTATCAATGATGAAAGTTCCGCTAACAGTATCTTAGCTACGATCAGCAATGAAGTTGCTAGTGCCCAATCTGCTAGTGCCGCTGATAGTAGTGCTCAAAAGGCAGCTACTGAAGCTAGTGGAGCTAGTGCGTCTGCTTCTGGGGCTGCAATTAGTTCATCCGTAGCTAGTTCGGCTGCTACCATTGCTTCTAATGATGCTCAAGGTACTTCTAAGAACGCCCAAAGTGCTTCTACGAATGCCAGTGCTGCGGAAAGCGACGCTAACTCTGCGGCTGCGATCGCTTCTGCAAATCCAAAGAACTCCACGGTCAGTTCAGCAACGTCAGTTGCTAAGAGTGCCGCTAGTCAAGCAAGTTCCGCTGCTTCCGATGCGCAATCACAAAGTATCATTGCCTCATCTGCTGCCAGTCGGGCTGCTTCTGATAATACTGTCGCAAGTAGTGCGGCTTCCTTAGCCAGTTCTGCTGCTAAGGATGCTAGTTCGGCTGCTAGTGTGGCTAGTTCTGTTGCTAGTCAAGGAAATAGTTCCGCTGCTTCATCGGCTGAAGCGATTGCGAGTGCGGATTCGATCATTGCATCCAGTGCATCGAGTGCGGCCGCTAGTGCGGCTTCTGACGCCCAAAGTCAAGAGAACTCCGCTAGTGCGGCAAGTAATGCGGCTGCTAACGATAGTAGTACCGCTAGTTCCGCTGCTAATACGGCCAGTTCTGCAGCCAATACGGCTTCGAATGCTGCCAGTGCCGGAAGTGGGAGTGCATCTAATACTTCCCATGCCGCTGCGAATGCAAGTAATGCTGCGAACGAAGCTTCTGCTGCTGCTACTGATGCTGATAAGTATTCTGTAGAAGCATCCAATTCCGCTAGCGCAACTAGTTCCGCTGATGCACAAGTCATCGCTGATTCCACTAACGTTAGTTCCACTTCTAGTGAGATCGCAAGTATCGCAAGTGCAGCCGTTAACTCTGGTAACCCCGTTATCAGCAATGCGGTAAGTACGGCTAACTCTGCGAGTGCCGTTGTATCCAGTGCCTCCAGTGACGCTGCGATCGCATCTAGTGACGCTGCTAGTGCTAATAGTGCCGCAAGTACTGCTGCTAAGAGTGCTGATAGTTATGCTGCTGATGCAAGTAGCAAAGCTTCGATCGCATCTAGTGCTGCTTCGACTGCTAATAGTTACTACTCCGCTGGTAACCAATCCTCTGGAGACGCATTTAGTAATTCTGTTACTGATGCAAGTAATGCTGCTGCTCAAGATGCTACGAACGCTCAATCACAAGCTTCGATTGCCCAATCTGCTGCCAGTTCCGCATCCAGTGCTTCGGTCCGGGCTGCTAGTGATCAAGCTGCTGCCGATGCTGCCAAGGCTTCCGTTGACGCTGCTTTGACTAGTGCTCAAGCTGCTAGTGCCGCTGATAGTTCTGCTTCTAAGGCTGCTAGTGAAGCCAGTGAAGCTTCCAGTGCCGCTACTGGTTCCAATGGTGCCGGTAGTAGTTCTTCTGAAGCTAGTTCCGCTGCTAGTCAAGCTAGTTCAGATGCTTCCGCTGCTTCTAACAGTGCCCAAAGTGCAAACTCTGCATCTAGTATCGCATCCAGTGCCGCTAGTGCGGCTGCCAGTGCTGCCTCTGCTAACCCAAGTAACAGTGCCATCAGTTCCGCTGCTTCGACTGCTAAGAGTGCTTCCAGTATTGCTAGTTCCGCTGCTTCTGATGCTCAATCTGATGCTTCGAAGGCCTCCAGTGCCGCTAGTCGGGCTGCTTCCGATAACAGTATTGCATCCAGTGCGGCTTCTGATGCTAGTTCTGCTGCTAGTCAAGCCAGCATCGCTCACAGTATTGCTAGTTCTGCGGCCTCAAATGGTGATAGCTCCGCAGCTTCATCGGCTGAACAATCTGCTTCATCTGCCGATTCCAAGGCTAAGGCTGATTCCAGTGCGGCTTCATCAGCTGCTACAGATGGATCCAAGGCGGCTAACGATGCTAGTTCTGCTAGTGCCGCTGCATCCAGTGCGGCAAGTACCGCCAGTTCCGCTGCTTCCACGGCATCCAGTGCCAACAGTAACGCCCAAAGTGGGGCTAATAGTGGAGCATCCAGTTCCGCTAATAGTATGTCTGATGCTACGAGTGCTCAAGCATCATCTGCCAATGCTGCTAACTCTGACGCATCCAAGTACGCTAGTGAAGCGGTTTCCGCTGCGAACGCAACTAGTGGCTTCAACACCACAGTAAGCAACAATGCTTCGCTTGCTGCAAGTATTGCGAATGCTAACCCAACTAACTCCGTGGTCAGTGGTCAGAACAGTGTGGCTAGATCCGCATCTAATACCGCTAGTGCAGCCTTATCCGATGCCATCGTTGAATCTTCCGCTGCTTTGAGTTACTCCGCTACGGTATCTAGTGCTGCTAGTGTTGCTAATAGTAACAATGCCAATGCTAGTTACACTGCTAGTCAAGCTAACTCTTTGATCTCGCAAGCTAATAGTGCCTTCAGCAAGGGTGACAATAGTACTGGTAGTACCTTTGCTTCTCAAGCTAGTGCATTGATCGCTGGTATGAGTGCTTATGAAACTAGTGCTACGAGTGCGGCTTCCGTTGCCGTTAGTGTCACTACGAGTGCTTCTGTTGCTGCTTCGAAGGCCATCAGTGATCGAAACGTCGCTAGTTCCATGGCTGATATCGCCATCAAAGCTGCTTCCAATGCAAGTAATGCCAGTGGTGGTAGTTCCGCCAGTTCGGCTATCAACAGTATCAGTTCCAGCATTGCTTCCTTAGCAACTTCTGCTAGTGGCGATGTAGATGCTGCCAAAGCTGCAAGTATCGCAGCAAGTTCTGCTGCAACTGTTGTTAATGCTGATTCCGCAAAGGGATCCAGTTACGCTACGACTGTTAATAGCATCATGAACGATAACACGAACTCATCAAATGCTACTAACCCCGTTATTACGAGTGCATCTGCTGCGATCTCAAGTGCTAACGTCGTTCTTAACAGCTTGAACAACGATGCTTCTAACCAAAACCAAGCTGCCAGTGCTGCATACAGTAATGCCGTTGTTGATTACAATGGTTTAACTAGTGCTGACGCCACTGCAAAGAGTTACGTCGCTTCTGCTAACTCGCTTGCTACGCAAATTTCAAATGACGCTGCTGCTGGTGACGCCAGTGCCGTTGCGAAGGACGAAAGTTCCAATGCTGCGGTTGCTGCCAGTGCCAACACCTTGTTCAGTAGTGCCCAAAATTCTGCTAATGATATCGACAAGCAAACTAAGGCTGCTCAAAGTGCAGCTACCCAAGCCATCACCGATGAAAGTGCTGCTAACAGCGTCTTAGCTGTCATCAGTGCTCAAGCTAGTTCCGCTGCAGATGCTAGTGCTGCTGATAGTAGTGCTAAGAAAGCATCGAGTGAAGCAAGCAATGCATCGAGTGCCGCTGGTTCTAACGGTACTTCCAGTGCTTCCGCTGCAACTAGTTCAGCTTCCGCTGATACTAGTGGTGATTCTAGTGCAACTAGCTCTGCTGCTAGTCAAGCTGGTTCCCATGCTTCCGATGCCAGTTCCGCAGCTAGTGCTGCTAAGAGTGCCGCTTCTGCTAACCCAACTAACAGTTCGATCGCCTCTGATGCTTCTACGGCATCGAGTGCGGCTTCAATTGCTAGTTCCGCTGCTTCCGATGCTTCTAAGCAATCAAGTATCGCTAGTTCCGCTAACTCCATTGCCAGTTCTGCGAACTCCGATGCTAGTTCCGCTAACTCCGATGCCAGTTCTCAAGCTTCGATCGCATCTAGTGCCGCTTCTGCTGCCAGTTCGGCTGCGCAAAGTGGTAACAGTTCGGCTGCTTCCTCTGCTGAATCTGCTGCTAGTTCCGCTGCTAGTGCTGCATCCAGTGATAGCAACAAGGCTAGTTCCGCTGCCAGTGCTGCTAAGAGTGCCGCTTCTGATGCTGACAGTGCTAAGAGTGCTGCTTCAAATGATAACAGTACTGCTAGTTCCGCTGCCTCCACTGCATCATCTGCTAATAGTGCGGCTCAAAGTAGTGCCACTAGTGGTGGTTCCAGTTCTGCTAGTTCCGCCAGTTCTGCTGCATCATCCGGAAGTGCTGCCACCATTAGCTTAGCTAGTGGGGCCGATGCTAATGCTAAGGTCGCTAGCCAAGCTGCTAGTGTTGCTAGTTCTGCAACCAGTGTCGTTCACAGTTACTCCAACACTGCTGATCAAGACAGTGCCATCATGAGTGGCTATGTTGCCAATAACTCTAGTAACTCCGCTGTAAGTACTGCTAACTCCAACTTCCAAAGTGCCAGTGCTGCTTTGAGCTCGGTTGCCAAGAACGCCGATGCTGCTAACAGTTCTGCTGCTTCCGATTACAGTGTGGCAAGTACTGCTGCTAGTCTTGCTGATAGTGTTAATGCGAGTGCCGTTTCCAATGCGAACATGGCCAGTGTTTATGCTGCGCAAGCTAGTGAAGCCGTTCAAGCTGGTAATCTTTCCGATATCACCAAGTTCAATAGCTTAGCTACGAGCTACGCTGATCAAGTCGTTAGCTCCGTGGCGACGGTAAGTAGTTACGCTTCCAATGCCGCTACTGCTACGAAGGCTGCTGAAGATGCTTCTTCCGTTGCTTTGAGTGACGAAGCTCAAGCTAGTGCTTTGAACGATTCGATCGCTGCTGCGATGAGTGCTGCTTCGACTGCTAGTGGTGCTGATAGTTATGCTTCTAATGCATCTAGTGATGCAAGCATTGCTTCTAGTGCTGATGCCGGTACTAAGAAGGATTCCGCAACGGTAAGTTCCATTACTTCCGATGCTAAGAAGGCTTCTGATGCTGCTGGTTCCGATGCTAGTTCTGCCCATGCTCAAGCAAGTTCTGCTTCTAACGCTGCTAGTGAAGCTGCAAGTATCGCATCTGGGAACAGTGCTTACAGTTCCGCTGCTTCGACTGCCAAGAGTGCCGCTTCCGTTGCCAGTTCAGCTGCTTCTGATGCTGACTCCGCAAGCAAGGATGCTAGTTCCGCTGCTAGTGCCGCCGAAAGTGACAATGCAATTGCCAGTTCTGCTGCTAGTGCTACTAGTTCCGATAATTCCTTAGCATCCAGTGCTGCTTCTGATGCTAGTTCTGCTGCTCAAAAGGGTGACAGTGCGAAAGCTTCGACCGATGCAAGTATCGCATCTAGTGCCGCATCCAATGCCATCATCAACTCTAATGCTGCTTCCAGTGCTGCTAATGACGCTAAGAACCAATCCAGTGCGGCCAGTTCGGCTGCTAGTCGGGCTTCTAGCGATAACAGTACCGCTAGTTCCGCTAATAGTACGGCTTCCAGTGCGGCCAGTTCCGCATCCAGTGCTAGTTCGGCTGCTAGTTCCGGTACTTCTGGTAACTCCAGTGCTTCTGCCAGTGCTAAGAGTATTGCTGATAAGACCGCTACTTATGCTTCTGGTGCTGATAGTGATGCTGCCAAAGCAAGTACTGATGCCAGTGAAGCTAACTCTGCTGCGGCCGTAACTTCTGGTTACAACAGTGCTGCTACGAGTGAAGCTGCCGTTGCTTCTAGTTTTGCTAGTGCCAATGCTAAGAACAGTGTGGTCGCTAGTGCTAATAGTGCGGCTAGTTCTGCTGCGGCTCAAGTATCAGCCTTTAATTCAGATGCGATCGTTCAAGCAAGCATCGCAACTAGTGCTTACCAAGTTGCTAGTTCCGCTGCTAGAAGTGCCGACCAAGCTAACACGAATGCTTCGACGGCTGATTCAAACGTTAACAACTTGATCAGTCAAGCTAATAGTGCTTATGCTGCCGGTGATGTTGCTGGTGGAAGTATCTACGCTAACCAAGCTAATACGTCTGCTGCCAGCATGGCGCAATACGAAACTGATGCCTCGAACGCTTCGATCGCCGCTAGTTCGGCTCGGGTAATTGCTGATAGTGCTGCTGCAAAGGCCATCGCTGATGAAAGTTCTGCTTCTGCCTTTGCTAGTTCCGCTGCTAGTGATGCCTCGAATGCTTCGAGTGCTGCTAGTCAAGCTAGTTCCGCTAATAGTGGTTCCAGTGCCAATAGTAGTTCTGCTAACTCTGCTAAGAGTGCTGCTAACTCTGCATCAACTGGGGCTCAAACGAATGCTAACTTAGCTAGTCAATATGCTAGTGAAGCTGTTTCATACGCTAAGACTGCTAATACAGATACTGCCGATGCTCAAAAGGCATACAACAGCGTTAGTGCTTTAGCTAGTCAAAACGCATCTAACACTTCCTTAGCTAGTTATGCTACGCTTGCCAGTTCTGCTATGGCTGCCGTTAGTGCTGCTGATAGTGATGCTAACGTTCAATCTAGTATCGCGGTTAGTGCTAACAGTTCCGCTCAAACGATCAATTCCGCTAACTCCGCATTGAACGCTAGTGTAGTTGCCGCATCCAGTGCTGTAGATAATTACGACAGCTTAGCTAATTCCGCTTACTTAGCTGGTAGTACCGCTCAAGGTGATAGCTACGCTAAGGATGCTACTTCTCAAGTTGCTTCTGCTAGTTCATACGTTCAACAAATTGAAGCTAACTCCACTGCCATCCAAAGCTACACTAACATTGCAAGTAAGGCTGCTGCACAAGCATCTGCTGATGTTCAAACCGTATCCTTCAATGCTAGCGTAACTTCCAGTGCTTCGAGTGCGGCTAGTTCTGCTTCTGATAATGGTTCTAAGGGATCTAAGGCTGCTAGTTCTGCATCTAGTGCGGCTAGTTCCGCTGCTAGCGCAACTTCTAATGATGTAACTTCAGTTAGTGCTGATAAGTCAGCTGCTGATAGTTATGCTGCAGTTGCTAGTTCTGCTGCTTCAGTAGTAAGTTCTAATGCCGTCCTTAACAGTCAAACTGCTAATGAGATCAACAGCTTCTACAGTGCTAATACTACTAATTCCACGATCAAGAGTGCTTCTGCTGTTGCATCTAGTGCCATGATCGTCATCAACAGTGCTAATACTGATGCGCAAGTTCAAAAGCAAACCGCTTCTGATGCTGACTCCGCTGTAAATAGTGAAGTTGCCGTTGTAAGTTCCGCTAACACTGTTGCTCAAAGTGCTAATACCCAAGCTAATGTTTATGCTATCCAAGCTGCGAGTGCTTACAATACTGGAAGTATTTCCCTAGCTGACAACTTTACTTCATTGACCGAAAGTTATGCTTCGATCGCTGTTTCCAACGCTAACATTGCTTCTGATGCTGTAGTTGCTGCTGCTAGTTACACCAACACGGCAAGTACTGCTGCAAGCAAGGCGGTCGATGATGAAAACCACGCAAGTATTGCTGCTGCTTCCATGAACAGTGCGGCTAGTGATGCATCCAGTGCTAATAGTTCTGCTAATAGTGGGGCTAATAGTTCTGCTAGTTCCGCTAGTTCTGCTGCATCTAGCGCTAACTCCATCGTTAATAGTTACGCTAGTGCTGCCAATGCTGATGCAGCTAATGCTGAACAATACTCTATCAATGCATCCAGTGCCGATAGTGCCGTAACTAGTTATGCTAGTGATGCTACTGCTAAGAGTGCTTCTGTTGCAGCGATCATTAGTGCTAACTCCAGTAATGCAAGCAATGCGACGATCAAGTCCGCTGCTTCAACAGTCGCTAGTGCTAGTTCCGCAATCAGTGGTTTGAAGAGTGATGCTGATAATCAAAACGCAATTGCTAGTTCCGCTGCTAAGACTGCTGAATCAGCTGCAAGTCAAGCTGACAAAGATAGTCAAGCTGCTAGTTCCAATGCTAATATGGCCAGCGTCTTTGCTAGTCAAGCATCATCTGCTAATGCTGCTCACAACAATACTGATGCTGCTAAGTTCAACTCTACAGCTGCTAGTTACGCTAGTGATGCTGAAGGGGTCATCAGTGATGCTAGTTCTGCTGCTGCCGCTGCTAAGACTGCTACGGACACTGCATCAACTGCTGCTAGTTCCGCTGAAGCTGACCAAAGTAAGGCTGCTGACTTAGATAAGACGATCAGTGCTGCTGTTACATCTGCCCAAAATGCTAGTGCCGCTGATAGTTATGCATCCGGTGCTTCTAATGATGCAAGTATCGCATCTAGTGCTACTTCTGGTGCTGATGATTCATCTAAGGCTGCTGGTTCTGCTGCTACTAGTGCTGCTAGTGAAGCTAGTTCCGCTGCTAGTGATGCATCCAGTGCTGATAACTCTGCTAACAGTGCATCTGCTGATGCATCTAAGGCTGCCAGTGCTGCTTCTGCAAATCCTAAGAACAGTGCGATGAATTCTGCTGCTAGTGCTGCTAAGTCTGCTGCTAATGCTGCTAGTTCCGCTGCTAGTGATGCATCCAGTGCTGCTACCAGTGCTGCATCCGCTGCTTCCAGAGCTGCTAGTGAAAGTGGAATTGCATCTAGTGCAACTTCTGATGCTAACTCCGATAACTCTGCTGCATCCAATGCTGCATCCGCAGCCAGTGCTGCTGCTCAAAGTGGTGACAGTTCAACTGCATCTGCTCAATCGATCATTGCTAGTTCTGCAGCCAGTGCTGCTAAGAGCGCTAGTGCCATTGCTTCTAACGCTGCTAGTGCGGCTCAAAGTGATAACAGTGATGCTTCATCTGCTGCATCTAGAGCTTCGAATGATAGTTCTGCTGCAAGTTCAGCATCCAACGCTGCAAGTTCTGCTAACTCAGCTGCTTCTAGTGCTGCATCTGGTGCTAACTCCGGCTCAAGTTCCGCTAGTTCTGCCAGTTCCGCTGCTTCCAATGGTAGTGCCATCATCATTAGCTTAGCAAGTACTGCTGATGCCGATGCTAACTCCGCTAGCGTTGATGCAAGTATTGCATCCAGTGCTGCTAGTGTCGTTGCTGCTGATAGTTCAACTGCAACTTCCGATAGTGCGGTCATCAATAGTATTGCTACGCAAAACAGTGGTAACTCTGCAATGAGTAGTGCATTGAACTCCTTCAACTCCGCAAGTACTGCCGTATCCGGTTACAATACTGATGCCCAAGCTCAAAAGAGTGCTGCTAGTTCCGCTTACGTGGTTGCTAGTTCCAATGCTGCCATCGTTGATAGTATCAACACGGTTGCTAAGTCCAATGCTACAATGGCAAGCATCTATGCTAACCAAGCAAGTACTGCTGCTGTTAATGGTCAATCAGATGATCAAATCAATGCCTTGAACAGTAGTGCTGCTAGTTATGCTGCTGCTGTTGTAAATGCTGAAAGTACTGCTAGTGCTTATACATCATCCGTTGCAACTGCTACTGCTAGTGCTAAGAGTGCTGCTGATAAGGCCGTTGCTGATGAGAACAGTGCCAATGCTGAAATGGGTGTTATCAGTAATGCCATGAATTCAGCTAACGCTGCCAGTGCTGCTGATAGTTCCGCATCGAAGGCTGCTAGTGAAGCCAGTTCTGCTGCTAGTGATGCTTCTGGTAAATCTGGTGCTGGTTCTAATTCTGCTAGTGCTAGTTCTGATGCATCTGCTGCATCCAGTGCTTCTAATGATGCTAGTTCTGCTGCTTCTAAGGCAGGTAGCAATGCTAGTGATGCATCCAAGGCTGCTAGTGAAGCTTCCTCAACTGCTTCTGCTGCTTCCAATAACCCAGCTGCTAAGAGTGCTGCTAGTGATGCAAGTAAGGCCGCTTCAACTGCCAGTTCTGCTGCTAGTGACGCAAGTATTGCATCGAGTGCCGCCAGTTCTGCTAATAGTACTGCTAGTTCCGCTGCTAGTGATGCATCTAATGCATCCAGTGCTGCTAGTTCTGCTGCTTCTGCTGCATCTAGTGCTGCTAGTGATGCAAGTAAAGCTGCACAAAGTGGGGACAGTTCCGCTGCTAGTTCCGCTGAAAGTAAAGCATCCAGTGCTGCTGCTAGTGCTTCTGCTGACAGTTCGGCTGCAAGCAAGGCTGCAAGTATTGCCAGTTCTGCTGCTTCCGATGCTAAGAGTGCTGCTTCCCGTGCTGACAACGATAGCTCGATCGCTAGTTCCGCTAATAGTGCTGCTAGTTCCGCTAACTCCGCTGCTTCTAGTGCTTCCAATGCTGCTAGTTCCGGTGCTTCTGGTAACTCCAGTGCTTCTGCTTCTGCTAATAGTATTGCCAGTGCAACAGGAAGTTATGCTTCTGGTGCTGATGCCGATGCTTCTAAAGCCAGCGTCGATGCCAGTGAAGCTAACTCCGCTGCTGTCGTAACTTCTGGTTACAACAGTACTGCTACGAGTGAAGCTGCTGTTGCTTCAAGCATTGCTTCTGCTAATGCTAAGAACAGTATCGTTAATAGTGCTAACCAAGCTGCCAGTTCTGCCGCTTCATTAGTTGCTAGTTACAATGCTGATGCTTCTAACCAAGCAAGTATCGCTACAAGTGCTTACCAAGTTGCTAGTGCTGCTGCTAAGAGTGCCGACCAAGCTAATACCAATACCACAACCGGGGTATCTAACGTTAATAACTTGATCAGTCAAGCTAATAGTGCCTTTGCTGCCGGAGATACTGCTGGTGGAACTCAATTTGCTAGTCAAGCAACTTCTGCTGCTGCATCCATGGCTCATTACCAAACTGATGCATCGAATGCTTCGATCGCTGCTAGTTCTGCTCGAGTAATTGCTGATAGTGCTGCTGCTAAGGCTAAGGCTGATGAACAATCTGCTTCTGATTACGCTAAGAGTGCTACCTCCGATGCTTCAAATGCTTCAAGTGCTGCTAGTCAAGCCAGTTCGGCCGCTAGTGGTTCAAGTTCTAATAGTAGTAATGCTTCCAGTGCTAAGAGTATTGCTAACAGTGCATCTACTGGTGCTTCAACTAATGCTAAGTTAGCAAGTCAATATGCTAGTGCTGCTGTTTCCTACGCTAAGATCGCTAATAGTGATACTGCTAGTGCTCAAACTGCTTACAACAGTGTTAGTGCTTTAGCTAGTCAAAATGCTGTTAATACTTCATTAGCTAGCTACGCTAAGATTGCAAGTGCAGCAATGAGTTCTGTTAATGCTGCTGATAGTGATGCTAATGTTCAATCTGGTATTGCTACTAGCGCTAATAGCTCAGCTCAAAGTATCAATTCTACTGATGCTGCTTTAGTTGCTGCTAATAGTAGTTATGTTGATGCCGTAAGTGTTGCTGATAGTAATGCTAACTCCGCTTACTTAGCTGGAAGTACTGCTGATGGTGATAGCTATGCTAAAGCCGCTAGTGATGCTGTTTCAGCTGCTCAATCAACTGCTAACCAATTGGTTGCTAACTCCAGTGCAATTCAAAGTTACACTAACATCGCAAGTACTGCTGCTAGTCAAGCTTCCAATGATGTTCAAACCATCAGCTTGAACGCAAGTATTACTTCTAGTGCATCCAGTGCTGCTAGTTCTGCTGCTTCAGGTGGTTCTAGTGCTGCTAGTGGTAACAGCTCAGCTTCTAGTGCTGCTAGTTCTGCTGCTAGTGCGATCGTTATCGATGGTAACGTTGCTAGTGCTAATGCATCTAATGCTGCTAAGTACTCTGCAGAAGCCAGTTCTGCTGCTACAGTTGTAAGTAACACGACTTCAAGTGCTTCGAACGTTGCTAACGAGATCAATAGTTACTACAACAACAACACGACTGATTCTGTTCTTAAGAGTGCTCACGAAACTGCAACTAGTGCCATGAGTGCTATCAATAGTGCTAATAGTGATGCTCAAATTCAAAACAACACAGCATCCAGTGCTTACAGTGCGGTCGTTAGTCAAGTTAGTGTGATTGCTGCACAAAGTTCTGCAGTTGCAAGTGCTATCAGTGTTATTGCTTCTAACTCTATGAATGCTTCTGTTGCCCTTGCTGGTGGTAGTTACACTGCTGCATCTAGCTACACTGCAATTGCTGAATCCGCTGCTGCGGTTGCCAGTGATGATGCTGTAGTTGCATCTAGTGCTGCTGCTAATACGACTAGCTTAACTGGTGTTGCCAGTGTTGCTGCAAGCAAGGCAATCGATGATGAAAATACTGCTAGTTTAGCATTTAGTAAGATGAACAGTGCTGCTAGTGATGCTTCAAGTGCTAATAGTTCAGCTAATAGTAGTGCAGCTAGTTCCGCAAGTTCTGCTAGTTCTGCTGCTGCTTCTGGTAGCAAGCAAATCTTCAGTTTCGCAAGTACTGCTGATGCTGATGTAAATGCTGCAAGTATTGCTAATAGTACTGCTGCTAGTGCCGCTAGTGTTGTTGCTAGTGACAAAGCCGTTGCTGATCAAGATAGTGCGGTTATGAGTGGTTACATTGCTGCTAACTCCGGTAACTCCGCTATTGCCAGTGATGCGAAGGTATTCAGTTCTGCTAGTGCTGCTGTTTCAAATTACAATTCTGATGCTCAAGCACAAAAGAGTGCTGCCAGTTCTGCTTACAGTGTTGCTAGTTCTGCTGGTGTAATTGTTGATAGCATCAACGTTGCCGCTAAGTCCAACGAAGCCATGGCTAGTCTCTATGCTAGTCAAGCTGCTTCCGCTGTAACTGCTGGTTCATCTGCTCAAGCTACTACTTGGAACAGTATGGCTGCTAGTTACGCTAGTGATGTTACGAATGCTATCGGTTCTGCTAGTCAATACACTGCTTCTGTTGCTACTGCTACTTCAACTGCTCAAAGTGCTGCTAAACAAGCCGTTTCTGATGAAAGTGCTGCTTCTGATGAAATGAATACGATCAATGGGGCCATGAGTGCTGCTAGTGCTGCCAGTGCTGCTGATAGTTCCGCATCGAAGGCTGCTAGTGAAGCTAGTTCTGCTGCTAGTGATGCTTCTGGTGAATCCGGTGCTACTTCAAATGCATCCAGTGCTAATGATGATAGCTCTGCTGCTAATAGTGCATCTAGTGATGCCAGTTCTGCTGCTGCTGGTGCTGGTAGTGATGCCAGTGATGCTGGTTCCGCTGCAAGTGCTGCTGCCTCAACTGCTTCTAATGCTGGTGATAACCCAGCTGCTAAGAGTGCTGCAAGTGCTGCAAGCAAGGCTGCCTCAACTGCTAGTTCCGCTGCTAGTGATGCTTCGATCGCATCTAGTGCTGCTAATAGTGCATCTAGTGCGGCTAACAGTGCTAACAGTGCTGCTAATAGTGCCAACAGTGCTGCAAGCAAGGCTGCATCTACGGCTAGTTCCGCTGCTAACGCTGCATCTAAGGCTGCCCAAAGTGGTGACAGTTCCGCTGCTAGTGCTGCTGAAAGTACGGCTTCTAATGCTGCCAACAGTGCTTCTGCTGCCAGTTCTGCTGCTAAGAGTGCTGCTAACGATGCCAGTTCTGCTGCTTCTGCTGCTAAGAGTGCTGCTAGTCGGGCTGACAATGATAACTCCATTGCTAGTTCTGCTGATAATGACGCTAAGTCTGCTAATAGTGCTGCATCCAGTGCATCCAGTGCAGCAAGTTCCGCTGCTTCTGGTAACTCTAGTGCTTCTGGTTCTGCTTCCAGTATTGCCAACGCAACTAGCGTAATTGCTAGTGGTGCCGATGCTAATGCTAATGCTGCTAGTCAATATGCTAGTGAAGCTAATAGTGCGGCTGCTAAGACTTCTGGTTACCTTAGTGATGCCAATAGTCAAGCTGCGGTTGCTTCTGGTTTTGCCTCTGCTAACGCTACGAACAGCTTAGTTCAAAGTGCTAATAAGGCTGCTAGCGATGCTGCTTCTGCGGTTGCTAGTTTGAATACTGATGCTACTAGCCAAGCATCAATCGCAACTAGTGCTTACAAGGTAGCTAGTGCCGCTGCAAATAGTGCAGATCGTGATAATGCTAATGCAAGTGCCAGTGCATCAACTGTTAATAGTTATGTAGCTGCTGCAAATAGTGCATTTAGTGCCGGTAGTATTACTAATGGTAGTATCTTTGCTAGTCAAGCCAGTGCTACTGCCAAGGATATGATCAAGTATCAAAATGATGCAGTTGCTCAATCTGATGCTGCTTCATCTGCTACGATCGTTGCCTCTAACGCTGCTGCTAAGGCAATTGCCGATGAAAGTTCAGCTTCTGCTTATGCTCAAAGTGCTGCTTCTGATGCTAGTTCTGCATCCAGTGCTGCTAGTGGAGCAAGTTCCGCTGCTAGTGGTTCCAGTTCCAACAGTAGTGCTGCTAATTCCGCAAGTGCTATTGCTTATAGTATTGCTGCTGCTGCTAATACGAATGCTAGTTTAGCTGTTTCTTATGCTGGTGATGCTGCTAAGTATGCAAGTATTGCTAATAGTGATACTAATAGTGCTCAAACTCAATTTACTAGTTTGACTAACTTAGTTAACCAAAACGAAAACAAGAATAACGCTGTCTTGAACAGTTACTACAATGTTGCTAGTTCCGCAATGGCTAGTTTAACTGCTGCTAATAGTGATGCTCAAGATCAAAAGAGTATCGCAAGTAATGCTGCCAGTGCTGCTCAATCAGTTAATGTTACTGATTCCGCATTAGTATCTGCTGTTAATAGTGCATCAAATGCCGTTAATGTAGCTGATAGTAATGCTAACTCCGCTTACTTAGCTGGAAACTTAAGTGCTGCTAGTCAATACTCAACGGCTGCTGTCTCTGATGTCGATGCTGCTAAGAGTGCGGTTGCTTCCTTAACTGCTAACTCTAGTGCAATTCAAAGTTACACTAATATTGCTAGTGATGCTGCTGCCAAGGCATCTGCTGATGTTAACACGATTAACATCAGTGCCAGTGCTGCATCGAGTGCTGCCAGTGGTGCCAGCTCTGCTGCATCGAGTGCTTCCGGTGGTTCTAAGTCCGCTAGTTCTGCATCCAGTGCTGCTAATTCTGCATCCAGTGCAATTGCATCTGTTGTAACTAAGGTTAATGCTGATGATGCTGATGCTACTAAGTATGCATCAATTGCATCCAGTGCTGCTGCTGTTGTTAGTGGTGATGTTACTACTAATAGTAGTGTTGCTGCTCAAATCAACAGTGAATTCAATGCTAACCCAAGTGATACTGTCATCAGAAGTGCCGCTTCGGTTGCATCGAGTGCAATGAGTGTCATCAACAGTGCTAACACCGATGCACAACTTCAAAATGCTACCGCATCCAGTGCTAAGGCAGGGGTTGATAGTGATGTTGCAGTTGTAAGTTCTGCTAACCAAGCTGCTTCATTTGCTAATTCATTAGCTAACCAATTCGCTAGTCAAGCTGCTTCCTACTACAATGCTGGTCAAAACAGTGTTGCTGATGGATTTACTTCTCAAGCTGTCAGTGCTGCATCAGTTGCTGTATCCAATGCTGATCTTGCTAAGAGTACTGCTTCTAATGCTGATAGCTTAACTAGTGATGGTAGTATTGCTGCAAGCAAGGCGGTTTCTGATGAAAGTGCTGCTAATGCTGCTGCACTTTCCATGAACGCTGCATCTAGTGCCGCATCTAGTGCTAATAGTTCTGCTAATAGTGGTGGTTCTAAGTCCGCTAGTTCCGCCAGTTCTGCTGCATCTAGTGCTTCTGCTACTATTTCTGGATTTGCTAGTGCTGCTAATGCTGATGCTCAAAACGCTGAAAGTTATGCTAGTGTTGCATCCAGTGCTGATAGTGATGTTAATAGTTACTCTGCTAATGCAAATTCAGCAACTTCAACTATTAACTCCATTCAAAGTGCTAACTCCAGTAACGCAAGTAATGCCGTAATCAATAGTGCTTCTAAAGCAATTGCTAGTGACAGTGCTTCAATTGCTAGTCTTACTAGCGACGCTGACAGTCAAAAGACAATTGCCAGTTCTGCTGCTAGTGTAGCTTCAACTGCTGCCAGTCAAGCTACTAAGGACAGCTTTGCTGCTAGTTCAAATGCCGCTATGGCAAGTATCTTTGCTAGTCAAGCTGTTTCAGCTATCAATAATGATCACAACAACAACGCTGCTGCTACATTCAATTCACAAGCTGCCAGTGCTGCTAGTGCTACTGAAGCTATCATTAGTGATGCTGCTAGCCAAGCTGATAGTGCTTCATCTGCTACGATTGTAGCATCAAAGGCTGCTGCTCAAGCTCAAAGTGATGACAGTGCTGCTAAGGCATTGAATGGTTCGATCAATGATGCTATTAAGTCCGCTAACGCTGCTAGTGCTGCTGATAGTGATGCTTCTAACGCATCCAGTGCTGCTAGTGAAGCATCTAGTGCTAACTCTGGTACTGATAGTGATTCTGCTGATACTAGTTCAGCTGCTAGCCAAGCTTCATCAACTGCTAGTTCCGCTGCTAGTGATGCATCCAGTGCTTCTAGCGATGCTAAGAGTGCTGCAAGTGATGCAAGCAAGGCTGCTTCTGCTGCTTCTGCTCATCCTGGTAACAGTACGATGAGTTCTGCTGCTAGTGCTGCCAGTTCTGCTGCTTCAACTGCCAGTTCTGCTGCTTCTGATGCATCCAGTGCTGCTAGTCAAGCAAGTTCAGCTGCATCTAAGGCTGCTAGTGATAACAGTAAGGCTGCTTCTGATGCAAGCAAGGCTGCTTCTGCTAATAGCATCGCATCTAGTGCGGCATCTAATGCTAGTTCTGCTGCTCAAAGTGGTGATAGTTCAACTGCTTCTAAGGACGCTTCGATCGCAAGTTCCGCTGCTAGTGACGCTAAGTCCGCTAGTGCTGATGCTTCATCTGCTGCTAGTGATGCTAAGAGTGCCAACAGTGATGCTTCATCTGCTGCTTCGAAGGCATCCAGTGCTAACTCAACTGCTAGTTCTGCATCTAGTGATGCTAGTTCCGCTAACTCTGCTGCATCTAGTGCATCTAGTGCGGCAAGTTCCGGTGCTTCTGGTAACTCCAGTGCTTCTAGTTCTGCTAATAGTATTTCTGCTGCAACTAGCATCGCTGCTTCTGGTGCCGATGCCAGTGCTAAGGACGCAAGCAAGTACGCTAGTCAAGCATCCAGTGCTGCTGTTAAGGTGGCTAGTTACAATGCTGATGCTACTAGTCAAGCTGCAGTTACTTCCGCAATTGCTTCTGCATATCCACAAAACAGTGTCATCAATAGTGATAATGCTGCTGCCAGTTCCGCTGCTGCTGCAATCAGTAGTTTGAATGCTGATGCTGCTAACCAAGCAAGCATTGCTGCTAGTGCTTACCAAGTTGCTAGTGCTGCTGCTTCAAGTGCTGATCAAGATAACGCCAATGCCGCTTCCGGTGCTAGTGTTGTTAATGGCTTTATCAGTCAAGCCAACACGGCATTCTCCAATGGTGATAACAATGGTGGAAGTACCTTTACTAGCTTAGCTAGTTCTGCGGTTACTTCAATGGCTAAGTACGAAACTGATGCAACTGTTCAATCTAGTGCTGCTAGTGCTGCAACTGTAGTTGCTTCTAAGGCTGCTGCTCAAGCAATTGCTGATGAAAGTTCTGCTGCTGCTTATGAATCCGCTGCTTCATCTGCTGCTAGTGGAGCAAGTAAGGCATCCAGTGCTGCTAGTTCCGCTTCTAACAACTCCGGTAACAACAGTTCTGCTGCAACTTCTGCTTCATCAATTGCTAATAGTATTGCTGCTGCTGATGCTAACAATGCTGCCTTAGCATCTGGTTATGCTTCTGAAGCTGTATCATACGCTGTGATCGCTAATAGCAATACTGCAATTGCCAATGGTCAATACAGTAGTTTGACGAGCTTAGTAAGTCAAAACCCTGCTAATAGTTCCTTAGCAAGCTATGCTGCAATTGCTAGTTCTGCGATGGCTTCATTAACTGCTGCTGATAGTGATGCTAATGTTCAATCTGGTATTGCTACTAAGGCTGCTAGTGCTGCTGAAAGTCTTGCTTCTGGTGATACTTCCTTAGTTGCTGCCATTTCAGCTGCTTCAGTTGCTGTAGCTACTGCTGATAGTCAAGCTAACTCCGCATACAACGCTGGTAATTCTGCTAATGGTGATGTTTACTCATCAGTTGCTGTTAGCCAAGTTGCTGCTGCTGAATCCATTGCTACAGTAATGAAGAACAACTCCAGTGCAATTCAAAGTTACACTACGGTTGCTTCCAATGCTGCTACTAAGGCTTCTGAAGATGCTCAAACTGTATCCATCAATGCTAGCGTAACTTCAAGTGCTTCAAGTGCTGCTAGTTCTGCTGCATCGAATGGCTCTAAGGGCTCCAAGTCCGCAAGTTCCGCATCTAGTGCTGCTGGTTCCGCTGCTAGTGCAACTACTTCTGATGTAAGTCTTGCTAGTGGTAACCAAATTGCTGCTTCAAGTTATGCTGCCGTTGCAAGTTCCGCTGCTTCCGTTGTAAGTTCCAATGCAATTATTAATAGTAGTGAAGCTGCTATCATCAACAGTTACATGAGCGACAACCCAAGCAATGCCGATATTAGTTCCGCTGCTGTAGTTGCATCCAGTGCAATGATCGTTATCAATAGTGCTAATAGTGATGCGCAAACTCAAAAGAGTATTGCTGCTAGTGCTGATAGCGCCGTTGATTCTCAAGTTGCCATCGTAAGTTCTGCTAATAGTGTTGCTCAAAATGCTAATACCTTTGCTAACCAATATGCTAGTGAAGCTGCTAGTGCTTACAATGCTGGTCAAACCACAACTGGTGATAACTTTACTTCACAAGCTTCTAGTGCTGCATCTGTTGCGGTTGCTAATGCTTCCGCTGCCAAGATTGCTGCTGATGCTACAACAAGCTTAACTTCTGTTGGTAGTATCGCTGCAAGCAAGGCTAAGGATGATGAAAATACTGCGAATGTTGCTTCTGCTGCTATGAGTAGTGCTGCAAGTTCCGCATCATCTGCTAACAGTTCTGCTGCTAAGGGTGGTTCCAGTGCTGCAAGTTCTGCTAGTGCGGCTGGTCAAAGTGCTTCTGCACAAGTTAACAGCTACGCAAGTGCTGCTAATGCTGATGCTGCTAACGCTGTTAAATATGCTAGCGAAGCATCTAGTGCTGATAGTGCTGTAAACAGTTACTCTGCTGATGCTGATCAACAAAGTAAGGCTATGGACGCCATTGTTTCTAACAACCCAAGTAACGCTGCTATTTCCAGTGCCGCTGCTAGATTGAATAGTGATACTTCTGCAATGACCAGTGTTAAGAATGATGCTGATGTTCAAAACAGTACTGCTAGTGCCAACGCTTTAGTTGCTCAATCTGCTGCTAGTCAAGCTAATGTGGACAGTCAAGTTGCAAGTTCTGCTGCTAATATGGCTAACACTTATGCAAGTCAAGCTGCTGCTGCTATCAATGCACATCACAATTCCGATGCTGCTGCATTAACTTCACAAGCTGAAAGTGCTGCTAGTCAAGCTATCAATGTTATCAGTGATGCTAGTTCTGCTGCTGCAACTGCTAAGAGTGCAACTGACAATGCTTCAGTTGCTGCAAGTAAGGCAATTGCTGATCAAGCTGCTGCTAAGTCATTAGATACTGATATCAGTGTTGCTGTTAACTCCGCTAATGCTGCTAGTGGTGCCGATAGTGATGCATCTAAGGCATCCAGTGCTGCCAGTCAAGCTTCGAACTCCGCTAATGGTAGTTCCGCTGCTGGTTCTAACTCTTCTAATGCCGGTTCTGATAGTTCTGATGCTAGTTCTGCTGCAAGCAAGGCTGGTAGTGATGCCAGTGGTGCTTCTAGCAATGCTTCAAATGCATCCAGTGCTGCCAGTGCTGCAAGCAAGGCTGCTTCTGATGCTTCTGGTAACAGTTCCGCTGCCAGTGATGCATCTAAGGCATCCAGTGCTGCTAGTCAAGCTAGTTCCGCTGCTAGCGATGCTAGCTCAGCTGCTAGTGATGCTAGTTCCGCATCCAGTGCCGCTAGTTCCGCAAGCAAGGCTGCTAGTTCCGCTGCTAGTGATGCTAGTTCCGCTGCCAGTGATGCTTCGAAGGCTGCTAGCGATGCTAGTTCTGCTGCTCAAAGTGGTAACAGTTCTGCCGCTAGTTCCGCTGCAAGCAAGGCTGCTAGTGATGCATCCAAGGCTGCTTCTGCTAGTTCCGCTGCATCTAGTGCTGCTAGTGATGCTTCAAGTGCTGCAAGCAAGGCTAAGAGCGCTGCATCCAAGGCTTCCGCTGATAGCTCAACTGCTTCCAGTGCCGCAAGTGCTGCCAGTTCTGCTGCTAGTGATGCTTCAAGTGCTGCTAGCTCTGGTAAGTCTGGTGCTAATTCTGCAAGCAATATTCCAGGATCTGCTGCTTCAACTGCCAGTGCAACTTCAGTAACTGCCGGTAAGGTCGATGCTGATGCTACTGCCGCCCAAAGCTATGCTGTGATCGCTAGTTCCGCTGCTAGTGTAACTTCTGGTTATAACAGTGCTGCGGTTAGTGAAGCTGCGATTGCTTCTAGCTTCGCCGCTGCTAATACGCAAAACAGCCTAGTAAACAGTGCCAACTCTGCTGCTAGTTCTGCTGCTTCAGCCGTTGCCAGTTACAATGCTGATGCACAAAGTCAATCATCAATTGCTGCTAGTGCTGCTAGTGTTGCTTCCGCTGCTGCTAACAAGGCTGATAATGATAATGCCAATACTTCTAATGCCGTTATCAATATCAATAGCTTAGCTAGCGTTGCCGTAAGCTACTACAATGCTGGTAACACCGCTAATGGTGATATCTATGCTGGTCAAGCTACTGCTTCAGCTAATGCATTGAAGGGCTACGAAAGTGATGCCACTGTTCAATTGAGTGTCGCTGACGCTGCAACTTCAACTGCTAAGTCGGCTGCATCTCAAGCCGTTGCCGATGAAAAGGCTGCTGGTAGTTTGTCTATCGATGTTAAATCCGATGCTTCCAACGCTTCTAGTGCTGCTAGTCAAGCTAGTGGTAACAGTTCCGCTGCTTCTAGCAATGCTTCATCTGCTAACTCCGCTGAAACAGTTACTAACAGTGCTGCATCTGGTGCTAATGCTAATGCATCTGCTGCTAATAGTTACGCTAGTGAAGCTAGATCTTACGCCGTAGTTGCAAATAGTGATACTGCTTCTGCTGAAAAGGCTAACGACAGTGTTGCTTCACTTGCATCTGCAAACTCCGCTAATGCTTCATTAGCTAGTTACGCTGCTGCTGCTAGTTCTGCTATTGCTGCTATCACATCTGCTGATAGTGATGCTAATAGTCAATCTGCTATCGCAACTAACGCTGCTAGTCTTGCTAACAGCATCAACGCTTCAACTGCTGCCTTAAGTGCTGCCGTTTCAAGTGCTTCTGATGCCGTTAGTGCTAATGATGCATCTGCAAACTCTGCTTACTTAGCAGGGGATGTCACATCTGCTTCTAGTTACGCTGCTGCAGCTAAGTCAGCTGTGATCGTTGCTAGTGTTAACGCTGCCTCCATGGTTGCTAACTCCACTGCAATTCAATCACAAACTGATATTGCTAGTTCCGCTGCTGCTCAAGCTGCTAAGGATGTTCAAACCATCGCACTTCAAGCTAGTGTAACTGCTAGTGCTTCAAGTGCTGCCAGTTCCGCTGCTAACGGTGGTAAGAGTGGTGCTAGTTCTGCTAATTCAGCATCCAGTGCTGCTAGTTCCGCTGCTAGTGCAACCTCTAACGATGTTAACCTTGCTAGTGCTAATAAGAGTGTCGCTGATAGTGCAACTTCAGTTGCCATCTCTGCTGCTTCCGTTGTTAGTGCTGACACGAGTGCTGGTAGTAATACTGCTGCTAAGATCAATAGCTTAGTTACGGTTGATCCTTCCAATGCTAGTCTTGCAAGTACCGCTTCTGATGCTAACAGTCAAATGGCCATCATCAATAGTGCTAATAGTGATGCTCAAGATCAAAAGAGTATCGCCATCAGTGCTGATAGTGCCGTTAACTCACAAGTTGCTGTGATCAGTGCTGCTAACTCCGCTGCTCAAAGTGCCAACAACATGGCTAACTTTATAGCTAGTCAAGCTGCTGCTAACTACAACAACGGTAACCTTGCTAGTGCTACTGCTCAAACTGCCCAAATCGAATCTTACGCATCTATCGCTAGTCAAAATGCTACGGTTGCTGCTAGTGCAACTACCGCAACATCTAGCTTAACTAAGATCGCTGTTTCCGCTGCTAGTCAAGCGGTTGCTGATGAAAACACTGCCAAGGTTGCTTCTGCTTCCTTGAACTCTGCTTCCAATGCTGCTTCTAAGGCTGCTTCTGGTGCTAATAGTAGTGCTGCTAGTTCCGCTAATAGTGCTGCCAGTTCTGCTGCCAGTGATTCTGCTAGTGCTTCTGCATTCAACTCCGCTGCTCAAGCTGATGCTTCTGCTGCTCAAAGTTATGCTTCCGAAGCATCTAGTGCTGACAATGCCGTAACTAGTTACTCCAACGATGTTAATGCTCAAAGTGCTAACATGGCCAGCTTCGTTTCTGGTAACCCAAGCAACTCCGCAATTGCTAGTGCTGCTGCTGACTTGAACAGTGCTCAAAGTGCTATGAACAGCGTTAAGAGTGATGCTGATAGTCAAAACGCAATTGCTAGTTCCGCCGCTGCTGCTGCTAAGAACGATGCTAGTGCAACTGCTAGTGCTGCAACAGTTGCTAGTTCCGCTGCCAACATGGCCAGCTTCGTTGCTAGTCAAGCTGACTCCGCTGCTAGTGCTGGTAACACTTCCGCTGCTACCTCATTTGCTAATGCCGCTACTAGTTATGCTAATGCTGCTCACGCAGTCATCAGTGCTGCTGCATCTGCTAAGTCCGATGCTGACAGTATGACTGCCAGTGCTAAGGCTGCTGCTAGTGCTGCGATCGCTGATCAAGCTAAGGCTTCCGCTCTTGATAGCCAAGCTAAGGCTGATGTAACGAAGGCATCCATTGCTAGTGGTGCTGCTAGTCATGCATCTGATGCATCAAGCGCTGCTTCATCCGCAAGCTCCGCTAACTCTGGTGCTTCATCTGCTGCTTCTGGTGCAAGTTCTGCTAGTTCTGATGCTAGTTCCGCAAGTTCCGCTGCTAGTTCTGATTCCAGTGCTGCATCCAGTGCTGCAAGCAAGGCCAGCTCTGCTGCTAGTCAAGCTTCATCAACTGCTTCTGGTGCTTCTGGTAACTCCGCTGCTAGTTCTGCTGCTTCTAAGGCATCCAGTGCTGCAAGCAAGGCCAGTTCTGCTGCTAGTGATGCAAGTTCCGCTTCTAGCGAAGCAAGTTCCGCATCTAGTGAAGCCAGTTCCGCTGCAAGCAAGGCTAGTTCCGCTGCTAGTGATGCAAGTTCTGCTGCTAGTGAAGCATCCAGTGCTTCCAGTGCTGCTAGTTCCGCTGCTCAAAGTGGTAACAGTTCCGCTGCTAGTTCTGATGCATCTAAGGCATCTAGTGCTGCAAGTAAGGCATCTGCTGATAGCTCCGCTGCATCTAGTGCTTCATCTGCTGCATCCAGTGCTGCAAGTAAGGCATCCAGTGCTGCATCCAGAGCTTCATCTGATAACTCAACTGCCAGTTCTGCTGCTAGTGATGCTAGTTCCGCTAACTCCGCTGCATCCAGTGCTGCTAGTGCCGGAAGTCCGGTGCAAGCAATACTAGTTCCGCTGCTAGTGATGCTAACTCCACTGCATCTGCAACTTCCGCAATTGCAGGCTCAGTTGATGCTAATGCTTCCTTAGCTGAAAGCTACGCTGCTGAAGCTAGTTCCGCTGCTAGTGTAACTGCTGGTTACAATAGTTTAGCAACTAGTCAAGCTGCCATTGCTTCAAGTTACGCTGCTGCTAATACTCAAAACAGTGCCGTAAACAGTGCTAACTCTGCTGCTAGTTCTGCTGCTTCAGCCGTTGCTAGTTACAACGCTGATGCACAAAGTCAAGCTGCTAAAGCATCTAATGCCGCAACTGCTGCCAGTGCCGCAGCTGTTAAGGCTGATAGTGATAATGCTGCTGCTTCTGCCGGAGCAGTCAATGTTACTAGCTTAGCTAGTCAAGCCGCTAGCGCTTACAATGCTGGTAACGAAACATTAGGTAGTGCTCTTAATGATCAAGCGGTTGCTTCCGCTGCTTCATTGAAGAGTTACGAAGCTAATGCGAATGCTCAATCAGTAATCGCTGCTTCTGCTACTACAGTTGCTTCGATCGCTGCTTCTAAGGCCATCGCTGATGAAAGTGCTGCTGCTAGTTATGAAGCTAGTGCATCTGCTGCTGCATCCAGTGCCGCTAATGGTGGTAACAGTGCTGCTTCAAGTGCTGCTAGTGCTGCTAGTTCCGAAGCATCAAATGCTTCTGCTCAAACATCTAAGTTTGCATCCGCTGCAAATGACGATGCTACGAAGGCAAGTATTGCTGCTAGCCAAGCATCCAGTGCTGACACGGCAGTAACTAGTTACTCTGCCGATGTTACTTCACAAAGTACTACGATGAGCAGTATCGTTGCTGGTAATCCAAGCAATGCTACGATCTCAAGTGCTGCTAGTGATTTGAACAGTGCTTCATCTGCTATGAACTCTGTTAAGAACGATGCCGATGCTCAAAACGCTGCTGCCAGTTCCGCTTACATCGTTGCTAGTTCTGCTGCTAGTGTTGCTGATAGTGCTTCCGTCGTTGCTAGTTCCAATGCTAACAATGCTTCGATCTTTATCAGTCAAGCTAACTCCGCAATGAGTGCTGGTAACATGGGCTCTGCTGCTAACTTCATCAGTCAAGCAACTAGTTACGCTAATGCTGCTAACGCCGTTATCAATGCTGCTAGTGATGCTAAGACGACTGCTGATAGTGCAACTTCAACTGCTCAAAGTGCTGCTAAGGCTGCAATCGCTGATCAAGCCAAGGCTAAGAGCTTAGATAGTCAAGTTAGTGCTGACGTAAGTTCTGCTGCTCAAGCTAGTTCCGCTGCAAGCAATGCTTCAAAGGCATCTAGCGATGCTTCATCCGCAAGTTCTGCTGCATCCAGTGCTGCTTCTAATAACAGTGGTGCTTCTAAGGCTGCATCGAGTGCTAACTCAGCATCGAGTGCAACTTCAAGTGCATCGAGTGCTGCCAGTTCTGCTGCTTCTGGAGCAAGTTCCGCTGCTAGATGCTTCCAAGGCTGCTTCTGGTGCTTCTGGTAACAGTGCTGCCAGTTCTGCTGCTTCGAAGGCATCCAGCGCTGCTTCAACTGCTTCATCTGCTGCTAGTCAAGCATCTAGTGATTCTAGTGCTGCTAGTTCAGATGCTAGTCAAGCATCTAGTGAATCCAGTGCTGCCAGCTCTGCTGCTAGTCAAGCTAGTTCCGCCGCAAGTCAAGCATCCAGTGATTCTAGTGCCGCAAGTTCTGCTGCTCAAAGTGGTAACAGTTCTGCTGCATCTAGTGCCGCTAGTGATGCAAGCAAGCACGCTAGTGAAGCTAGTTCCGCTGCTAGTGCTGCATCCAGTGCTGCCAGTGCTGCTAGTTCACATGCTAGCGATGCTAGTTCTGCTGCTAGTGATGCTTCTAAGGCTGCTTCAATTGCATCTAGTGCAAGTTCAACTGCTTCAAGTGCTGCTAGTGATGCTAGTCAAGCCAGTTCCGCTGCTAAGTCAGCAAGTTCTGCTGCTAGTGATGCTAGTTCCGCAAGTTCCAACAGTTCCGCTGCTAGTTCTGCAAATAGTGGTGCCAGCTCCGCTGCTTCTGGTGCTTCAAGCAACTCCAGTGCTGCATCCAGTGCCGCAAGCAATGCCAGTTCTGCTGCTTCTGGAGCAAGTTCTGCTGCTAGTCAAGCCAGTTCTGCTGCCTCTGCTGCTTCTGGTAACAGTGCCGCCAGTTCTGCTGCTAGTCAAGCCAGTTCCGCTGCTTCGAAGGCATCCAGTGCTGCAAGCAAGGCTGCTAGTGATAACAGCGATGCTTCAAGTGCTGCCTCCGCTGCTTCAAGCGCTGCTAGTGATGCCAGTTCCGCATCCAGTGCTGCCAGCTCCGCTGCTAGTCAAGCATCGAGTGCTGCTTCTGCCGCTAGTTCTGCTGCCCAAAGTGGTGACAGTTCCGCTGCATCCAGTGCCGCTTCGATCGCATCGAGTGCAAGTTCCGCTGCATCGAGTGCTGCTTCTGCTGCATCGAGTGCTGCTTCTAAGGCATCGAGTGAAAGCTCTGCTGCCTCTAAGGCTGCTAGTGATGCAAGTTCTGCTGCTAGTGAAGCATCCAGTGCTTCTAACGCTGCTAGTTCCGCCGCTTCTAAGGCCGCTAGCGATGCTAGTTCCGCTACAAGTGGTGCAAGCAATGCTGCTAACTCCGCTGCTAGTGATGCTTCTAAGGCTGCTAGTGATGCTTCTGGTGCTAAATCAGATGCTTCCGCTGCATCCAGAGCTGCTAGTTCTGCTGGTTCCGCATCATCTGCAACGAACTCCATTGCTTCTAAGACCGATTCAATGAGTTCCAGTGCTGCAAGCATGGCTTCTAACAACCCTGCTAACAGCGTCATCAGTAGTGCTGCTGATGTAATCAGTTCCGCTGCTTCTGATGCCGATAGTGCTAACTCAGATGCTAGTTCTGCTGCTTCAACTGCTAGTTCTGCTGCTAGTGATGCTAACTCTGCTGCTAGTGATGCTTCTAATGCTGCAAGCATTGCCAGTTCCGCTGCTAAGGCTGCTAGTTCTGCTGCTGCTCATGGAGATGCTTCTGGTGCTTCATCCGCTGCTGCAATTGCTAGTTCCGCTGATAGTAAGGCTAGTGCCGATAGTAGTACTGCTAGTGCTGATCGTTCTGCTGCTGAATCTGCTAATAGTGCTGCTCAAAGTGATAAGAGCATTGCTAGTTCCGCTGCTTCCGCTGCTAACAGCGCAAGCAAGGCAATTAGCCAAGCTGCTAAGGCTCAAACCAGTGGTGCTTCATCCGCTGCTAGTGCTTCATCTGCCGCATCCAGTGCTAATAGTGCTGATAGTGCTATCATCGATAGTGTCAACAGCATGTCTAATGATCTTAACAGTTACTCCATTGCTACTAGCGAAGCTGCTAGTGCTTCTAGAAGTTACGTCAGCTTAGCAATGAGTGCTGCTAGTCAAGCTGCTAAGGCTGCTGCAGTCAACGAAAGTGATAATGCTGTTATCGCTGGACTTGCTAGTGATGCTGAACAACAAGTCAGCTTAGCTAGTGCTGCTGATCAATTAGCTGAACAAGAATCTGCTCGGGCTAACGGTGCTTCCTTAGTTGGTAGTGTTGCTGCTAGTGCGGCTGTTCAAAATTACTTGATCGGTAGTTCTGCTGCTGATGATGCTTCCAAGTATGCTAGTGCTGAACAATCAGCTCGTGCTGAAGGTAACGTTTCATTAACTGAAACTTACGATTCATTGTTGAACAGTGCTGCTAGTGTTGTAACTAGTGCTTACAAGCTCAACTCACGCAGCGCAATGTCTACTATGACTTCCGCTGTTAAGACTGCTAGTCTTGCTGCTGCCTCTGCAAACAGTGATGAAGCCAATGCTTCAATTGCTGCTTCCAAGGCTGTGGCTGACCTCGTTAGTGCTGATAGCTTAACTTCTGCTTCTGCTAATGCCGGTAGTAGTGCTGCCAATACTCCAATTGCTAGTGCTGCTGCAATGAACGCATCTGCTAGTGCAAATGCTTCTGGTGCTCGCATGAACGCCGATGCTGCTGATAGCTACGCTAAGATGGCCAGTGTCGTTGCTAGTCAAATGGCTAGTGAAGCTGCTCAAGCACAACAAAGTGCTGCCGCAGTTCAAAGCGATGCCAACTTGTTCCCTGGTAATGCTTCCTTAGCTAGTCTTGCTTCTAATGCTTCTAACGCTGCTAATAGCGCTTCCGCATTAGCTAACCAAGCTAGTCAAGAAGCTCAAAAGACTAGTTCCAATGCTAGTCGGGCTGATCAAGCTGCTAATGATGCTGCTATCAATGCTGCTTTGGCAAGTCAAGCTGCTTCCTTAGTTGATAAGAATGCTGCTCAAGCTTCCATGGCTTACGCATTTGGTAACAACGTCTTAGGGGATGCTTACTTGAAGCAAGCTAGTTACGCTATGAATGCTTTAAGTGCTGCTGAATCACAAACAGCTGTTAACTCCGCTGTTGCTAGTGTTGCTACTGATGGTAGTCATTCTGGTGGTTCTAACGTCAACTCATTAGCTACAAGTGCTGTTAAGTTGAATACCAGAACTGCTACTGACAAGGTCAAGGCTGATCAAATCGTTAACGAGATCAACTCTGAAGTTGCTGCTGTTAACAACGTTAAGAGCGCTGCTGACAGTAAGGCTGCTGCTGGTTCATTAAGTGTTAGTGCTGCTAGTGCTTCTGCTAGTCTTGCTGGTAGTTACGCTAACCAAGCTAGTGCTGGTTATCAAAGTATGATCACCACTGCTGGTCAAGCTCAAGCTAACATCAACTTGTTGAGTGGTTTTGCTGCTAATAGTCAACAAAACGTTGTGGTTGCTAGTGCTAAAGCTGCTGCTGATAGTGCTAACGCTCGGATCAACAACTTGACGACTGCTGCTAGTTCCGCTACGGTCGTTGCTAGCCAAGCTTATGCTAGCGCATTGAACTTGGTTGCAAGTACTGTTGCTAATAACAACAGTGCTCAATCAGCTGTTACAGCTGCTAATGATGCTGCCAAAGATGCTGTTAATGCTTATCAAAGCGGTGATAACAATGCTGCTAGATTAGCTGCCAGTGTTGAAGGTGACTCTGCAAATGTTAACATGTTCACTTCCATGGCTGCTAGTGCTGCTAGTGCTACGAATGGTGAAACAGTTAAGGCTTCTGATGCTGCTAAGGCAGTTTCCGATGCTGCTGCTGGTATCGATGTTCCAATGAGCATTGTTGCTAGTGCCGCTTCCGTTGCTTCAAACAACGTTAGTGTTGCTAACTCCATCATGGCCAATACTAATTCAATCGTTAGTTCTGGAAATGACCACGCTGCTCAAGTTAGTGCCGATGCAAATAGTATCATTGCTTCATTATTTGCTGGTATTAACAATGTTACTGTTACTGATGGGGATGATTTCGACAGAATGGGTGATGACAACGATGCTCAAACAGTTTCCGCAACTCAAGGCTTCGGTGCTGTTCGGACATTCGGTGCAACTTCATCCAGTGCATCCGCTGCTAGTTCCGCTACTAACTATGATTCGATCATTGCTAGTGCTAGTGCTGCTGCTAGTTCAGAAGCTGCTAAGTTTAGTGCTGCTTCAATTGCAGCATCTAAGTACGCATCTGCTGCTGATAGAGAAGGTAATTCTGTAAAGGCACAAGCAGTTTCTAATGCAAGTGCTCAAAGTGCTATGCAATCTGCTCAATCACTTGCTAAGTCATATCAAGCTAAGGGTGAAATAGCTCAACTAGAATCTGAAAATAATGTTGCTGCTTCATACGCTGCTCAAATCAAGGATGTTTCAGCTGCTAATATTGCTATTTCAGTAGCATCATCTGCTGCTAAATCTGAAGCTTCAATTGCATCTAGTGCAGCTACTGCAGAATCAACTGCTAAATCAATTGCATCTTCTGCTTCAAGTGCATCCGCAAAGAGCTCCGCATCATCCAGTAGTTCTAGCTCTGCATCATCCAGCAGTTCCAGTTCTAGCTCCGCTTCATCTAACAGTAGTCATGCTAGTTCCGCATCATCCAGTAGCTCCAGTTCTAGTTCTGCATCATCCAACAGTAGTCACGCTAGTTCCGCATCATCCAGCAGTTCTAATTCCAGTTCTGCTTCATCGAACGGAAGCTCAGCTACTCCATCCAGTTCTAGTTCCAATGGTTCCGGTTCTGCCTCCAATGGTGGTAACTCAGGATCCAATGGTTCCGGTTCTGCTTCCAATGGTGGTAACTCAGGATCCAATGGTTCTGGCTCTACTTCAAATGGTGGTAACTCTGGTTCTAATAACGGTTCAAGTTCTGCTTCTAACGGTAGTAACTCTAGTTCCAATGGCTCCAGTGCTGCATCATCCAACAGTAGTCATGCTAGTTCAAGTGCTTCTAGCGCTTCGAATGGTGGTAACAGTAGTGCTTCTAACGGTAGTAATGCTAGTTCTGCTTCATCGAACGCAAGCTCTGCTGCAGACAAGTTAGTTCCTGTAACTAAACATCTTTACAGTACTCGTGGGGTTCAACTTTACAGTCAACCTGATCTTAAGAGTGCTAAGGGTGCTTATTACAAGGCTGAAAAACTTGCTGATGCCAAGGTATTCAGAGTTGTTGGCAAGATCACAAAGAATGGTAAGACGTTCTACAAATTAGCAAATGGTAAGTACATTCTCGCTAATGTACATCTTCACGATGTTTACTACGAAAAGGCTGATAAAGTTAGATTAGTCAAAGTTACTAAACGTGGTGGAATCCAAATCCATTCAACCAAAGACTTTAGCGATAAAGGTAAATGGGTTGCTAAGGGACGTAAGTTCAAGATCGTTAAGACGGTAAGACAAGGTACCATTACTCGTTTCTATCTTAGCGATGGACGTTACATTACCAGTAATAAGAAGTGCGTTAAATCATTACTTTAATCACTTCTGATTAATTAAAAAAGACATCTCCAAAAGGGGATGTCTTTTTTTGTGTTCTATATAGATAGTATTATAAAATGAATATAATACTTATTTACTTTAACTTATATAAAAATAAAACTAATTAAAATGTTAATAAAATTCCCTCAACAAGGAATAATTATCTTAATAGTATTATTTACTTTAATATGAATTTAGAGATGAATAGAGCGATTTTTAGCAGAAAATTAGACTATTTTTCATATTATTAGTCAATATAAAATAATTTTATCATTATTAATGAGCATGATAATTTGACCTTTAGTATATTCATAGATTTGACGGGACTCTTAAAATAAGCTACAATAATATCTTGTTAATAATGATATGGCGGTATTGGTGAAGGGGTTAACACACTGGTTTGTGGATCCAGCACGCGTGGGTTCGATTCCCACATACCGCCTAAGTAGGCATTCCTGAAAAGGGATGCTTTTTTTGTGTCATTTTACATGTATATTTATAATATTTTACTTTAACTTAAAAATAAAAAAATAAATAATAAAAAAACATTTCACATCAACTTATGTTCTTTTCTACGTATTTAATCCTATGTGCTATTAAAAGAGGTGGAGCAGGATGGATTTAAAATACATTATGGAACATGGGGATATTCGAGCGGCTTATGTGTTGGGGTGTTTGGAGGAACGGATGCGCTTAGCTTATCGATATATGCATCCGGAAGAAGCTTTCATTACATACCCAATGGAAGAACTTAGTCATCAGTTGGAAGTATCTGTAGTTCAGTGTGTCCAGATCATGGATCGTTTAGAAGCGCAGGGGTACTTAAAACGAAAACATGATCTAGCAGGACCTGACAAATTATATTTACCACGGCTCAAATTAACTAGTTCCTAATCAAAACTAAATAATTTAAGTTAGCACTAGCTTTATGGAAAATAAAGCATCTTTTTAGACTAAATGATTGCTTTTAAATGGGAAAAGAATATATTAAGGGTAGTTCGAGAAACTAAGTTTTGATAGTCTCCCGATGATCGTGAAAAGGAGTGGAATAGAATGAAGAAAGAAATTACCGCAGCCGTCGTTGATGAACGTAACGCCGCCTTTAAGTTAGAAAAAGTGATTTAGATGATGAATTAGATAGCAATGAAGTGCTCGTTCACATGGTCGCTTCTGGGATCTGTCATACTGATGAAACTGTCCGGAACGGAGATGTTGATGGACAAACTGGGACCTTCCCTTATCCTGCAATTGCTGGACATGAAGGGGCTGGGATCGTTGAAAAAGTTGGTAACGATGTCAAGGGTATCGAAGCCGGTGATCATGTTGTTCTAAGTTATGCTTATGATGGAACTTGTAAGAACTGTCTTGCTGGTTTTCCAGCTAGTTGTGTGAACTGGGGTAAATTGAATGCTTGTGGAGTTCGTGCAAACGGTAAACATGCTTTCTTTGCCAAAGATGGTTCACCTATTTCGAATTTCTTTGATCAATCTAGTTTTACGACTGAAACGATCGTTAACGACCGTAATATTATCAAGGTTCCTAAGGATATCGATCTTCGTAAGGTAGGACCTTTAGGTTGTGGTTTTGTTACCGGTGCTGGAACTATCTTCAACGCTTTGAAACCAGCTCCTGGTTCTTCGATCGTTATCATGGGAACTGGAGCTGTTGGTCTCGGTGCTTTAATGGCTGCTAAGATCATGGGTTGTTCTAAGATAATTGGTGTTAACCACCATGATGCCCGGTTGGAAGTTGCTAAGAAGTTAGGAGCAACCGATGTGATCAATAATGCGAAGACCGATTGGATCAAAGCGGTTCAAGATCTTACTGATGGCTTAGGTGCAGATTATGTTGTTGATACGACTGGTTTGACTAAGTTACAAGAAGAATGTGTGACAGCCTTAGCTCCTGGTGGTCATTTTGCGCCATTAGCAGTTACTCAACATAGTATGACCGTTAACCCATGGACTGATCTTGAAGCTAGTCAAAAACATATTGATGGGGTCTTAATGGGTAATGCAGTTCCTCAAATTACGATCAAGAAATTGATCGAATTCTGGCAAGCAGGGAACTTCCCATTTGATACGTTGGAAAAGACTTTTGATTTTAAAGACATTAATGAAGCCGATAAAGCTTCTAACGATGGCTCTGTTATTAAACCAATTTTGATCATCGACAAGGACTATGTTCCTGGAAAATAATTAAAAATTAAAATCGTTCAAGAGTAAAAATTTCATTTCGTAATTGGACGAAAGCAAAAAGCTTATTGGTGAATTCCAGTAAGCTTTTTTATTGTTAAAAGTTATGATTTGCAACTAAAAAAGTATCGGGATGCATACGGATAAAAAGTGTTGCTATTACGAATGGGATAAAAAGAATGGTTTGTCACTTTTTTTAAAAGTTATTTGATGAAAAAAGCTGTTCGCTCAAAAATTGTTCATAGCCATGAATAATAGGTCTAGTAACTAATTCGAACATCAAAAAATGAGATTAAAATTTGTAAATCGATGTTATTGATGGGTGACACTTTTAAAACGTTTGTACCTTAGAAGTAAAAATTGTTATTATAAAGCATGTTACTAACTGGTAGGAAAAATATTTTGAGTCCCATGATCAGTTCTGACTATGTGGGTAGGTCAGATGAAAGGATATACGATAAGTCCAATAAAGCTATTTTTATATATGGATGGAGTCTTAATTATGGGAAAGAAAATTACTAAAATATGTCTATTGGTAAGTGTCTTATTATTTTTTATAGTAGGGGGAGTATTACCTGCTAGTGCTAATACTAAAATTACTATTACGACTAGTAAGAAAACTAACAGTTCTAATAGTGGTGCCAATAATATTGTTCGATCTAATAACAATTTAAAGATCGTAGCTCAACATAAACTTGCTCATCAAACCTATAACAAGAGTTTGACTGGGATGCGATGGATCTTTGACCGGCCTAGTGGGTTAGCGAATGCCAAATTGATTTCCAATGGAGCTGATGTGAATAAGTTGATCAATCAAGGAGCTCGTTTCATGACTTATCAAGTGGCACGAACTAATGATGGGACCTTCTATTATAAGGTGGTTTCTCAACATCACAGTGTTTGGGGATGGATTCGTGCTGATGGGATCAAAGCTGCTCCAATCGTTACGAATGCTTTTATTAAAGTTAAGATCACTAATATAAAGATGATCAATGATCATAACTATAACCACGTTTTGAATGGTAAAGCACGCGTGTTTAATAAACCTAGTGCATTGAACGGTGCCAAGATCATTTCAAATCAAGTTGATGTGAATCAATTAGCTAAACAAGGCGCACGATTTAGAGTGCAAAGAATTGCTAAGACAAATGATGGCAATACCTATTATCAGATTGACTCGTTACATCATACACTTAAGGGATGGGTCGTAAGTGGCGGTCTAGTTCCATCTAATTATTAATCAAATTAGATTCAATAAAAAAACGATCAATGTAAAAATATTGGTCGTTTTTTATTTGGAAGAACTAGATTGGAATGGTAAGGAATAATAAAGGCGATAATTTTTGATTTATAATTATATAATTGTAATTAATTATATTTTACTTTAACTTTAAATAAACAAAAATAACAAAACAAATTAACTAAAAACTTGCAACAAAGTTAAAAATGATTTATTATGAAGATGCTTAAGGAATTATGAATCAGTTAAATAATTGGCTAAGATGTTTAGATAAGTCTCACGGGCTCAGTTGCCCAGGACTTATCTTTTTTTATTTTAAAAAGCAACGACTGACAAGTAATTTTACTTGTCAGCTATCAAAATTTACAATATTAATAATTAAGAACGCTCCAAATTTAATTAAAGGCTTTTTATTAAAATAATTGACTTTATTTTCTTTTGGCCTAGAATATATATTAATTAATTTCGTAATTAAACAAAATGAGCAGCAGAGTAATTCGTTCTGTGGGTCCAGAAAATCGTCACTGGCTGTGAGACGATCGAAGCGGACGAATGAAGATGGGTTGTGATTTGGCATTGTCAATGAGGCAATGATGGCTTGGCACTTCATTACTAGTGCACGCGTTGTTAGACGTTAGTGAGGGATGCAGCTTGAACTGTATCTGAATTAGAATGGTACCACGGTTACCCCGTTTCTATTAATTTAGAAGCGGGGTTTTTTGTTTTTTACGAAATTAAGGTAATCAGGAATATATTCAGTGTGTTATCAATACTTATACGATCAACTTAGTTGTGATCATATTTTTAAATAACGTTGACCAAGAAAGGATGTTGAACGATGAAATACGCAATTTTAGGTGCTGGGGGCATGGGCCTTCATTTTGGAACATTATTACAAGAAGTAGGGTATCAAGTTGACTTTATCGATACTTGGGAACCTCAAGTTGAAACGATCAGGAAACAACATGGTGTTTACGTTTCTCGCCGAGGCCAAGGACGTCATTTAGTTCCGATCGACAATATTTATTATCCTGAAGAATATCATGGGCATCCTGATGTTGTGATCCCATTTACCAAACAGATCGGTCTGTCAGAAATGCTTAAACGTTGTGCTCATTTCTTCAATGATGACCAATATGCGGTCACTTTAATGAATGGGATGGGTCATATTGAAAAGATCGATCAATATTTCCCTAAACAACATGTGATCGGGGGAACTGCTTTGATCGGTAGTATCTTAACTAAACCTGGGGATGTTGATTATGTAGCGAAAAAAGGGACTGGTTCCTGTAATCTAGCTAATCAAACCGAAAAAGTTGATGCTACGACTAAAGAAATTGCTAAAGAATTTACTGAAGCAGGATTGAACGCTAGTATCCATACTAATTTCATGGGAACGTTATTGTCTAAAGTCATCTTCAATTCCGTCTTGAACAGTCTTTCCACTAGTTTCCAATGTGCCTATGGTGAATTCATCGAAGCGCCTTCAGCTAAATCGATGAGTATCGACCTGATTAATGAAGCGTTCGATGTTTGTGAACGAGCTGGGATCGAACTATTGAATACGCGTGAAGAAGAATGGCAAGTAATCTATCATACTGCCCATGACGTTAATCCAGAACATTATCCTTCAATGTACCAAGATCTGGTAACTGACCGACCAACCGAAGTTGAATACATTAATGGCTATATTTATCGCTTAGGCCTTAAGCATGGCTATATTGCACATAATCATAAGTTCGCAATTGGATTAGTTCACTTGGCAGAAAAATTGCATCAAATTCGCGGAGACCAAGCTAAATAAGTTCAAGCTAATTATGCATTTATTGAAATGTTTAGTGAGGCTTTCTCTAGGCGGCATCCTTTTGAGATGATGGTTCTAACGAATAGTTTAGCTGTTAGATTGAATTTAACGATGGGGATGCCTAATTGTGGAAACATTTAAAAAGGGCCTTGCAGAAGGAGGGAATCATTGATGGATCTAAAACAACAATTACAACATTTGAATCAAAAAGTGCAAACGATGCAATCAAATCAAATCGTTGATTTTAATATGCGAATCGCTAATATTCCAGGACTGATCTCACTTACTTATGGGGAACCAGATTTTCCGACGCCAGAACACATTAAATCAGCTGCCATCCAAGCAATCAATGATGACCAAAGTCATTATACTGATTCGCTGGGTATCGAACCATTACGGGTCAACGCTGCTAAATTTCTTCACGATAAATATGACCTTGATTATGATCCAGATGATCAGATCATTACAACGGTAGGGGTAGCAGAAGGAATCCATGATGTTTTTACGACTCTATTGAACCCCGGAGATGAAGTCATCGTTCCTACCCCAACATATCCACTCTATGCGGCTAATATCAATTTTTGCGGTGGTGAACCGATCTTTATCAATACCGCAAAAGATGACTTCATTTTGACCCCAGAGCGATTAAATACGGCCTTAAAAGACCATCCTAAAGCCAAAGCAGTGATCATTAATTATCCTAACAATCCAGTCGGCAATACCTATACTAAAGACCAGTTAACAGCGCTAGCCAATGTGATTAAAAAACATAATATCTTCTTGATCAGTGATGAGATCTATAGTGAAATGACTTACGATGAACCTCATTTTTCAATCGCTAAGATCCTGCCAGAACAAACGATTCTTTTAAATGGAGCTTCAAAAACGTTCGCAATGACTGGCTGGAGAATCGGTTTGATCTGTGGTCCGGCTCCATTGATCAAAAAAATTAATGCGGTTCATACTTTAATCACGACTCATGCAACTAATAATGCAGAATATGCGGCTAGTGAGGCATTCTTACATGGTGAAGATGATGCTGAACCAATGAAGCGAGCTTATCTTAAACGAAGAGCTTTGTTACGGGATGGTTTAACGAAAGCCGGTTTTTTAAGTCCTGAACCAACAGGGGCTTTTTACATCTTCGCAAAGATCCCTGCTAAATATGGCCATGATAGTGTCGCATTTGCATTACGGCTAGCTAAAGAAGCTAAAGTTGGTGTCATGCCGGGGGTAATCTTTGGACCTGGTGGAGAAGGTTATCTTCGTTTTAGTTATGCCGCTAGTAGTGATGATCTTAAAAAAGTAGTTGCACAGATTCAACAGTTCGTTGATAATAATTAGTTGAGATGAAAAAATAAATTAATTTACGAATGTCCTTGCATTATCTTAGTAAAAGAACTATTATAAAGATGCTTAAGGAATTATGAATCAGTTGAATAACTGGCTAAGATGTTTAGATAGATTTCACGGGATTAAGTTCCCAGAATCTATCTTTTTTATGCTCTAATTAAAAATATATAATGATTCATTTTTGGAGGGTATGCTTGATATATCTAATTTAAATAATTAATTTAAATTAGACTTAGATTTACTTGCATTTTATAAATAAATGGACTACTATAAAGATACTTAAGGAATTATGAATCAGTTGAATAACTGGCTAAGGTATTTAGATAAGTCTCACGGGCTCAGTTGCCCAGGACTTATCTTTTTTTATTTCAAAAAGTAATTAGCTGACAAGTAAAAATACTTGTCAGCTAACGAATTAATGGTATTGTATTTTCAACAGATGAATCTATTTATTTATTTTATATTTTATTAGGGATGTCACTTGCGTTTTCTAAATAAAAGAACTATTATGAAGATGCTTAAGGAATTATGAATCAGTTGAATAACTGGCTAAGAGTTAAAGATAAATCTCACGGGATTAGATTCCCAGGATTTATCTTTTTTATTTAACATTTATAAAAAAATGTAAGTTGATATATTTTACTTTAACTTAATAAAACAAAAAACAAATAAACTATACAACAAAACAATGAATGAGGACTCTATTTGTATCCTGAATAGTCTAAATAATGTCTTAAATGTTGTTATCACAGTAATATTAACAATAGTAAAACATCTTAATTAATCAATAATAATAGATCTATTTAAAAAATTTTGTTAATAAGTTTGTACATTATATATATAAAAACATAACCAAACGTCATTATTATTAATCATTTAACGTTATTTTTATCCTATGTCACTGTTAGTATGTAATCGTGAGATAGGAATGCCGTTGAAACAGGGATGAATGATCGTAGTTTTAAGGGATGGCACTTTCAAGATACATGACATCTCATCGAAGTCGTCTCCCTGGGCCTTTTGACGGT
>NZ_JBYLUE010000003.1:0-8520 GCF_058107265.1 Nicoliella sp. ESL1149 | reverse complement strand
TTTTGACGAATTGTTTAAGTTGTTTTTTATTCAATAATAAACATTGATTTTTAGAATAAAAAATGTAAAAATGAATACAAATTGTGAAAGCAGTAACAATTATTAGCAAGAGGAGTGATTATATTGATAGAAAACGAAATTGACAAGATGGTTAAAAAAGCAAATATCGCTGAAAGTAAAATGCAAAGTTTCACTCAAGAACAAGTTGATAAAATTGCATTTGCAATGGTTGATGCCGGAATCAAGGCTAGCACTAAATTAGGAACTGATGCTTATGAGGAAACCGGTCGTGGTGTTGCTAAGGATAAAGCAACTAAGAATTTATTTGCGACGAAGGCTGTTTGGAAAAAAATTAAAGACGATAAAACAGTTGGTATTGTCTCTGATGATAAAAAAGCAGGGCTAATTAAAGTTGCTGAACCATTAGGAGTATTAGCTGGAATTGTGCCAGTTACTAATCCAACATCTACAACAATGTTTAAAGCTATTTTAGCAATGAAAACTAGAAATGCGATTGTTTTCAGTTTTCATCCTCAAGCTATGAATTGTTCTATTGAAGCAGCTAAAATAGTTAAAGAGGCAGCAGTTAACGCCGGTGCGCCCGAAGATGCAATTCAATGGATTACCAAGTGCAGTATTGAAGCTACTGATGATTTAATTAATAACCCTGGAATTGCATGTACATTAGCTACTGGTGGTCCAGGAATGGTTCAAGCCGCTTATTCATCTGGTAAGCCAGCATTAGGAGTTGGACCTGGTAATGGTCCTGTTTATATCGAAAAAACAGCTAATATTGATAACGCCGTTAATGATTTATACTTATCGAAAACCTTTGATAATGGAATGATTTGTGCAACAGAAAACAGTGCTGTCATTGATGCTCCAATCTATGATGAAGTAAAAGCAGCGTTAGAGAAAAAGCATTTTTACTTCGTTCCTGAAGATGAAAAGCAAAAACTATCAGATGCAATGTTCGATAGTAAACGATTAAGTGTTAAGGGCCCTATTGCTGGTGCCAGTGCTGTTAAAATTGCTAAGATGGCAGATATCGATGTCCCTGAAGATACTAAAGTACTTGCTGTTGAAATGGAAGGAATCGGTCCTAAGCATCCCCTATCAGGAGAAAAGCTTTCTCCTGTTCTTACTGTCTACAAGGCTAGGGATCATAATGACGCTTTTGAAATCGTAAATAAACTTCTTCACTACGGCGGCTTAGGTCATACTGCTGGAATTCAAAGTAATGATAAAGATTTAATTATTAAGTATGGAATGTTTGAAAAAGCAACTAGAATCCTTGTTAATTCTCCAGCTGGTCTAGGTGGTGTTGGTGGTATTTATAACAACATGCAACCATCACTAACATTAGGAACTGGTTCATGGGGAAAGAACTCGATCGATCATAATTTGGGAACTAGAGATTTATTGAACATTAAAACGATTGCAATGCGCAGAGACAATACTCAATGGATGGAATAAATAAAAAAGGGCTAGACTTATCTAGCTCTTTTTTAATATGTGTACCTAATATAAGTTATATCCTTTGACTTATTTAATTTAAATTACTATGATGAAAATGTAATAAAAATTAAATTAGAAATGGCCTGCATAATGACCTTGATGAAAGGAAATGATTTTATGCGTATTAATGAAGTATATATTGACCGTGTTAAAGCTCGTGAAGTATTCGATTCACGTGGAAACCCAACTGTTGAAGCAGATGTTATCTTAACTGATGGAACTCTTGGCCGTGCTGAAGTTCCTTCTGGTGCTTCTACTGGTGAACACGAAGCCGTTGAATTACGTGACGGTGGTAAGAGATTACAAGGTAAGGGTGTCTTAAAGGCTGTTGACAATGTCAACACTAAGATTAATGATGCCTTACATGGTGTTGATCCTTTTGACCAACGTAACGTTGATAAGATTATGATCGACTTAGATGGTACTCCTAACAAAGCTAAGTTAGGTGCTAATGCCATCTTGGGTGTTTCAATGGCCACTGTTAGAGCAGCTGCTGCTTACTTTAACGAACCTGTATATCGTTACTTAGGTGGAGTTGATCTTGAATTACCACAATCATTCCATAATGTTATTAATGGTGGTGAACATGCCGATAACGATATTGACGCCCAAGAATTCATGATCACTCCATTAAAGAAGACTTCATTCCGTGATGGAATCAATAAGATTGCTGACGTATACCATACCTTAAAGAAGGTTCTTGAAAAAGAAGGCTTCGAAACTGGTGTTGGTGATGAAGGTGGTTTTGCTCCTAACATGAAACACACTGAAGATGCTGTTAAGGCATTATACAAGGCCATCGAAGAAGCTGGCTACAAGCCTGGTGAAGATATTGGTATCGCGATTGACTTTGCTTCATCATACTTCTTTGATAAGGATAGCGGTAACTACAACTTTGAAGGTTCTACTTACAATGCTAAGGAATGGGCTAACTTTGTTGATGATTTTGTCACTAAATATCCTGCTATCATGTCAGTTGAAGACCCAATGGACGAAAATTCATGGGATGACTTCGCTGCTATCACTAAACAAATTGGTAATAAGGTCCAAATCGTTGATGATGATTTGATCGTTACCAACCCTAAGTTTATTCGTAAGGCTATTAAGATGGGTGCTGGAAATACCTTATTGATCAAGCTTAATCAAATTGGTACTGTTTCCGAAACCCTTGAAGCTGTTCGTCTAGCTCGTAAGAACAACTTTAAGACCATGATTAGTCACCGTTCTGGTGAAACTGGTGATACCTTCGTTGCTGACTTTGCTGTTGCTGTCGACGGTGGTGAACTTAAAGCTGGAGCAATGGCTCGTTCTGAACGAGTTGAAAAGTACAATGATATCCTTAGAATTGAAGAAGCTGGTCATGGCTTAATTCCAGTTGCTCATTATCCTAACGATGTTGATCAAGACTAATTAAAAATATTAAAAGCACTCTCCTTATTGGAAGTGCTTTTTTATTGCAAAGAAATTGTTAAGTATACGACTTAAAATTTGCTTTATGTAATTTTGTTTTGTATAATAAATACTACTTAATAATAATTATAAAAAGGACGGGATTAAATAATGAAATATATCGTAATTGGTTCTTCTCATGGTGGTTTTGAATCTGTACAACAAATTTTGCTCAGTGATCCTAAAGCTGAAATTCAATGGTACGAAAAAGGTGATTTCATTTCATTCTTATCTTGTGGAATGGAATTATACTTACAAGGTGTCGTAAAACATGTTAATGATGTTAGTTATGCTAAACAAGATGACATGGAAGAAAAAGGTGTGGATGTTTTCGTCCAACAAGAAGTTTCTAAAATCGACCCAGCTAACCACTCTGTTCATGTTATTGATCATAATGATGGTAGTGAACGTGATGAAAGCTATGATAAATTAATTATGAGTCCTGGTGCTGTGCCAAATGCACTTCCAATCAAAAACGGTGATTTAGATAACATTTACTTTATGCGTGGCCGTGATTGGGCAATGAAATTAAAGGAAGCTACTGTTAATCCCGATATTCATAACGTTGTTGTTATTGGTTCCGGATACATTGGTCTTGAAGCAGCAGAAGTATTTGCTGAAGCTGGAATGAAAGTTACCATTGTTGAACATAATCAACGAATGTTAGGTGTTTACCTTGATAAAGAATTCACTGGTATTTTAACTGATGAAGTTAATAAACATGGTGTTGACTTTGTTGGTGGTGAAGTTGTAAGTAGTTTTGTGGGCGCTGATGGTAAAGTTGTTGCTGCCATTACCGATAAAGGAACTGAAATTCCAGCTGATTTAGTTGTTGAGTCTGCTGGAATCAAACCTAATACGAAATGGCTTGAAGGCGTTGTTGATTTAGATGACCATGGTTTGATCAAGATCAACGATAAAATGGAAACTAGTGCTAAGGATGTTTATGCTGTTGGGGATGCTACTTTAATTCCATTTGCTCCTACTGATGGTCATGCATACATTGCTTTAGCATCTAACGCTCGTCGTCAAGGCCGGACTGCTGGACTTAATGCTACGGGTCATCCAACGAACATGACTCCTGTATCTGGTTCTAGTGCTTTAACTGTATTTGATTACAAGTTTGCTTCCACTGGTATTAAAGAAGGTACAGCTAGTCGCTTTGGAGCTAAGGTTCAGTCAACAATGACAGTTGACTTCTTCCGACCACCATTTGTACCAACTGATGCCGGAAATGCTAAGGTCTACTTTAAGTTAACTTATTCTCCTGATGATGGTCGCATTCTTGGAGCTCAAATCATGTCTACCCAAGATGCTACCCAAAATATCAATACGATTTCACTTGCTATTCAAGCTAAAATGACTGTTTATGATTTAGCTTATGCTGACTTCTTCTTCCAACCAGGTTTCGACCGTCCTTGGAACATCATGAACGTTTGTGCTCAACAAGCAGTTCGTGATTTAGAAAACAAATAATTAATTTTTACCAGCATCCCTTTATTGGGATGCTGGTTTTTTATTAATAAATAATATCGTAAGCTTAATTGATTGTACTTTTTTCACAAGGTGTATATAATTAAGATGTAAATATAAAATAGATAGGTTTAAAAGGGAGTTATCACTATGAAGGTTTTAGTTATCGGTTGTACTCACGCAGGTACTTTCGCTGTTAAAGAAATTTTAAAAGACCATCCCGATGCTGATGTGACTGTATATGAAAAAAATGATAATATTTCATTTCTTTCATGTGGAATTGCTTTATACTTAGATGGAAAAGTAAGAGATCCAAAAGGACTTTTCTATTCCAGTCCTGAAGATTTAGCAAAAGACGGTGCTCATGTCGAAATGAAACATGAAGTTAAATCTATCGACCATGATGCACACACGATCACAGTCGAAGATCTTGATACTAATAAAACGACTGAAGAACACTATGATAAGCTAATTATGACAACTGGTTCAAGTCCTGTTGTACCACCTATTAAGGGCGTTGATAATAAGAAGGTTTTCTTCTGTAAGAACTGGGCTGATGCTCAAAAGCTCTTTGCTGCTGCTAAGGATAACAAACGCATTGCTGTTATCGGTGGCGGATACATTGGAGCAGAATTAGTAGATTCTTATTCCAACCACGATCATGAAGTGACATTAGTTGATACTAATGATCGGGTTCTATCTAAATATTACAACACTGAATTCTCCGATAAAATCGAATCAATGTATAAACAACATGGTGTTAATCTTCGTTTAGGAGAAATGGTTTCCGAATTCAGTGGTGATGATGAATTGACAGTCACTACTGATAAGGGTTCATTTAAAGCTGACATGGCAATCCTTTGTGTTGGATTCCGTCCTAACACTGGTCTTTTGAAGGGTCAAGTTAAGATGGCTCCTAATGGTGCGATTTTAACCAATGACTACATGCAAACATCTGATCCTGATATCTTTGGTGCTGGTGATAGTGTTGCCGTTCATTATAATCCTACCCACACTGATGCTTATATTCCATTAGCAACTAATGCTGTTCGTCAAGGTATTTTGGTTGGTAAGAACTTGGTAGAACCAACCGTTAAGTACATGGGAACTCAATCATCATCCGGATTAATGTTGTATGGAACTACAATTGCTTCAACTGGATTGACGATGGCGATGGCTAAACATGATGGCGTTAAAGCACAAGAAGTTATCATCACAGATAACTACCGTCCTGAATTCATGCCCACTACGACGCCAGTATTAATGTCATTAGTATATGATCCTGATACTCGTCGAATTCTAGGTGGAGCATTAATGAGCAAGTATGATGTATCCCAATCCGCAAATACATTATCCGTATGTATTCAAAATAACAATACGATTGATGATTTAGCAATGGTTGATATGCTATTTCAACCATACTTTGATCGTCCATTCAATTATCTAAACATTTTAGGTCAAGCTGCGGTTAATCAAGCTGATAAAAAATAACTTTTTAATAACTCAATAAGAATAAGGGAATCACTTGCGATAGCAGGTCGATTCCCTTATTCTATACATAACAATATTAACGGAGGTTTAGCTAATGGAAAGTATTTACGATTTTCAGGTTACCGAAATGAATGGTGATACGATCAATTTTGAAAATTTTAAAGATAAGGTAATTTTAATCGTTAACACCGCAAGTAAATGTGGATTAGCAGGACAATTAAAAGACTTAGAAAGCCTATATGTAAAATACCATAGTAAAGGATTAGAAATAATCGGTTTTCCATCAAATCAATTCAAACAAGAATTAAAGGACGGTAGCGATATTACTGAATACTGTCAACTTCACTATGGAGTAACATTTCCAATGACTAAGACCGTAAAAGTTAATGGTGACGAGGCAACTCCTTTATTTAAATATTTAAAGATGATTTCACGTCGGGGCGCAATCAAATGGAACTATACTAAGTTCTTATTTGGAAGAGGTGGTCAATTTATCCATCGTTACGCTCCAATTACATCTCCTAAAAGAATTGAAAAAGAAATTGAGAAAGCTTTAAAGTGATCAATGGCATTACGAAAAACACATATTGTTGTGTCTGAATTAGTAATTACAACTGGAATCTATATCTGGCAACCTGTCGTACCAATTGAAATCGTTGGATTGATTGGTGGCTGGATTGGTGCCCAATTACCAGATGCTGATTTATCAAATACTCAAGCTAACCATTGGTTCGGACCCTTTGGGAAAATAATTTCTCTAATGAAACATCGGACTTGGACTCATAGTCTACTAGCAGTGATTTTCTTGTTGCTATTATCAATGTTTATCCCAGTCAGTCAATTACTTAACGCTAACAATAATAATATAAACTATGAACGGCTGTTATTTTTAATGATTACAGCAGGATTCTTTTTACACTTAGTTGAGGATAGTTTTTCTAATCATGGTGTTCCATGGCTATATCCATTTTATAATACTAAGAATAATGGCAGACACGCTAGACCAGCTTTCAGATTCTATTATCGAACTGGTGGAACCTTTGAAAAAGTGGTTTACATCTTATCGTACATTGGATTATGTATAATGCTGTTCTTGTTCTTTCAAAAAGCATATTTAGTTTAGGAGCATTTAAAAATGAAGAAAGAAAATTGTATCTTTTGTCATCAAGAAAAATTACACATTGTTTTATCTAATAAGCTAGCAGTTGCCTTTTTTGATATCCATCCAGTTAGCAAGGGACATTTATTAGTAATTCCGAACCAACATCGGCCAACCTATTTTGATTTAACAAATGATGAATTACTAGCAATGAATGATCTTTTACATCAGGGAAAGAAAATGCTAGATGATAAGTTTCATCCTGATGGATATAATATTGGGATTAACGTTGGTCATGATGCTGGACAAGAGATTATGCACTGTCATTTTCATTTGATTCCTAGATATCACGGGGATGTTCCAAATCCACTTGGTGGAATTAAAAATATGCTTCCAGAAGCAAAATAAAACACAAGCTCATAATAAAAATGAGCTTGTGTTTTATTTTAAGTTGAACTAGCAGTTATTTAAATGCTGCAAAAGCATCATCAATTTCTTTGTATTCAGCATCTGAAAGTTCTACTTCCATTGCTTTGGCATTACTTTCAACTTGTTCTGGTTTTTTGGCACCTGGAATAACAACAGAAATGTTAGGATTCTTGATGTACCATGCAATAACTAATTGAGCAACAGTAATGTTTTTCTTTTCAGCCATTGGCTTAATTGAATTAACCGCCTTAACAATCGTTTCAAAGCGTTCTCCTTCAAAATCGGGATTCCCATGACGAATATCGTTTTCTGGGAAAGTAACTTGTGTATCAGTATACTTACCGGTTAAAAGCCCAGAAGCTAATGGGAAGAATGGGACAAATGAAATTTTATGTTCTTTCAAATATGGGAATAGTTCTTTTTCAGCATCACGATGAACTAAACTGTATTGATCTTCAACAATATCAACTAGATTATCTTTGTTAGCTTCTTTTAGTTGATCCATTGAGAAGTTAGAAACTCCAATAGCTTTAATAATGCCATCTCGTTTCAATTCGTTTAAAGCGGCAACCGCCTTATCCTTAGGAGTTTTATCATCTGGAAAATGAATATAAAAAATATCGATATAGTTGGTTCCTAAACGTTTTAAGCTATCTTTAACAGCTTGTTTTAAGAACTCAGGATCATTATTAATCGTAACATTATCACCAGAAGTATCTTGAGCCCCCTTGGTTGCAACAACGATACTACCACGGTCATAGCCTTTGATTGCTTCCCCGACTAATTCTTCTGAGTGTCCCATTCCATAAGCAAAAGCAGTGTCTAATAACTTAATCCCAGAATTTAAACCAGTTTTTACAATTTGGATACCAGTTTGGTCATTCAAGTTTGGGAATAAGTTGGCAATACCTATTATCAGATTGACTCGTTACATCATACACTTAAGGGATGGGTCGTAAGTGGCTTAAGACTTCCTGAATTTACCAATTTGTAAAAATTTTCGTTCCTTTGACATGAAGGAATAATAAAGGCTCCTATAATTTATTTATATTGTAAAATAA